>DVDT01000030.1 GCA_015296085.1 Trichormus sp. M33_DOE_039 | reverse complement strand
GGTCAGGCTGCACAAACTGCTCTTGAATCTATTTTCCCTCATATAGTTGTGTATCTTCTTTTACTTGATATTGAACGCCTTGCTCATCTTGCACTTAGTTGTGGTTTTGACATTCATATTTCCAGGTGCAAGAAATGAGTCAACGCAAACAAGCAGAAGTAACTTTAAAAGAAACCGCAGCTAGTTTAAGATTTGCTCAAAGAGTTGCCCGTCTAGGGAGTTGGGAATTTGATGTAATTAGCGGCAAGATTACTTGGTCGGAAGAATTATTTCGGATCTTTGGGCTAGACCCCAACCACCCAGAACCCACACTTGAAGAAATGCTCCAGTTGATTCATCCAGAGGATCGCCTAGCTATTCAAAATAGCACGGAGCGAATGATCACTGAAGGCATTGATATAGAGTTGGATTACCGGATTATACCGCCTGATCAAACCATGCGGTTTATTGAAGGCAGAGGAGAAGTAATTCGCAATGCCCAAGGACAAATCATTAAACTCGTCGGCTCAGGATTAGATGTAACTGAGCGCAAATTAGCAGCAGCAGCACTTTGGCAAAGCCAGGAAACTATTCAGCAGCAATTAACAGAGATTGAAGCCATCTATGATTCAACTCCCATTGGTCTGTGTTTTATCGATACTAATCTGCGGTATGTGCGGATCAACGAACGCTTGGCACAAATGAATGGTTTACCAGCGAAAGAGCATATTGGGCGCAGAGTGCGGGAGGTCATACCGGAGATAGCTGATCAACTAGAACACATCTATCTGCAAGTTATTCAATCTGGTCTACCTGTTTTAGATATCGAAACCCACGGTACAACTCCCGCCAATCCAGGAATCGCAAAATATTGGCTCAGTAGCTATCACCCCATGAAAGGAAGTGATGGTCAAGTTTTGGGAGTCAATGTAACAGTACAAGATATTACTGAGCGCAAACAAATAGAAGCAGCCCTCAAAGAAAGCGAAGAACGCTTCCGTCAGTTAGCAGAGAATGTTGATGCTATCTTCTGGGTGAGAAACAAAGAGCAGTATCAGGTACTTTACATTAGCCCAGCTTATACTCGTATTTGTGGATACTCTACCAACTATATACTTGAAAATCCCCAATCATTTTTCAGTATTGTCCATCCAGAAGATTTAGAGAAAGTGAAAACGGTAGTTTTGCACTCAGAGGATAACTTTGATCTTGAGTATCGGATTGTACGTTCGGATGGGGAAATTCGCTGGCTACGCGATCGCAGTTTTCCCATTCGCAACACTCATGGAGAAATCTATCGCTATGCTGGTCTGGCTGAAGATATCACAGAGCGTAAACAAGCAGAAGCAAAAATCCGCGAACAGGCTACCTTAATTGATATTTCCACCGACGCGATTTTGGTGCAAGACTTAGAAAACCGCATCTTATTTTGGAATGAAAGTGCCAAGTGTTTATACGGCTGGCCAGCCTCAGTAGCGATCGGTAGAAATGCCACCCACCTTTTATTTAAACCAGATGAAACTTCACTAGTAGTCAAAGAAATCCAGCCCGCACTGTTCAATCAAGGTGCTTGGCAAGGAGAACTGCACCAAATTACCAAAGACGGTAAACAAATCATTGTCGCCAGTCGTTGGACTCTCGTCCGTGATGACCAAGGACAACCGAAATCAATTTTGGTAACAAATACCGACATCACAGAGAAAAAACAAATAGAGCAACAATTTCTTCGTACCCAGCGACTAGAAAGCATCGGTACATTAGCTAGTGGTATTGCCCATGACTTAAATAATGTGCTGTCACCAATATCAATGTCATTAGAACTATTAGAAAAAAAAATATCTGACCAACAAACTCGACAACTGCTCAAAATGCTCGATAGTAACGTCAAGCGGGGCGCAGCATTAATCAAACAAGTATTGTCGTTTTCCAGAGGTGTATCGGGAAAACGGATGATTGTTCAACTTAAGCACATCATTTCTGAAATCCATTACATTATTGAACAAACATTCCCCAAATCCATAGAATTTTCCACCAACATAGCCCCAGACCTTTGGACTGTCCGTGCTGATGCAACGCAATTAAATCAAGTGATGATGAACTTGTGCATCAATGCCCGTGATGCTATGCCTAATGGGGGTTGTTTGCAGATATTGGCTACAAATATTGTCATCGATCAATCATCTGCTCCCAGATATCCGCAAGCGCAGGCGGGTTGTTACATTATGTTGGTTGTAACAGATACTGGCATAGGTATTCCCGCAGAAATATTGGAAAGAATTTTTGAGCCATTCTTTACCACCAAAGAAGTCGGTAAGGGTACAGGACTAGGGTTATCAACGGTGATAGGAATCGTCAAAAGTCATGGTGGATTTATCAATGTAGACAGCAGTGTAGGGAAGGGTAGTCAATTTCAGGTATATCTACCAGCCATCACAGGTCAACAATCCCAGCCAAAAACAATTCAGAATATCCCCGAAGGCAATGGAGAGTTAATTTTGGTAGTAGATGATGAAACATCAATTCGAGAAACAGCCAAAACCTTGCTGTTGAACCATAATTACAAGGTAATAACAGCTGATAACGGTGTTGATGCGATCGCTTTGTACATCAAGCATAAAACTGAAATTAGTGTAGCATTGGTGGATATGGTGATACCAGAAATGGATGGCATGACAATCATCCACACGCTACACAAAATCAATCCCCATCTCAAAGTTATTGCCTCTAGCGGACTAGTATTCAACGATAAACTCACCTTTGCTAACGTCGGCATTAAAGCATTTTTGCCTAAGCCATACACTCTGCCAGAACTTTTACAGACAATATCTTTGGCAATCAGTCTTTAGTGAGCCAGCGAGGGGTACGTAGGGAAGCGACTGGAGGTCGGCATTGCCTTCAATTTTGAGCAAATTCAGCATATATTCTAGCTATTTTTATCGTTTATTTGCTTAATTTATACAAATTTCACAACTATGTGTATATAATGCAAGCAATTACTTGCATTTGTAAGCAAGTGCTTGCATAAATGTCATGAATCACTTGGTGCCAAGAACAGCGCACACTCGGTCACGGTTAATCAAAGCTGCAACTGAAGTGTTTGCTGATGCAGGATTAACAGGAGCTACAACCAAAGAAATTGCGCGGGTAGCTGGAGTGAATGAAGTCACTCTGTTTCGCCACTTTCAAACTAAAGAGCAACTTTTAGCAGCTGTCATTCAGCAAGCTTTATCCTTGCCGGCAGAAATTTTGGCACATCAAGATGAATGGACTCAAGATTTACATATTGGCCTCAGACACTATGCTCGATTGTGTAATCAGATGATGGAAGAAAACGAAGCCCTGATTCGGACATTTATTGGAGAAGCCAAGCGACATCCAGAAGTTGCATGCCAAATATTATACAAAAAAGACCAGATTTTGCGAGAACAACTAGTGTCGTATCTCACAAAAGCGCAGAACAAGGGCAAGGTGCGTACAAATGTAGATTTGAGAGCAGTAGTAGATAGTTTTACTGGTATGTTGCTATACGGAATGCTACGTCGTGGTGATACGCCTAGTACACTTGGTTATAGTCGTGCTTGTTACATCGAAACCTGTGTAGAAATGTTGGTCAGTGGCATAGAGACAGAGGAAAAACAAGGCATTTCAGATTTTGCGGAAAGTCTGTAGCTTGCTACTCTGCGAGTTCTCCGTAGGAGTACCCACAGGGTGCGGAGGTTTCCTCCAATGGGCAAAGCCCCATCTTCGGTGATTAGAATTTTTCAAGACGAATTTTAGATTCAATCCCCATTTCAAATTTAAAATCTCTTAGGGTGACGCTCCTGTGTCGCTAATGCTGCACCCACAGCAGTCACTCAAGGGATTCGAGACATAAAAGGAGTGATACTCCTAACATCGCTAACGCTGCACTAACGGCAGTTCCTTCAAGTCGGCAAAGCCGACGACACTTGCTACAAGTCGGGCATTGCCCGCCCAACGCAGTGTCTCCCCAACAGAATGCCTCACCGCACTGCTTCATCAAAAGTAAAAATTTAATTAACCACAGTCCATCAATAGCAACGTTTTTTGATACTCACACTATAAAAAATATCCCAGTACTTTCCCTAGCTAAGATTTAAGGACGAGTAACCACATATGTCTCATGAAGATCATTCTCATTCCTCTGTCCCAGTAGAGAGAGAAGATTCTACAACGACTCAAACGCCAGAGAATCTTTCGCCAGAACATAACTCTGTTCCGATTACTGACTCTCCACTTTCCCCTACCCCTTTTCATAAGCCACGTTGGCCTTTGATTGTCGGCATTGTGTTGTTAATTTTGGGCGGTGGTTTTGGCTGGAGGTGGTGGCAAAGTAGCATGGCTGCGAATAAACCGCCAGGGGCGGCAGCTGGTCAACCAACGGGAATACCAGTGAAAGTAGCGACAGTAGAGACAGGAAATTTACAAGAAAGCTCTGTATTTGTCGGTAGCTTAGAAGCTCCTCGTTCAGTGGTGCTGAGTCCAGAGATTGAAGGTAGAGTCAGTCAGATTTTAGTCACAGAAGGCGATCGCATTCAACAGGGACAAGTTGTCATTCGCCTGCAAAGTGATGATGCTCAAGCGCAGCTATTACAAGCTAAAGCATCCCTAGAACAAAGCCGCGCTCGTCTAGAGGAACTCAAAGCGGGTACTCGCTCTGAACAAATTGCCCAAGCCAGAGCGCAAGTAGCCCAAGCCCAAGCTAGGTTAACAGATGCTCAAGCCGGAGCGCGTCCAGAGGAAATTGCTCAAGCAGAAGCACAAATTGAATCAGCCAAATCTGATTTAGACCTAGCACAGTCAAGAGCCAAGCGATATGAACAACTGAGAACCGAGGGAGCAATTTCCCAAGATGTCTTAGAAGGTTATCTCCAAGAACAACGTAGTGCTGGGGCTAGATTACGGGAAGCCCAGCGCAGATTAGAACAACTGCAAAAAAGTCGTCGCTCTGATATTAACGAACTAGCGGCCGCCCTCGAACAGCAAAGACAAAACCTCAGACAACTAGAGAACGGTGCGCGTCCAGAGGAAATTGCCCAAGCGCGAGCGCAAGTTACCCAAGCAGCAGCCCAAGTCAAAGCGGCAGAGGTGCAAGTGCGCTACACTAACGTTCTTGCACCCTTCACAGGGATTATCGGTGATATTCCCGTCAGAGTTGGCAGCTTTGTCAGCAAAGGTGATCAACTCACTACATTGACTCGAAACAGTGCTTTAGAACTGAATATATCCATTCCTCTCAATCAAGCTGCACAACTGCGGACGGGATTACCCGTACAGATGCTAGATGCCCAAGGCGAACGCACCGCCACAGGCAGGATTAGTTTTATCGAACCCAACGCCAATTCCAATTCCCAAACAGTCTTAGCCAAAGCCACCATTAGCAATGGGACAGGACAGCTACTCAATCGCCAGTTAGTCCAAGCCAAAGTGATTTGGGGTGAACGCCCAGGGGTATTAATTCCCGTCACAGCCGTATCGCGTTTAGGTGGAGAAACCTTCGTATTCCTAGCCCAACCACCTGAAAAACCCCAAGCGGGAGGAGCATCTTTAGTAGCTGTACAAAAATCGGTGAAATTGGGAGCGATTGAAGGCAACAACTATCAAGTCATCGAAGGACTAAAAGCTGGCGACAAACTAGTAGTTTCCGGCATTCTCAATCTCACCAACGGCGCACCTATTGTTGAAAGTGAAAAGTAAAAAGATTTTGACCTTTGACCTTTGACCTTTTGCCTTTTGGCTTCCTAAAAATATGTTTGTTGATTTCTTCATTAAGCGGCCGGTCTTTTCTACAGTCTGCGCGATAATTATTCTGCTAGTGGGACTAATCAGTATTCCCACACTTCCTATTGCCCGTTTCCCAGATATTAGTCCCACACAAATCAACGTTGCTGCTAACTACACCGGCGCGAGTGCAGAAGTAGTGGAAAGCGGTGTGACAAACATTTTAGAACGGCAAATTAACGGTGTTGAGGGTGTTAAATATATTACTTCCAGCAGCAGCAACGATGGTTCTAGCAGCATTACAGTAACTTTCGATGCCTCGCGGGATAAAGATATTGCTGCCGTCGATGTCCAGAATCGTGTTTCCGTGGCTGAAGCTCAATTACCCGATGCTGTGCAACGCACAGGAGTGCGGGTAAGTAAACAATCTAACAATATTTTGTTGGCGATCGGCTTGTATACAGATAATCAGGAATATGACAACATATTTCTCAGTAACTACGCTGATCTTTACTTAGCAGATGCCTTAAAACGGGTTAAAGGTGTGGGTGATGTGCGGATTTTCGGGGAACGTCGCTATGCTATGCGTTTGTGGTTAGATCCCAATCGTTTAGCGAGTCGGGGTTTAACTACAGCAGATGTCACCAATGCGCTGGCAGAACAAAACTTGCAAGTTGGTGCAGGGAGAATTGGACAAGAACCTGCACCCAAAGGACAAGAATATCAACTCGATGTACGGGCTGCTAGCCGACTGACGGATACAAAAGAGTTTGAAGAACTTGTGATCAAAACTGAGAGTGATGGGACTTTAGTTAAACTCCAAGATGTCGGTAGAGCCGAACTAGGAGCAGAAAACTACAACACATTCTTGCGGTTTCGGGGCAAAGAGGCAGTCGGGTTAGGAGTTTACCAAGTTCCTGGGAGTAACGCTTTGGATGTAGCCAAGGGAGTGAAAGAGGAGATGGCTCGATTAGCTCCGAGTTTACCACCGGGAATGAAATATCAGGTGGCTTTCGATACTACAACCTTCGTCGAAGAATCCCTCGCAGAAGTGGTGAAAACTCTGATAGAAGCCGTAATTTTAGTGGTGCTGGTGATTTTCTTCTTCTTGCAAGACTGGCGCACCACTCTAATTCCGGCGTTGACCATTCCTTTGGCTTTGGTAGGGACATTCGCTTTCGTTAAAGTTTTTAACTTTTCGATTAATAGTTTGACCTTGTTTGGTTTGACCCTAGCATCGGGGATGGTAGTAGACGATGCAATTGTTGTAGTTGAGCAAATTAGCCGTTTTATTCAGGATAAAGGCATTCAACCCCGTCGGGCTGCTAGTGAATCAATGGCGGAACTGTTTGGTGCAGTTATCGCTACTTCCTTAGTATTGATGGCGGTGTTTGTGCCGGTAGCATTCTTTCCCGGAACTACTGGCGCATTGTATCGACAATTTGCTTTAACCATCGCTTTTTCAATTGTCATTTCGACATTTTTGGCTTTGACCCTGACACCGTCTTTGTGTGCTTTGTTACTACGTCAGGGACAAAAGCCAACAGGCTGGCTGGGGTGGATTTTTGACCAGATCAATCGATTTTTGGATTGGGTACAACGAGGCTATCAGCGATCGCTCACCTTCCTCACCCGCATCAAAAGCATTATCATCGGTCTATTCATCGTTTCCTTGGGCATGACAGTTTGGCTGTACACTACAGTTCCCACAGCTTTTTTACCTGATGAAGACCAAGGTTATTTCATCACGATTATTCAAGGGCCACAAGGGGTATCTTTGCAATACACAAGTGATGTGATGTCAGAGGTAGAACAAGAAATTCTGCAACTACCAGAAGTAGTAGGAACTTTTGCAGTTGGCGGTTTTGGTTTTAGTGGTAGTACAGCCAATAGCGGGATTATCTTCACCACCTTAAAACCTTGGGATGAACGCCCTCGACCAGACCAATCAGTACAAGCCATCATTGGTAAACTGCAAGGCAAGTTTTTTGCCATTCCCGAAGCGAGAGTTTTTCCTGTTAACCCCCCAGGAATTCAAGGGTTGGGTAACTTTGGCGGTTTTACCTTTCAACTCCAAGACCGTCGAGGAAATAGCGGTTTAGAGAATCTGGTGCAGACAATGGGACAATTGCTAGGACGCGCCAACCAAACACCAGGATTACAAGCTGTGTTTAGCACCTTTGCTGCTAATACACCACAGTTGTTAGTAGAAGTAGACCGTAACAAAGCCAAAGCACTGCAAGTTTCTATTAATGATATTTTCAGTACCTTACAAACGGCTTTAGGTTCTCAGTACGTAAATGATTTTAACTTGCAGCAGCGCAACTATCGAGTGTATGTGCAAGCAGACCAACAGTTCCGCGCTAACCCCAAAGATATTGAACAATTGTATGTGCGATCGCAAACTAATCAAATGATTCCCCTGGGGAACTTAGTCAAAATTACTTCTATTGTGGGAGCGCAAACAATTAACCACTACAATTTATTTCGTTCCATAGAAATTAATGGCTCTGCTGCACCTGGGTTCAGTTCTGGGGATGCAATTAACAGAATGGAACAAGCAGCGCAAGCAGTTTTACCAGCTGGCTATGGTTATGAATGGTCTGGGACTTCTTTAGAAGAACAAGAATCCGGTGGTTTAGCACCCCTAATTTTTGGTTTGGGACTAGTATTTGTCTTTTTAGTACTAGCAGCCCAATACGAAAATTATATAGACCCAATCATCATTCTTTTATCCGTACCTCTAGCAATTTTTGGTGCATTGGTAGCTCAATCAATGCGAGGTTTTGCTAACGATGTTTACTGTCAAATTGGTTTAGTGATGTTGATTGGTTTAGCAAGTAAGAATGCGATTTTAATTGTGGAATTTGCTAACCAGTTACGTGAACAAGGATTGAGCATCACCAAAGCCACAATTGAAGCTTCCCAAGAACGACTACGCCCCATTCTGATGACTGCCTTTTCCACACTCATCGGTATTTTTCCCTTAACTACTGCCACAGGTGCAGGCGCGGGAAGTCGTCAATCATTGGGAACAGCAGTGTTTGGTGGGATGTTAATCGCCACATTCTTAAGTTTGTTTATCGTGCCAATCTTGTATATTGTAATTAAGACAATGAGTGAACGTTTCCTCAATTCAAATCAGAAGCCAGTATTAGCAACTAGTACAACTTCATCAGATAGAAAAACTGTGGCTTCAGCGACAACAAGCAATGATGAATGAGCTTTGCTCCACCTAAATGTGAGCATCCCCCCAACTTCATCCACCATTGGGGGGAAATAAAACCTAATATTATTCACTTTTTTAATCAAGAATTGAAAAAGATTAATTACTAAAATCGAATTACTATACGCGCTTTTTCCTTATTCCCGATTCTCTGTTCCCTGTTACACTTATTATCAGGTGTTGCTTATGACTTTCTCTTTACCACGTCAATATTTCTATCAAGAAATTCAGCATTCTGATGAGTATATTGACTTAGCTAAGGCAGCTTTATACATCGCTAAAGAAGAATATCCTTACATTGATATAGAAGAATATTTAAACGTTTTGGATACGATGGCGCAAGAAGTGCAAGAACGTTTGCCATCTTCCCGTTATCCATTACGAGTCATTCAAACTATCAATCAATATCTTTACGATGACTTAGGATTTAAGGGGAATCAAAGTAACTATTATGATCCCTGTAATAGCTTCTTAAATGATGTGATTGACCGGCGCACGGGCATTCCAATAACATTAGCTTTAGTGTATTTGGAGATTGCAAGGCGGATAGATTTTCCGATGGTAGGTATAGGAATGCCGGGACATTTCCTCATTCGTCCAGCAATTCCAGATATGGAAATTTTTGTGGATGCTTTCAATCGTGGCGAAGTAATGTTTGCCCAAGATTGTCACGATAGATTGAATCAAATGTTTCAGCAGAACATAACTCTACGTCCAGAGTTTTTGGCTACAGTGAGTAAGCGACAATTCTTGGCACGAATGTTAGCTAATTTAAAATATATTTATCTTAGACAGCAACAGTTAGAAAAAAGTTTGGCTGTCGTTGAAAGAATTTTGTTGCTTTATCCTGATGCTAGTTCAGAAGTGCGCGATCGCGGTTTATTAAACTATCAATTAGGTAATTATTCGGAAGCTACCGCAGACCTACAAAATTATCTGACGAGAACTCCTGAAACTGAAGACGCGGCACTCATCCGGCGATTACTGAGTGATTTAGAAAGTTAAAGTTTTTACAGCTACTGTTTCCTGTGTAACGGCTTGCGCTTACCAAATTCAAAATTACGAGAGATGCTGCTTGAGTTTTAGAGTTTGCATCTGTTATTGAATGTTGGAGGATTGGTATAAGTTAATATTGCGTATCAATTCATCATTTGTCACAATTCAAAAAACCATTTTCCAAATCTTTATTCCTAGTTCATTTAGTGATTTTGCTAACTTCAATAAAATAGTCGAATCCCCAGTCATTACTACAAAACTAGTAGTCTTCTGTTTGCAGAATATAGCATTCACATTCTGGTAAATTATGTACCCAAGTAATTTGAGAACCATCAAATAAGGGAATTTCTACTTGCCACCATGTCCCACCCCGTAGGCGGCGATACCAACGATATTTAGATAGGGTTAAGTCTATGAGTTCCATCTCTTCCTTCCCCTTGTAATGATTATAATTTTTACTAATTTTATATTTTATTTTCTGGAATTACTGGAGTAATTACCGTCAACCTATTGCGTTTTCTGGTGTTGAGTATCAACTCAATATCTGGTTAAAAAATAATACCAATTCGCAATTAAGAGACTTTTAGGAATTACGCATGAAAACGAAAAATCAAGGGTTTGGAGAAAGGTATAAGAGTATAGGGGTGTAAATATAGCGGCAGTTGAATGGAATATAGACCTAACCCCTAACCCCTTCTCTACAAGGGAAGGGGAATAAAACTCAAAGCCTCTAACGCCACTTGCTACAACGGAGGGAACCTCCGCAACGCAGTGGCTCCTTCTTGTAGGAGAGAGGTTTGGAGAGAGGTCAAAACTGTGCTACACCCAAACTAGAACCGCTATATTTAAAACCCTTACACCCCTACACCCTTACACCCTTACACCCAGTCTCAACAGACAGCCTGGATGCGTAAGTCCTGTAATTATAGAAAGCCTGTTTGGAATCAGCGATCGCTAGTTGATAACTGGCTAATAGTAGACAAGCTAGAAAGCGATCGCTGTAGGCTAGGTGTCAAATCTTGATTGAATCTGATCAGCACATCAAACTTGAGCAGTTTTGTTGGTAGCGGTCTGCGTTGTTGATTGTGCCGAAGAATTAGCTCGTAAAGCACGAAACATACCAAAACGGCATAAACCTGTACCGAATGCTAGCCGCATCAGTAGCAGAGTTGGGACTTCTCGCAGAGATTTAATCAACCCAGATAGACCAAAACGCACCAGTCCCTCTGGTCGAATTACACCTTGCCAAATAGAGTCTAACCAAGAAGGAAGTGTCTGTTGTGTCCAGTCTGCTGTGATCACATCCCCTGAGACTAATCCCGTTGCTACCAACAGTTCAGAAAAGCCTTCAATACTAGCAAAAGCAGGATGAGACCACTGGTCTAGTAGTTGTTGCATAACTGGTTTTTCCCAAAAATTGAGCGGTTTTTGGCGATCGTCTCGCTGATTCCAGTCAGCTAAAACCATTACTCCACCTGGCTTTAATACTCGCATTAACTCCTTGGCAAACACGGCTTTATCTGGCATATGCGGGCCGGCTTCAATCGACCAAACAACGTCAAAACTAGCATCTGGGAAAGAAAGTGCCATCGCATCATCTACAAGAAATTGTGCATCAAGTTCCTGAGCAGTTAATTGTTTGGCGCGTTCAACCTGTTGGGGACTGATGGTAATACCTGTGACGGAAAACCCGTAGTCTCGTGCCAATATGCGGCTACTACCCCCAATTCCACAGCCTACATCTAAGACGGTTGTTTTAGGGGGTAACTTATCTAACCCACCCCAACGCACCATTTCATGTACAAAGTCGGATTTAGCGGTCAAAAAATCTTTGCGTTGTGGTGGTAAACCATAATGACCTAAGTGGATATGTTCGCCCCAGTAGAATTCTAAAATCCCATCTTCAGTCCATTGGTCATAAGAATTGGCTACGGAGTTAGATGATTCATAACGGCGAGCAGTAATTAGATACAATACTATGCCTATTGTCAGTAGTGCTAGAAGCAGTCCCAGCCCAGAAGCAAACCAATTCATGAACCTATAGCCTTAATATTTCTTTACAATTTTACCAATTCTTCTACATCAGGTTATTGAGACGAAGTTGAAACGCTGTTTTTTCAACGCATAGGTACGCTGAGATCAGGGCAAAGTAACACGGAGTATTGACTAACGAGCTATTTGTAATTCTTCGGCTACACGTTTGAGGCGGCGTAGCTGTGCTTGCATATCTTCTTTTGTCCACTTGGCGGCGAAGGCGTTAAAGCCCCAATTGACTATGGGATTGGGAATCTCAAATTCAAAGCGGTTGAGTAAAAGTGTACCTTGTGATGTGGGTTGGCATTCCCAGCGATCGCGTCCTTGGAAAAATCCCTGAAATTCCCACACGACTAAACCCGGTTGCCTTTCTACTACCACACTATTTAATGTGGGTGGCATGAGGGGAATTTGAATTAAAAAGCGGCTTTTACTACCTATCTCTGTACTCCAACTTTTACCCACAGGTTCACAACGCAACACGGGGTTTAGCCAACGGTGCATGAGTTCTAAATCGGTAAAACAGCGTTCTACTGCGGTGGCTGTAGCGTTAATTTGTATTGATTGCTCTATAAGTTGAGACATTTGGAAACTGGGGACTGGGGACTGGGGATTAGGGAATGGGAAGAACAACGCCATATATCAAAAGAATTTTAACTCTGTTCTCTGTTTCCTGTTCTTCGTTCCCTACTGTATAAGTTTTACTGAAAAACTGAAAAAAGTAAAAAAATACTCTAGTGATCAATTAAAAATGTACTCTTACTGGTAAATTAATACGCAAAACAATAGAACACAATGGAGTGAATCAAAATTTAGCAAATTTACTAGGATTATAAGTTGTGATTTAGTCTGTGTCAGCTTTTACGTCTCTGTCCGCACAGTCTTTTATACAGGAAAGTGATGGTAGTGATTGCAACAATTATTGTTGGCGATCGCCTTAGCGCATCGCTTTGTTTGACTGCGTTCTCTTCGCCATAACTAGTAATGTTTTTACACATATGAATACAACTTTGCCAGATGTATTACAGATAAGCAGAGTAGATTTATTATCAAGGGTGCAGCAATTATTAGCACAATCACCCAGTCTGCCAATAGAATCACCAGAGGTAAATCAAAGTCTGACTGATTTACAAGGAATTTTGCAGCCAGTACTGCAATTTATACCCAGATTGCTAGGAGCAACGGCGATTTTGTTAGTCGGCTGGTTAATTGCAGCTGGTGCGGCGACTGTCGCACGCAAAATATTAAACAGCACTAAAATCGATAATCGCATTGCGGCTGGGGTGACTGGTCGTCAAGATGTCCCTCAAGTGGAAAAGTTTATTTCCAGCCTTGTTTTTTGGAGCATCATTCTTTTAACGGTTGTAGCTGTCCTCCAAACTTTGGGATTAGAGGTAGCTTCTCGACCACTCAATAGTTTTTTAGAAAAATTAATTGGCTTTTTACCTAAAGTAGTAGGTGCAGCCGTTTTGTTAGGAGTAGCTTGGGTCTTAGCAACTATTGTTAAGGTGGTGACAATCCGGGGACTGCAAGCATTGAAACTAGATGAGCGTTTGATACAAGACGAAACAAACGATCATCTCACCCTCAATCGCTTGTCTTTGAGTGAGACAATTGGACAGGCTTTATATTGGTTTATCTTTTTATTGTTTCTCGTTCCCGTTCTAGATACCCTGGGACTCAAGGAAGCATTACAACCAGTACAAGCATTAACTACGGAAATTCTCTCGATTCTGCCCAATATCCTAGCAGCAACACTGATTGCTGGATTAGGTTGGTTTTTAGCGAATGTGGTGCGACAGATTGTCAGTAACTTGCTGGCGACGACGGGAGTTGATCACTTAGGTAGTAGATTAGGACTGTCTTCAGCCGCTGGGATGCAGTCTTTATCAGCCATTACGGGGACAATAGTTTACATATTGATTTTAATTCCTGTGGCGATCGCTGCTCTTAATGCTTTAAAAATTGAGGCGATCTCTGTACCGGCGATTGCTATGTTACAGCAGATTCTCAATGTTTTACCTGCCATCTTAACAGCCATTACCATATTGATTTTTGCCTATTTCTTGGGACGGTTTGTGGCTGATGTCGTTACCAGCATCCTCACAAGTTTAGGCTTCAATAACATTTTTTCTATCCTCGGTCTACCTGTACCTCAGGCCAAGCCTGTCACCGATGTTGATGATACACCTACACCAACAATTCCCACCCGTACGCCATCGGAAGTTGCAGGTATTGTGGTTTTAGTCGGGATTCTATTATTTGCTACGGTAGCAGCAGTTAATATTCTCAATATTCCAGCACTAACGGTTTTAGTAACTGGCATTCTGGTAATTATTGGCCGAATTTTAGCTGGCTTAGTAGTCTTTGCTATTGGATTATTTTTAGCCAATCTCGCCTTTAACATCATTACCAGTTCTGGAAACCGCCAAGCCATGATTTTAGGTCAAGCAGCACGGATTTCCATTATCACTCTAGTTTCTGCAATGGCGTTGCAACAGATTGGCATAGCCAGCGATATTGTCAATTTAGCATTCGGATTGCTATTAGGTGCGATCGCTGTTGCGATTGCTTTAGCCTTTGGACTCGGTGGTCGGGACATCGCTCGCGAGCAAATGCGAGAATGGCTAGATTCATTCAAAGAAAAAAGTTAAGAGTGCTAATTGCTAAGTAGGGAGATAAGAAAGAATTCTTCCTTGTCTCCCCTGTCCCAAATCCCCTCAAAGTCCCAAATCTTCTGGGACACCCAACATAATATTAAGATTCTGGACGGCTGCGCCTGATGCACCTTTACCTAAGTTGTCGAGACGCGCTACTAATAAGGCTTCCTGGGTAGCGTCATTAGCGAAGACGAACACCTGCACAATATTAGTGTTGTTCATCGCCATTGCATCCAAGAAAGTTCCATCTCTCAGCAAACTTGCATCTTGGAATGGGGCTACCTGGACAAACTTTTCACCTGCATAGTATTCTGCGATCGCCTGATGAATTGCTTCACCTGAAGGGGGATTTGCTAAAGTCCATAAAGGCAAAGGTATCTGGACTAACATCCCCTGGGCAAAATCTCCAACTGCGGGGACAAATAATGGTGGTGATGCTAACCCAGAATGCTGGTGCATTTCTTTGACGTGTTTATGTCCGAACTGCAAACCATAGATTCCGTAGGGATAAAGCGAATTTGCCCCCGTTTGCTGTTCATGAAATGTATCGTATTTTTGAATGAGATTCTTACCACCGCCAGAGTAACCAGACACCGCATTAATCGTGAGCGGAAAAGTGTGAGGAATTATCCCCTGAGCGATTAATGGACGAATACAAGCTAAAAATCCCGTAGGGTAACAACCAGGATTGCTGACAAACTGAGCATGAGCAATTTTTTCTCGCTGTCCTGGGTTCATTTCAGGAAAGCCATACACCCAATCCGCAGCCGTGCGATAGGCGGTACTAGCATCCAGAATTTTAACTTGATTATTAATCACCAAGCTAACGGCTTCACGGGCTGCATCGTCTGGTAAGCAAAGAATGACAACATCGACAGCATTAATTATTTTGGCTCGTTCCGTCGCATCCTTGCGTTTAGATGCCTCAATACTAACTAATTCAATATCATCCCGTTGATTGAGACGCGAGTAAATCTGTAGGCCGGTAGTTCCCGATTCCCCGTCAATAAAAATTTTAGGTTTATTCATAAATTAAGATGTGTAATTTTTTGACTAATGAATCTTATAGAGACATGATTAATCGCGTCTCTACAAAATTATTGATTTCCCAATTACCTTTTGAATTTTACCTTGTGCATCAATTCATCAATGAATCTTATAGAGACATGATTAATCGCGTCTCTACAAAATTATTGATTTCCCAATTACCTTTTGAATTTTACCTTGTGCATCAATTCATCTTTGATGCGATTCAAAATTGATGCTTCATCCAGGGTGGACAAAATCCGATTAATCACAGCTTTCGGCCCATCCGGCCCCCAAGTCGCTCCATTCGCTAAATACACTTTGGTAACTTGCCCAATCCCATAGGAAGAAACACCAGCTACCCCGGCTTGCGTCAAGGCCACGGAGATGTAAGGGCCAAGGGCAAAACCAGCTGTGGCTGATGCAGAGATACCCAGTAAAGTTTTCAACCCACTTAAACCCAAGTTTGCCAATAATTCACTGACACCAATCCCACCCATACTGATGGCGATTTTTTGCAGTAATTGCACAGCCCCAGCTTCAGTCATGGGGATGCCGTAGAGTTTAGATAAACCCAAAATTAAAGCTATATCAATAACTATACTACTCAGTATATCTACTACTGTCACAGGATTGAGAGCGATCGCCACAGCTTTGGTCATAACAGCTTTCCAAATTAATTGATTGGCGTTCTGTTCCCGAATCATCAACTTACGCTGCACCAACTGCTCATTCACTGTGTCAGCATACAGCATGGTGTTGAGTGCGACTAAAGCTTTCCCTTCGCGTTGTAAAATCTCTAAAATTTTTAGCTTCAACTCTTCCACCTGTGCCGCACCCGGACGCATCTGTACACCCCTAGTCCCATCTGCACGGCGGACAGCAGTCTTCACCAGTGGAGATGCCGCCGCCATAACAATTTCTAGCGGTGTGAGTAATTCTCGTACTCGATCATCGCGGATTTTCTGGTAAATTGCCAAGCGATCGGCTTCTGGATATTGGTCTACTTTGTTAAATACTAAAATGATGGGTTTCCCTGCTTCCCGCAATTGCGATAAAGCCACCTGCTCAACCTTAGTCATATCACCCGCAATTACAAACAGAATCAAATCCGCCTGTTTTGCTATTTGTTCTGCTAAAGCTGTGCGCGTTTCCCCATCGATTTCGTCTAAGCCTGGGGTATCAATTAATTCCACTTGGGATTTACCCACAGCAGGTAAAGTCACCCGCAAAGCCCGTTCTGTTTCGCCAATTACTTCTTCGCTAATACTCCAATTGACGCTTTGAGCCGCACGGGTGACACCATGCAAAGGGCCAGTTTCAAACACCGATTGTCCTACCAAAGCATTTAACAGGGAAGACTTACCCCGTCCCACCATGCCAAAAGCCGCAATCTGGACTACCATACTGTCTAATTTTCCCAGCATAGTTTCCAAATCAGCAATTTCCGACTCTAAACCCGCTTTTTCTTGGGTACTGAGGTCAAGACTTGCAACTAAATTACGTAGTGCCGTTTGTGCTTGTTTATAGTTGAGTTCCGCTTGAATGTCTTCAAAGCTAAAAATGGCACTATCTAATTCTTCCTCCCAGTTGGGTGAGTCATTGTGATGCGGTTCGGGCAATGTGGATGTCACGTCGCTGCGCTCCGAATTCAAAATTAACAATCCTTTTTGATCCTAGTTTAAAAAGGTAGGGGTTTAGGGGTGTGGGGGTGTAGGGGTTTGAGGAAAATGTTATACCAATTCTTTATGAATTTGCACGACATCATGTAGAGACGTTGCAGGCCAAATAATGTAGAGACGTTGCATGCAACGTCTCTACAGTGCTTTTCCCTATGTTTGGGGTGGTGTCAAATCAGCATTAGGTATTGTGCGGTATTTTCCCAAATTTTCCTATATCTATCTGAGGATTCATGCAAATTGGGTAACTATGGACAAGAATTAAGGCCAATATTTTCTCTTTTAAGCAAAGAAAAGTTCTGCAACTTTCATCATTATTAACTATGACTAATGTAATTAATTACAACAATGATAAAGGACTTCTTGCCTACATAGAATTTTTAGCAGCTAGTAGTCTCAAATCTAGAAATGGCAATACCGACCCCATTTTTGATTTTGAGGATGCACTAGACCAAATCGAAATGGCGCAGTTAGCAGTTAACGAATTGAAAAAGATTCCAGAGGTTAACGCCTTATTTGCAGAACGCTGGCTACCTGCACCTTTTAATTTAGATGACTTAGCAAAATTGCCAGATGGAACGTTAGGTAATGTCTACGCCAGAGAAATGAAAGCTAGAGGTTTTGACCCTTACTTTTACAAAAAAGTGCCTGTAGTTGATGATATTTCCTATCTCAAAATGTTGTGGCGTTCTACCCATGATATTTATCACGTAGTTACCGGATTTGATACTGATGGTATTGGTGAAATTGGCTTGCAAGCTTTTGTTTTAGCTCAAACTCCCATTCCTATCAGTGTAATGTTGGTGAGTTTTGGCATGGTGATGATAAGCATTTACCAACCGACAAAATTCAAAGATTTAATGACTGAAATAGCACGTGGCTATAGATTAGGTTCGCATACTCCGGGCAAGTTAATTGCACAAAGATGGGATCAATTCTGGGATGTGCCAGTGAGTGAAATCCGTGCAAATTTAGGTATGGTAACAGAGCATTATGTAGCTAGTATTGCCTAGAGTTAAAGTAAAAAATATTTTGGATGCTGACGCATTACGATAGGAAAAAAGTCATATTCGTGATTAGAATTTGATATCAATGCCCTAGTTCAAGAACGATTTTACGGCAGTCATCAAGATTTTTGCGGCAAGCAATAGTATGAGGATGATTGACACCTAATTGTCGCTCAGAAATTGCCAAAGCTTCCTTTAGCAAGGGTTCGGCTTCTGTGTATCTTCCTTGTGCATGGTAGAGATAAGCCAGGTTGTTAAGGCTGGCTGCTGTATGGGGATGTTCTGTTCCCAGCAGGCGTTTTCTTAGTGCCAAAGCTTCCTTTAGCAAGGGTTCGGCTTCTGTGTATCTTCCTTGTGCATAGTAGAGATGAGTCAGGTTGTTAAGGCTGGCTGCGGTGTGGGGATGTTCTGTTCCTAGTAGGCGTTGTATCAGTGCCAAAGCTTGTTGATATAAGGGTTCGGCTTCTGTGTATCTTCCTTGTGCATAGTAGAGTAAAGCCAGGTTGTTAAGGCTGGCTGCGGTGTGGGGATGTTCTGTTCCCAGCAGGCGTTTTCTTAGTGCCAAAGCTTCCTTTAGCAAGGGTTCGGCTTCTGTGTATCTTTTTTGTGCTTTGTAGAGTAGAGCCAGGTTGTTAAGGCTGGTGGCGGTGTGGGGATGTTCTGTTCCCAGCAGGCGTTTTATCAGTGCTAAAGCTTGTTGATACAAGGGTTCAGCTTCTGTGTATCTTCCTTGTGCATAGTAGAGTCCAGCCAGGTTGTTAAGGCTTTCTGCTGTGTGGGGGTGTTCTGTTCCCAGCAGGCGTTTTCTCAATGCTAAAGCTTCCTTTAGCAAGGGTTCGGCTTCTGTGTATCTTCCTTGTGCATAGTAGAGATAAGCCAGGTTGTTAAGGCTTTCTGCGGTGTGGGGATGCTCTGTTCCCAGCAGGCGTTTTCTCAGTGCCAAAGCTTCAACATACAAGGGTTCGGCTTTTGTGTATCTTCCTTGTGCATAGTAGATTCCAGCCAGGTCGTTAAGGCTGGTGGCGGTGTGGGGATGTTCTGTTCCTAAACGAGATTTAACTATTGTTAAACACTGCTCACGCCAAGGTTCTGCTAGCCTATATAAACCCTGTCCTTCATAAAATCTGCCTAACCCAACAAAAACCTGAATTAAATCTTGATCACTCACAGCAGCAATTAAATATTGAGCAACTTCTTGGAGTTGGGTAATAATATCTTTGACTGAGGCGATAACATCAAGTGTGGGAGTTTCAGGAATTTCTTTCGCCTTTGCTACTATCATCTTTGCAAAAGCTACTTTTAATTCCATCTCTAATTCTTTTTCGGTTGCTGCGTCGGCAATTTGTGTGAGTTTTACTCGTAGGAACTCCCGAATTAAAGGATGAATTTTGTAACACCCAGTTTTCTCTGTTAACGGTTGGATGAGATGACGTTTGTAGAGTTGTTTTTTCGCCTCATCTACCTTTACCTGTGTCCAATTTAATAATTCACAGGTAGACTCTAATAATTGCCAGGGAATAACATCAGGGGCAAATAGACTTAACAATGCTCCAATACGCTGTGTTGTTTGGTCAAGTTCTTGCCAGCTTAATTCAAAGGCGGCTTTAACTCCTTGCTGTTTGGCGTTGAGGGCTGGATCTTCTAATCGTTGAGTTTTTAATTTAATTAGCGTCTTTTCTAAAGATAAATCTGGATCTTCAACTAAATACTGTCCTACCAAGTCCAAACCTAAAGGTAAATATCCCAGCCATTGACACAATTCTTCAGCTGCTTTCCGTTCTCGTTGTAATCGATTTTCTCCTACAAAAACCCTGAGTAGTTCCAAGGCGTTTGCTGGCGACAACTCATCTAGAGAGATTTCCTGCACAAATTTGGGGTTGAGGTTTCGCAGTCGAGTGGTGATGAGTACACGGAAGCGGTTAAGTGTCGGCTGTACTTCTAGAAGTTTCTCGAAACTAGTCACATCATCGAAAACTACTAACACCAAACCTTGAGATGGTTGCCAATTCTGCCAACACCACTGCACTTGTTCTTGGGGGTTAAGCCGTTTTTCACCTATCTTGTCTGGGACTTTCGGACTAATATACAACTGATAAAGCTGAATAATGCTTGCTGCTAAGTCAGATTCCCTGGCATTTATCCAGCAAACACCACCAGAGTAATCAGCTTCAAACTGGCGCGCGTATTGAGTGGCTAACTCTGTTTTGCCGACACCACCCATCCCGACAACGGCACAAATTGAAACTTTCCCTGGCTGTTGCAATTTGTGGTGGATGTTAACAAGTTCATTTTCTCTACCAATAAAGTTGACAACACCAGTGTAGGGAATATTTTTCAGGGGATTTGCTGGAGTAGCCTGTGGGGAATTCCCATAATTAATGATGGGGTTATTAATAACGGTTTCGCCACCTTTGCTGTTTATCCCTTGCCAATTCTCCGAGTTCATCTTTGATTTAAAAATTCAGAGTAGGGTTATTAATGGTATTCTCACCACCTTTAATATTGATACCGCGCCAATTCTCAACAGTGGTAGGTTTTTGAGCTTTGAGAGTTGCGGTTAACTCTTGAATCGCTTTTGCCAATTCAGGATGATCTTGTGCAGCCGTGGTAACTTGACTTCCTAATGCTTCCACCGCTTGTTTAATTTCTGGATCTTTCTGTGCTGCTTGTTCTACTTGTTCTACCAACAAAGCAACACCAATATCTTCTCGTTCTGAGGGTGGTAGTGCGAAAGCCTCTGCTGTTTCCGGTGATTTAGCCGCTAGAGTTTGCATGGCTTTGTCATAGGCGACATCAAAAGCTTTATTTATCGACCAGTCGGCGAATTTACTTCCTAAAAAACCAAGCGCGATCGCACCCAGGGTAATTAGATCCATGTAATTGAGTAAAATATTGAGTCAGTATAAGTAAATTATAGTTAGTCTATCCTAGGTATATTGCTTAGAGAGAAGCAATACACTATTGGGTGGCTATATTTAGTCCATAAAGAAAGTTTAGGAGCGATCGCACCAATAATTGCCCCATCCCTGATATAAATTTAAGAAATGTCAGGTGATCGCAACTAAACTATCAACCTCAAAACTCCGTGAATGAGTCTTTGATATAGATGAACGAGTATTTTTGCTCCGTGAACGAGTCTTTAATATAGATGAACGAGTATTTTTGCTCCGTGAATGAGTCTTTGATATAGATGAACGAGTATTTTTGCTCCGTGAATGAGTCTTTGATATAGATGAACGAGTATTTTTGCTCCGTGAACGAGTCTTTGATATGGATGAACGAGTATTTTTGCTCCGTGAACGAGTCTTTGATATGGAT
>DVDT01000025.1 GCA_015296085.1 Trichormus sp. M33_DOE_039 | reverse complement strand
GGCGAAATGACCCTGATAATAAACCGTAGGTATGTAATTGTTGTAACCACTGGCAATCTAATACATCTGTTTTCCGTCCAGGGACGGTTTTAACGTAATGAGCATTTACCAGCCTCACTTCTAATCCACAACTTTCTAAAATTTGGAATACGGGTATCCAATAAACACCTGTTGATTCCATTGCTACAGTTTCCACGCCACAAACTTTGAGCCAATCAGCCATTGCATATAGGTCAGCCGTGAAGCAACCAAAGCTGCGTACACTTTCATTGTCTCGTCCTACAGGCACGCTCACCCAATGCCTATCCGCACCAATGTCAATGCCTGCGGCATTCACGTTGATGGCTGACAACTGCCTATCTTCTGGTATGGGGGACGATTTTGCTTGGCTCATATCATCTTTGTGGTTGTTCAACTTCCAGCAAGGTGTACTCTGCCTGGGTGTGGCCAATTAATCTAATCTCCTAACCGGGATAGTAGTGTCACT
Source organism: Trichormus sp. M33_DOE_039 (assembly GCA_015296085.1). Lineage (GTDB taxonomy): Bacteria > Cyanobacteriota > Cyanobacteriia > Cyanobacteriales > Nostocaceae > Trichormus. The sequence continues at coordinate 12,984 of DVDT01000025.1, read as the reverse complement.
ACTTCACCAATATTTTTGCCAATCTCACCCAGAACCAGGCTTTCAAACGGGCAACGTTTGCACCACTGTTAAGACGGTCTTAACTGTCAGAGTACATCTCGAGTATAGGATTTATCACTCTCTCAATTTTGAATGCTTGTGTTTCTTTCATATTTTGCTGGCTGCAAAGCCGCTAGTTGGAGGCTTTCAAGTTGATTCTCGGCTATGAATAGCTACTCACTTTTTCGGCGCAGTCATCTACGGTTAGCCCTCTGGTATGCCGGATTCATGGGCGTGATTTTGTGTGTTTCTGGCTTGGGGATGTATCGCGCAATGGTACAAACAAACTGGGCAGCAATGGTTCGCGAAATTGAATCAATCGCCGGAACTTTACACGATAGCGTCGAACCTCTGCTACCTGCTTCTGAAGAACCGACTGCTGTACTGCAACAAATTTTTCCCGATCTTTGTTTAAGTGGACAACCCTGCAAGGCTACCCCAACGCTGATTCAAAGGCACACCATCGGCATCAGCGATCGCACCACATACTATATTCGGCTGTTCAATCATCAAGGGAAACTCCTAGCTTTTTCACCCAATCAACCGCTATCTCTGCCGCCAACTCTCAACCGCACTTCATGGTAAACCTTTCGCACGGCTAACGGCATTCGCTATCACCAATTCATCACGATTTTGCATAGTGCCAATACCCATCATCTAGCTAATGAAGCAAATTCATCCTGGGGTTATTTGCAAATTGGGCGCACTTTAGAACATTTTGATGCGGAAATCAGGCGAATTCAATGGATTATGGCAATTGGGTTGCCTATTGCCCTGAGCTTAGTTGCTACTTCTAGTTGGTGGCTTTCAGGATTAGCAATGCAGCCAATTTACCAGTCCTATCAGCAACAGCAACAGTTTACCGCTAATGCTGCCCATGAATTGCGATCGCCCCTGGCTAGCCTGTTGGCAACTGTGGAAGCTATCCTCCGCATACCGCAATCTAATCAACAAGATATGCAAATCATGCTTCATACTGTTGAGCAGCAGGGGCGAAGGTTGAGCCATTTGATCGCTGACTTACTCTTGTTAACCAGTCTGGAGCAGAACTCATCGTCAAAACCTTTTCAGCCCTGTTGCTTAAATGATTTGGTGAGCGATTTGACCGAAGAATTTTTAGAGTTGGCCACTGCTGCTGATATTAACTTAAGTAGCCAAATTCCCACTTGCGAGGTTTACACTCTAGGTAACGAATCACAACTTTACCGTTTAGTGTCAAACTTGATTGCCAATGCCATCCAGTACACACCTAGAGGGGGATATGTAACTGTTAGCTTAGTCAAGAGTGATTATAATGCTGTCATTGCGGTGAAAGATACGGGGATTGGGATTGGGCTTGCTGATCAAGAGCGAATTTTTGATCGCTTTTACCGTGTTGATGGCGATGCCTACGGCGGGCTGCGCCTACGCTCTCGTAAAACCGGAGGCACAGGTTTGGGGTTAGCGATAGCTGTGGCGATCGCCCAAAAACATCAAGCGCATCTGAAAGTTGAAAGTCAGCTGGGAAAAGGTAGTGTTTTTACGCTAGAGATGAAAGTTTTATCTTCTAAAGATATAGAAAATTGATCCTACATCAACTTCCGCAGCTGCAGTTTTTACCTAGTAGTTTGCCAAGAGAAGTCTGCAAGGTTAATAGCAACATGACGACTTTGGTATGGCATTGGCGAACACCTTAGCCGGTGTGAAAGCTGGTGCAATATCTGTGAATACCACCGTCAATGGTATAGGTGAAAGGGCTGGTAATGCACCCTTAGAAGAAGTCGTGATGGGACTCAAATATATCTACGATATACCCACAGGAATTGATACCAAACGACTCGTAGAAGTATCAAGATTAGTCTCCAAAGCGACTAACTTTCCCGTCCTTCCTTGGAAAGCGATCGTTGGTGAAAATACCTTTGCACACGAATCAGGGATTCATGCTCATGGTGTACTGCAAAACCCCATCACCTATGAACCATTCGCACCAGAAGATGTAGGTTGGGAACGACGCTTAGTAGTAGGTAAACATTCCGGTCGTCATCTCTTACTCAGCGTCCTGCAACAACACGGTATTACCCTCGGTCAAGCCGAAATTCAATCAGTATTAGATGCAGTACGTCATCAATCGGTCAAAACTAAACGCAGCCTCACCGTTGAAGAACTACTAAGTTTAGTTCCCCAAGGATAATACTGTTTCACTTTAAGTCTGATACAAATAGACCGCAGGGGAGCAGGGGTAAATTAACCTGAGTTCGGGTTAAAGATATGCAGGTAAAAGCCAGTCGAGTTGAAGACTAGGTTTTTTGGGTTGGTGACAATAAGCAATTAATCCGCAAAGAACGTTGACACAAAAATTAACGGGGCTACGATGTCTGGAATGTTCAATTTGGGAAATGTTTTTGAGTTGGTCATTAATAGTTTCAACAATGGAGCGTTTACGAGCTAAAAGCTGGTCATGAAGACGCATCAACTGATTCTTCATGTTGCGACGAGGTTTGGCAAAAAATTGAATGCCGAAATCTTGTAAAAGTTTAGCTGCCAGTTTTTGGGAGACATAACCTCTATCGGCAAAAATTTTGCCAAACAGACCGCTTAGTAAATCCTTGACAGGCTGACGGTCATCAACATTACCAGGAGTAATAGTCACATTTAAGAGTTGACCAAACTCATTGACGACAAGATGTAACTTAAATCCAAAAAACCAATCCACAGAAGTCTTGCCACGAGCAGCTAAATCTTTAAATACTTGATGGCGCGAAATTCGACGATTATGGCAGACTTTCAAGCTGGTTGAATCGATAAAACTGATACCCGTGCATTGTCCAAAACAATGCTTCAAATAGACGCACAACGGTATCAAGGTCGATGGTATCCACTCTATAAATCTTTGATAACTGGGAAGACCTGGAAACGCATCACTCCAATATTGTTTCACTTGATTCAAATAAAAATACTTGAAATTTCGATAGTGATTTTGGTGAAATGCAATCAATATGGTCATGATTTCACTCAAACATAGACTTTTGTCCCTAATCCCTTTTATTCCTCCATGATTTAACAGCTTTTTGTGCCATTGCTCTTCAAACTCTTGGCAGAAATCATCTACATGACAGAACAACTCATCTAAACTAAAGATAGGACAGGTTGCTGAATTTAACGCTATTTTCAGCTTACTACCTGTCCCTTTCCTTATCCCGAACTCAGGTTAACTAATCAATCGTGTTCACAATCATTGTACTTCGCAAGAGGAAGTTGAGAGGAAAAGTGAGGATTATCTATGGGGAAAACTTTGAAAGCAAAACTAGACGAGTTATCACCACAACGACGTAAAAAGATTGAAGAAGAATCTAACTTGCTCATTGCAGAGGAAATGACTCGACAGCAACTAAGACTTGCACTCAAACTGACTTATAAATGGCAGAACTTCTCCAAATACCCTCTGCCTTTCTTCGTTCACATATTTTATATGTAATCTAATGTAATTCTATTTTGACTATAATCAGCAACTAAAATAAATGATTTCAACCATCGAGAACCTAATAAAATTTCCTGTATTTCATCTCCAGCAAACACAGGAATTTCCCATTCTCGATTATCTATGATGACTCTACCGCTATAAACATCAAAATCAGTTTCTCCTTGAGCAGTTCTCAATTTGTTCTGCCGCAAAAAAGACCAATCAAGACTTTGTACATCTTGCTTGTTCATGGCTAAAAACTCAGTGAATCCTGTATCTAACATTGTTTCTACAGGAAAACCCAAGCCATCCTCACCAATTAAATCTATTTCAAAGTAAACTTGGCCTTTGTCTCCAAATATTCCCTCAATCATATTCTGCCACTTACACCTGTCTCGTTAATGCCAAAAATATGGTGAATCACTTGAGGGTGTTTTTCTCTAGCCATTTTACTAGCTATTTCTTGATCCTGATCGATAAAATAATCACCGCTATCAGGTTCAATGGCAATATACCAGCCATAATATTTATCTAGGATTTCTGGTTTCAAACGCTCAAAAATCGCCCAACAACGCTCATAAAATGCTTGTCTTCTGGCTCTATCTTGGGCTTTTTGGGCTTCTGTCCACTGAATTTCGGGGAATACTCTTCCACGTCTGACTATTCTTTCGGGTGAAGAGTGTGTCATATTTTTTACATGATAGATATTTATTTTTCATATTCTATTATAAAGCGATCGCCCCCACCTTCATAGAGAGCGATCGCCTGCTTCTAAGTCCAATGAATATGTTTAGAACGGAAAGCTCTTTCCCAATCGTTAGCAATGACTTCCATCACGTAAATCATACCTTCATAGCCAAAATATGGTCTATCAAGATAAGTCTCTCTGTTAGTCGGACTAAATACATCAAAAGCAATTTTAATTCCCAATTCCTCCGCCATGTATTTTTCCCATGCCGAGCCAATCACAGCATCAGTATCAACATCAGCCAAGGCTTGTTTAATCTGATACCCATCAGCAGAAAATACTACACGGGGAGATATTCCCATACTTTGTAATTCTCGCTCTAAAATTGAACGAGATTCGCGCATTCCTGAACGAAATAACAACACCTCTGGAATCATCTCCAATTCTTCAAACAGCATTCTCACCAACCCAATACCCATCGTCCCATCCGCAGACACAGCAATTCTACAGTTACGATATCGGGGAATAATCATCAATGCGCGTTTGCGAAGCGTCTCGACAACTTTGTTTTCGCCTTCTTTGATGAGTGGTTCTACACTTGTTTCGTCTATTTTGAAATGGGCTGCTAATGCTTTCGACCAGCGTGTAGTATTCTGCACACCAATAGGTAAAGGTATATCATCCAGAATTAGAGGAATATCATGGGTTTGCTGCATTTTTCGCGCAAACTTATAGCCCACATCATGACTGAGAACAATATTTGCAGTTGCGTTACCTGCTTGTTCTAGTTCTTCAAAGGAAGTACCATGCGAAATTACGGTTTGTACCTTAATTCTCAACGATTTTAAAGTCTGTTTAATCCATTCCAAATCAGCCCACCAAGTAGGATTGACATTTGCCTGTGGTGCAATAATATTTACAATCCTTGGCTTTCTACCACCGCGCCGCTTCTGTCTTTTGTGGATGAAAGGAAGTAAAGCTTCTAAGCCCATTTCCAAGCCATCGTAAGCATTACCGCGAAAACCACCAGCCAGCAGAGGTACAAGCTTGGCGTTGATTTCCGGCTGAATATTATTGCATAGTGCTTGAATATCTTCGCCGATAATATCTGCGGCGCAAGTACCAACGACAAACATCACTTTCGGGTAAAAGATTGATCCGCCTCTCTAATCAAACCTTTGAGTTTATCAGACGCACCCATGACAATATCTGACTCAAACAGGCGCGTACAACCGACTTTGCGCTTAGTGAAATCAACCTCATGGTTATCATAGCCAGCGGCCACCGTAGAGGCGCAACCTTGGGGAGAGTGAATCACAATACTGACATCTTTAATTCCCGCGACCATGTTGGCAATACCTTCCAACGCACAGCCAACAATGGGGTCTTTACTGTGGTCGCAATTATCAAAGGTCAGTTGTTGCGCCTGGGGAGGCTTGGTAGAATTTTCACTGATTATTCCTGACAACATTTTCCTCTCCTTTTCTCTCCATATACGGTGCAATCTGGCAAGTCTTGGGCTAATTTGCCGGTGAGTGATTGAGCAGATGCTAATCCTGAGTTTTTCGGGAATACCATTTGCTTAGTTAGGGAACTGCGGGGTCTAAAACCATATTCAAGGGCGGTTTTAATACACTTAGCGACCTTTAAAGCTCCGCGATAGCCAAATCTAGGACGATTTAAGATGGCGTTTAAATCCACAACGGGGATGTGGGGGAAACTCAAGGAAGAACCGAAGTAAACTACAGAATCAGCATCTAAACCACCGATAAATTCTAGTAATTCATCTTCAGTTTGTTTCATTGATTCATACTTACCAAAAGCTAAAGTCCCCTTGGTAATCAAAATTTCTGGGTCTAACCCACTTTCTAATAGATAATCTACGCTGGTTTCCCGTGCTTCTGTACTCCAGGGATGGAAGTTATAAATAACAGCACGCATCCCAAAATCACGTTCCAACATATGGGCGATAGACAAGCACTTAATAGCGTCATGTCCTTCGATAATGGCTAACTTACCTTCGATATATTTCTTGGCTGCTTCAAATTCTGTTTTGATGGCTGCATATTCCCGTTCCATCAGGGCTTCTGCTTGTGCTTCCATCTTTAAATATTTTGCCGCCCCGCGCAACCATTTTTCTGTAGCACTGATACCATAGGGCAGAATTGTAGAATTTAAAGGTGTACCGAATCTATCTGACATAGCTTTACCGATGGTATAGCCCAGATCCAAACATAAGGTACAGTTAACGGCTGCGCTTGGTGCTTGTTTGAGTTCTTCTAATGTGCAGTCCCCAGCAATCACGCTGTGAACTCTTGCACCCATCCCCTTAATTAGTCGTTTCAGTTCCTTAACATCTCCTTCTACTTCTGTCCTTTCTGGCCCCATCTTCGCACCCACAATATTGCAGGTTCATAAAGCGAACCACTATTGCGGCTATTAGTAAGTTTATACGCCCGCTTCACCCCATAAGCACAGCCACTAGGCCCATGAGAAATCACGATCGCATCCTTAATCCCACTTAAAATCTTAGTTGCAGTTCAAAATTTACAAGGTCGAGTATGACTACCCTGCAAAGTAGTTTTAATCTTACCTTCCTTTGCCAGTTGATAAAGTTCGCTCAAATGCCCGTAAAATACAACATTCGCATCTATCTTCGCTACCATAATTCCTCTCTCCCATGTTCTATAAAAACGCAGAGGAGTGTAGTTAAAACTCTGCGTTCCTCTGCGTGGTACTTAGCGTTCCCACCGAAGTTATGAGCGACGGAAGCCGCCGATCATACTTCTCTCTGCGTTTAGAAACCTCTTACCAAACGTTTAAGATCCACTCACGGTCATGCTTGTATTCCATATCTGCAAACAAGGCATTAGCGATCGCGTCTCCCAACCATTCCGCACCGCGATAACCAATCACAGGGTTTTTCCACAAACCTGCACGGTCAAAGGTGGGGAAACCTACGCGTACCATTGGAATTTGATTATCAATCGCAATATACCGACCTTTGGAATGACCCAAAATCAAATCGATATCACCTTTTTCTTTGACGCGGCTTTCCAGTTCCCACAAGTCAGCATTCCAGATCACTTCGATGTCATACTCAGCGTGGTTTGCTATCTTTTCTAACTCAGCTAATCTGGGGTCTTTAGAAGGAGCTTGGCTATCATCACCCAACAACAGCAATACTGGCTCTAATTCGACTTCTAAGCAGAACTCAGCCAAGCCAATTACTAAATCGGGGTCGCCGTAAATAGCTACACGCTTGTTAGCAAAGTACATGTGTGCTAAGTCAGCTAAGGAGTCAATCGCTTTACCCCGTTCGACAACCAAAAATTCTGGGATAGGCTTACCAGTCAGTTTCTTGATATTTTGTAGCCAAGCGTCAGTATTTTTGATACCAATTGGTGTAGGCCCAACGATCGCAGGAACGTCAAATTGCTCTTGTAAGAATTTAGCGGCGTTACCACCTTCATATTTACATAGGGCGATCGTTCCTATGGCATTGGCAGAACCAGCAATATCTTCAGTGGTAGTATTACCAAAAGTAAAGCTGTTCTTATCAGGCATGGTGGGAGCATTGAAGGTTTCAGTATCTAACTAAGATATTGGCATCAACACCCATTTCGCTGAGGATGTGCTTAACTTCGGTCACATCGCCAGGGTTCACCCAACCGGTAATGATGTTTAACTTACCATTTGGTTCACCTTTTTTAGCCAAGTTAGTAATCAAGGAAGTGACACCAGCCATATCCTGTCACCTGACTACCCCGGTAACTAGGAGTATGCACAGGAATCAATTTAACTTCCCGATTAGGATACTCTTTCTTTAAGAATTTGTTGACCTTGTTAATTGTCCCTTCTACGTCATCCCCGATGGTTTCAGTAGAACAAGTGGTGATAATAGGAATCAAACGCACATCAGGATAACGTGCTACTATTGTTTTTACACCTTCTTCGATCCGTGGCATCCCACCAAATACTGCACTAGCTTCATGGAGTGAAGAAGATGCAATGTCAAAGTTTTCTTTCAAGTGCTGGGCAAAAATCAAGCGGACAAACATACTGCAACCTTGTCCACCATGCACCAAGGGAATACAATCAAACACTTTGGTTCTTTTGTTGTAGAACCTCACGCAATCAAGGCGGAATACTACTTTTGAGAGTTGACATACAATGATTTACAGCAGTTATAAATAGCAAAAGTTTCCAGTTTTGCGTCTACTGCATCTACCACACCACAAGGTGCAGAATGTGGGTTGGTAAAAATGCCGTTGACTCCAATCAGATTGATGAACTGCAAACAGACTCAAGTTCTCCACATACTCTCAGACTGCTACAGATCGAGTATCTCCACAAATACCTCCAGAAACTTGTGGAGCAAGACCATCAGTTCATTCAACGATTGTTTAACTCACAGGATTCGAGTCTTCTACTACAACAATATAGGTACTGCGAGGTCAACATCTATGCCAGAATCGACCTGTTAAACTTTACGCTTTTGATTCCCTATATGTAAAAAATAGCATACATCTTGCAATTTTACTTGCGCTAGAAAAAATTTTTTGGCAATTCAGTTGTTGGTTCGTGGACTAGAATTTTCATTACTGTTACTAAACTAGTCTTTGATGGTTTAATTTTGCCAGTTCAATGTTTGGCAAAGAAATAGTAACGTACATTCCCAAACTAGACGCGGTTGGGCGTAGGCTAGTAGATACTTACGCGTTTGTTCTAATTGGTTAATCATGGCTGGCTGATACCATTGTTGCCAGTATGACTGTTGCAGATAATCAACTAACCAAAGTTGAGCTTCTGTATCTAAATCTTTGTCAATTTGTTTGGCTAGTTCTAAAGCTTTGCGCTGGGATGTAGGGACTTGCAGCAAATTTTGGAGTAAGTCTTGAGGAATTGCTTGTAATTGTTCGTAAGCTGCGATCGCACTCCCCGGACTACCAGCTGCTATACTCAAAATCGCTGGATGCTGTAAAATTTCCTGATTGCTGGTTTGTGTAAGTACCTGAGTTAAAGACACTATATCTAAGCGAGAAAAAGCGATACGCTGACAGCGCGAGACCAAAGTTGGTAAGACAGACTCAGGAGAAGGCGTGATTAAAATAATAGTCGCTTTTCCTGGTTCTTCTAAAGTCTTAAGTAGTGCATTAGCTGCTGGTTCTGCCATTGTTTGGGCTTCCTCCAGCACTACTATATTCCTGGGGGCTTCCAAGGGTGGACGACTTAAAAATTCAGTAATTTCCCGAATTTGCTCTAGCCTAATTAAAGGCGGTGCTTTGCGCTTGAGTTTCTTGGCTGCGGCTTCTGTGGCTGTGAGGCGTTGTCCCTGATATTGATAAGTCGGCTGCACCCATAATACATCGGGATGGTTGCCTTGACGTAACCGTTGCTGTAAAGATGACAGAGATTCTTTTTTGGCAGCACTTGTAAATAAAAATTCAATAAAGCATCTGGCGGCTAAACTCCGTCCTACACCATCCGCACCGACAAACATATAAGCTGGTGCTACGCGGTTTTGTTGCACAGCTTGAGTCAGTAATTCTACGGCTTGCTGTTGTCCTAGCAGTGGTGCAAAGCATTCTCTCATGATTAAGTTCATTCTCAGCAAGGAAAGTTAGTTTGCAGAAGCGTTCCCGCAGGATATGCGGAAGGAAAACTTGATTTTCCTTAAATTCATTTATGGGATTGTAAAGCTTTACTTGACATACTTATTCATAACTTAATGAAGAGATAAGTGATTATGAGTACAAGTGTTGGTACTGACTGTTGAATACTAATAGAGATATTGATATTTCCTGATTTCCTAGCCTGTTGCACTAATAGTTGTACGGCAGATTATGTATTTTTATCGAAGTGATTGATCGCCTCTATAGATACTTTGTGCAACTTTTGAACAAATCCTTGATGTGCTAATTAACTTAATCGTGTTTGCATAGTTTTTTAGGATGGTATCTTGCTGGCCTCTTATATTTGCTGTCAGTAAAGATGGCCACCCTAAAATAGTCATCTTGTCATTCAGGAATAGAGCGTTTTTAAGTTAAAGATTAACCATGAAAAGGACAACCTGTTGCTAATTTGTGCAGAAATGAACTATTATCAAAAAAGTGTTCTAGAGACAGAATTTTCAAATCATCATTCACGCGAGCAATACTAATACCTAATATTTCTATAGTCTCTCCTGTCGGTGCATTTTCTTTGTATGGGCCACTAAAATTCCCCCAATGCCGCCACTTAAATGTAACATTTGGCGGACCTGATAAAACTTCGACAAGTTCCCATAGAAAGCCATTAGGAAATGCTTGGTGAAAGATATTTGCTGATGATTCAAAGGACTCTTCTGAGGATTTGTATTGTTCTGAATCTCCCAAAAAGAGATTATAAGTTCCTACATCTGCTACATCTTCAGCAGTATAGGCTGGCCCACCATTAGTAGACATACGAAACTTATCTGCCACTATGGAAACCCACTGTTGAGGGTTTGTTTTGTAGGAAGCTTCCATCTCAAAAGCTCTGACTAAGTTCTGCACTATTGCTTCTAAAGAACCCTCAAGATGATTATATTGACTTTGTTGTTTGAGATATTGATTAGTAAGTGAGTAATCGGGCGGTGTTTGATATCGCCACTCAACAAGAGGATCATGGGCGATGACAGTATCTCTATCTTGTATCCAAATAGGTTGTTGACTAGATGCTTCTGAACTCATAACAGAAAAATCCCGACTAATTTTTAGCAATGTAAACTTAGAGAAATTTTTATTTCTCTACTGTTAGATGAATCTGGAAACTAATAAGGAATCAGACACAGGCAAATAGGCCTATGTTAGAAGAAATTCACTTTTAACATAGACAATCATCGGCAGAAATATTTCAGATAGCCTGTTTCTCTAAATTTTGCCTGAAAATTCAGAGGACAATATCTATCAAACTTCAACTTTAATTATTTTTAAGCGTAACCACATATGAAAATATCATATACAGAAAATTGGAGCAAATTATTTTTAATTTATAAAAACAATGGGAGTATCAGCCAGCACGATTTTAATTTGCATAATCTGGCTGTCTTTCCCACTCCATAAGAGATTGCATAGTAGATAATATGTAAGTTAAATGCCCAACAGCCGATTGATGATTCTGTTACAAGAGAGTGAACAGCTTCATTATTGCTCTAATGCTTTTATACAAATTGTAGGGATACAAACGCGTTATAACAGGTAACTGCTAGGGTAAGTCCTTTAGGTATAAGCTTAGAAATTTTTGTATATTTTTGTGTACAGCTTCTTTGCTCAAACTACCATCAACCCGAACAATGCGAGAGGGAGAGGATGCAGCCAAATCTATATAGCCTTGCTGTACACGGCGATGAAAGGCAATAGTTTCTTGTTCGATACGGTCTAATCCCACTGCATCCCCACGTTTACGAGCCAATCCTATCTCCACATCTACATCTAGCCAGATAGTTATGTCGCTGGTTAATCCACCAGTAGCAATCTGATTGAGCTGCTGAATTAAATTCATATCCAAACCACGACCATAACCTTGGTAGGCAATGGTAGAGTCAACATAGCGATCGCACAAAACATATTTCCCTGCGGCTAAATTGGGTACTAATTCTTGGGCAACGTGTTGAGCGCGATCGGCAGCATACAATAATAGTTCCGTCACCTCAGCTACAGGCTGATCCTCTTTCTTTTCTAGTAACAACCGCCGCAAATGTACACCTAACTCCGTTCCCCCTGGTTCACGGGTAAGAATTACAGAAATTCCCAAATTTTTTAACCAAGCTGCACAAAGCTGCATTTGGCTAGTTTTGCCGCAACCTTCTACACCTTCAAATACAATGAATTTTCCACCCATGCTGTTTTCATATTTGCCGACGTTTTATCAGTCTACGCGATTAGTGTAATCTCCCAAAAGTAATTGTGGAGGATGGGGTACAGAAGTGAAGAGAAGAATAATTACTAACTTGAGACTAATGAATTTATCAAGTTGTTCAAGGTGCGTTAACTTGGGTGAAGCTATATTTTAGGAAATGTTATAGATGTTCTTGGCTTTGAAATGGTCGTTGCGGATTTTTGGAGCTTTCTGGGTAATCGGTGGTGTGTTCACTCTTCAGCAGGCACAACAGGCTAACTTTATTGACAATGCCTTAGAATTGATTACTCAGGAGAAAGAAGATCGGCTAGCCAGTCGTTTCCTGTTCTTTATTGCCTTATTAACCCTTCTAAGTGGTGTAGGATTGGTAGCACTCAGCCGTTGGGTACTTCTTCCCCTCAGTTTGTTAATTTTACTCCAAGCAGTTTACTTTGCAATTCAGAGACAACGGTTTGTCCAAGCTAAGACAGATGTAGAGCGAAACGATGCACAGATTGCCCCATCAACCCGTAATGCTTTTATTGTTTCATTGATTGTCACGATCGCTGCCTTAATTGGCTTTAAGTTTGGTGTTTTGCAATGATTTCTGAATTGCCAGCCAGATGATTCAACCACCATTCCATAAGAACAGCACAATACTTTGACACTCCCCCGTTTATAAAACGGGGGATTCTTGGGTCAAATCTGTTTTTAAAGCCAAATAAATTTGGCTCATTCGCTTATGTCCCCCGGAGTCCAGCGCGGGGGCTTTACGCATCACGACTCCTAATTTAATGATTAGGAAGGCACGCTGCGGGTTAACTCATTTCTTGCACCAAGCGTAGATACCCGTAAAAAAACCAATAATCAGTCCAAAACTATAACAACCGTCAAATCAAAACGGACAAGTATAGTTAGTTACAAATATAACTTAGCCTCTGTAGTATTACAGAAACAG
>DVDT01000100.1 GCA_015296085.1 Trichormus sp. M33_DOE_039 | reverse complement strand
TAAGGTTGAACGCCATTGTGCTTACGCCCAATGCTGTGAACCAGATACCGATTACAGGCCATGCAGCTAGGAAGAAGTGCAAGGAACGGCTGTTGTTGAAGGACGCGTATTGGAAGATTAAGCGACCGAAGTAACCGTGTGCTGCAACGATGTTGTAGGTTTCTTCTTCTTGTCCGAATTTGTAACCGTAGTTTTGTGATTCGTTCTCGGTTGTTTCACGAACCAAAGAAGAGGTTACAAGAGAACCGTGCATTGCGGAGAACAATGAACCGCCGAATACACCAGCCACACCTAACATGTGGAAGGGGTGCATCAGGATGTTGTGTTCTGCTTGGAACACGATCATGAAGTTGAATGTACCGGAGATACCCAAGGGCATTCCGTCAGAGAAGGAACCTTGTCCGATGGGGTATACCAAGAATACTGCGGTTGCTGCTGCTACGGGAGCGGAGAATGCTAGGCAGATCCAAGGACGCATTCCTAAGCGGTAGGATAATTCCCACTCACGACCTAGGTAGCAGAATACTCCGATCAAGAAGTGGAATACTACTAGTTGGTAAGGGCCACCGTTGTACAACCACTCGTCTAAGGAAGCTGCTTCCCAGATGGGGTAGAAGTGTAAACCGATAGCGTTGGAGGAAGGTACTACTGCACCGGAGATGATGTTGTTTCCGTAGATTAGTGAACCTGCAACGGGTTCGCGGATACCATCGATGTCTACCGGAGGTGCGGCGATGAAGGCGATGATGAAGCAGGTGGTTGCAGCTAGCAAGGTGGGGATCATTAGTACGCCGAACCAGCCGATGTATAGGCGGTTGTTGGTGCTGGTGATCCAGTTGCAGAACTGCTCCCATACGTTTGCGCTTTTGCGCTGTTGTAAGGTTGCTGTCATGTCTTTATGATTACGTTTTGGTATGAATGTTTTAGGTCTCTCAACCTGTTACATAGCTTAATTCATAGTATTGCGTTTTGTAAAGTATTTTGAGAAAAAATTTTCTCTTTTAACCTGTGGAAAGCTCTGATACTTAGTTTTTATAGATATTTCGGGCTTACAGAGTAAATTAATTTTGCTTAACACTGTTCATTTACTATTGTTCAAAGATTGTGACTACAACATTAGCCAACTCTTCCCTTGTCAGCTACAGCCCTGCTTACACAATCGTTCCAACTTATGAATGCTTCAATCGCTGTACCTACTGCAATTTTCGCACCGACCCTGGTAAAAGCCCCTGGTTAAGTTTATCAACAGCTGAGGGTATCTTAAAAAGACTGCAAAATCAGCAAGTTTGCGAAATTCTCATTCTTAGTGGTGAGGTGAGTCCTCACTCAAATAAACGTAAAGCATGGTTTCAGAGAGTTTATGATTTGTGTGAGTTAGCCTTATCAATGGGTTTTTTACCACACACCAACGCAGGGCCTTTGAGCTTTGCAGAGATGCAGCGACTCAAAAATGTCAATGTATCAATGGGCTTAATGTTAGAACAGTTAACCCCAGCATTATTAAAGACAGTCCATCGTCACGCACCGAGTAAATTACCAGAACTCAGGCTGCAACAATTAGAATGGGCGGGAGAATTGCAAATTCCCTTTACTACAGGCTTATTGTTGGGAATTGGGGAAACTTCTGATGATTGGTGGGAAACATTAACAGCTATTTCCTCCATTCATCAACGTTATCATCATATTCAAGAAGTCATTTTACAACCCCACAGTCCAGGTAATCAGCAAACCTTTGACGCGCCACTATTTGATCCTCATCAGCTACCAGCAGTTATTACCAAAGCACGCCAGATTTTACCGTCAGATATCACAATTCAAATTCCGCCAAATTTAGTCAAAGATGAACAATGGTTACTTGCTTGTATCGAAGCTGGTGCAAGAGATTTAGGCGGAATTGGCCCGAAAGATGAAGTAAACCCAGATTATCCCCATCTTCAAGAACGAGAATTAAGAGAAATTTTACAGCCTGCGGGGTGGGAATTAGTACCACGTTTACCTGTGTATCCTCAGTTTGATAGTTGGTTGTCTGGAGAATTGCAAAAAGCGGTGCAGCAATGGCGAACAACTTTAACCCCAACTTCTACAACAGGTTACAGCTTATAAAGCCTTGTATTGTAAGGGTTTGATGATTGCTTGCGACGAGTCTTTGAACTCCGTTCATCTACCTCAGATACTCGTAAACGAGTCTTTGAACTCCGTTTATCTATCTCAAATACTCGGCGACGAGTCTTTGAACTCCGTTTATCTACCTCAGATACTCGTGAACGAGTCTTTGAACTCCGTTCATCTATCTCAGGTACTCGGCGACGAGTCTTTGAACTCCATCGATGAGTATCAGAACCTCATTTTACTTTTTCTTCTTTTTTCCCAGCAATGTCATTTTCTATAATTTTTGGTATTGTGAGCAACATTGCTATATTTTTTACCTATGGTTAATAGTCCTGACTTACTCAGTCAACTCTATAACGCCTTTAACCCATTTGAACCTCTACCAGCAGGTGATCCGAAATATGTAGACTGTCAGGATGTGCGGGGAGATGCGGATATTCTCCAAGAGTTGGGAAATCGGATGCGACTGTCGGATCAAAATACTTATCAATTGTATTCTGGTCATCGGGGTGCGGGTAAATCTACAGAACTACTCAGGTTAAAAAAGTATTTAGAAAATCGCCAATTTTACGTCGTCTATTTTGCGGCTGATGAGGAAGATATCGACTCAGAAGATGCTCAGTATACAGATATTCTCCTTGCTTGTACTCGTCGCTTACTTAAAGACTTGAAAGAAATTGCTAGTCCTCGTCCCATACTCGACTGGCTAAAAAATCGATGGGAAGATGTGAAAGATTTGGTGCAAACTCCTATAGAGTTTGACAGCCTAGCGATAGAAGCGCAACTGAGCCAATTTGCCAAATTGACAGCTAATTTAAGGGCTGTTCCTGAATTACGCCAGAAGATTCGCCAAAAAATTAACCCTCACACCGTTACGTTAATTCAGGTTTTAAATGAGTTTCTTGGGGATGCTAAACAAAACTTACCTAACGGCTACACTAAACTGGCGGTAATTGTTGATAATTTAGACCGGATGGTGTTAGTTAAAGATGGAGAACGCACCAATTATGACGAAGTATTTCTAGACCGCAGCGAACAACTTCAAGCTTTAGACTGTCATTTGGTTTACACTCTCCCTATTTCCATGTTGTATTCTACAAGGGCAACGGATCTGAGAGATATATATGGTGAATGTTTAACTTTACCGATGATTATGGTGAAAACCATCCAAGGAGATGTTTACCAGCCAGGAATCAATAAAGTTAAGGAAGTAATTAACAAGCGAGTCCGGTACATTGCACCGGAATTATCATTAGATAAAGACATTTTCGATAGTCCCCAAACCTTAGAAAAACTCTGCTTAATGAGTGGAGGTCATGTGAGGAATTTGCTATTGTTAACTCAAGACGCTATTGGAAGGACTGAAGACTTACCAATTACAGAAAATGCTGTACGCAGAGCAATTACTCAAGCTAGAGATACTTACCGCCGTGCCGTCGAAAATTCTCAATGGTGTTTGTTAGCGGAAGTATCACGTACTAAACGCATTGTTAATGATGATGAGTATAGAAAGCTGATGTATAATCGATGCCTTTTAGAATACCGATATATGGATGATGAAGGCGAGATGCAGCGTTGGTATGATATTCATCCATTAATTCAAGGAGTTACAGAATTTAAAGAAGCCGTAGCAAAACTTCTATGAACTCAGATTTCAACGACTGGGATGATGATTTACCCCCTGAACCAGAAGCAGCCTATCAAGATTTAGTCCGCGCCCTGAAACGCAAATCTGGATTTGGTTTGTATTTTGTGCAGTGTACTCCTGTGGAAGCAGATAATTTAATTACTAAACTTCCCCAGGATATTCTCCAGAAGCATATAGAAGTTTTGCGCTTAGTTGAGGCAGTTGATAATTTATATCAGCGAGTGGCTGAGTTTGTTCAAAACAAGCAAATAGATATTTTATTGATTAAAGGTCTGGAATATTCCTTATATAAATATGAGAAAAGAACCTTTGGTGAAATAACTGAAGGACAATTTAGCAATTTAACCAGTGTGCCGCATATTTTAAATCACTTAAACCAACAACGAGAACGGTTTAGAGATGATTTCCCGTTTTGCTTTGTTTTTCTGTTGCGTTCCTTCTCCATCAACTATTTAATTCATCGCGCCCCAGATTTCTTTGATTGGCGTTCTGGAGTATTTGAATTACCAACTACACCTGAGTTAGTTGAACAGGAATCAAATAGGTTGATATTGTCAGGAAATTATGAGGAATATTTACAACTTAGCCAGGAACAAAAAATTGAAAAAGTTCTGGAATTTCAAGACTTGTTAGGAGAACAACATCAGACAGAAGATAAGAAGGTAGGTTTACTACTTGAACTAGGCAACTTGCTGTATGCGGCACAAGAATCTGAAGCAGCGATATCATCCTATGACCAAGCACTGAAATTTCAACCAGATTATCACCAAGCTTGGTACAATCGCGGCAATGCGCTATCAGATTTAGGACGCAATGAAGAGGCGATATCATCCTACAACCAAGCACTGAAATTTCAACCAGATTATCACCAAGCTTGGTACAATCGTGGCAATGCGCTATTAAATTTAGGACGTAATGAAGAAGCTATATCATCCTACGACCAAGCACTGAAATTTCAACCAGATTATCACCAAGCTTGGAACAATCGCGGTCTTGCCCTATCAGATTTAGGATGCAAGGAAGAGGCGATATCATCCTACGACCAAGCACTGAAAATTAAACCAGATAAACACGAAGCTTGGAACAATCGCGGTCTTGTACTATCAGATTTAGGATGTAAGGAAGAGGCGATATCATCTTATGACCAAGCACTGAAATTTCAACTAGATCATCACCAAGCTTGGTACAATCGCGGCAATGCGCTATCAGATTTAGGACGCAATGAAGAGGCAATATCATCCTACAACCAAGCACTGAAATTTCAACCAGATTATCACCAAGCTTGGTACAATCGCGGCAATGCGCTATCAGATTTAGGATGCAAGGAAGAGGCGATATCATCCTACGACCAAGCACTGAAATTTCAACCAGATAAACACGAAGCTTGGAACAATCGCGGCATTGCACTATCAGACTTAGGACGTAATGAAGAGGCGATATCATCCTACGACCAAGCACTGAAATTTCAACCAGATTATCACTATGCTTGGTACAGTCTAGGCAATGCGCTAAGAAATTTAGAACGCTATGAAGAGGCGATATCATCCTACGACCAAGCACTGAAATTTCAACCAGATTATCACTATGCTTGGTACAGTCGCGGCATTTCGCTACGAAATTTAGGACGCGATGAAGAGGCAATATTATCTTACGACCAAGCACTGAAATTTAAACCAGATTATCACCAAGCTTGGGAGGCTAGAGGCTACGCCGCTTATCAACTAGGTTTTTATTCTGAAGCAATATCTAGTTTTGACAACGTTATAAAAATTCAACCAGATGAATATACTTGCTGGAATAACAAGGGATATTTACTGCTCAAAAAATATTCTGCTGAAGGTCTGGTTATTGTTTATGAGAAAGCTTTAGAAATTGGCTTCATAATAAAAGAAAACCATAAGAACAGAAAGACTCTATTATTAGAAATACCAGAATGTTCAGAAGCTCTTATAAATTTCGATAAAGCTCTTGAACTTAAACTTGATTATGGCTTGACATGGGTGAACCGAAGTTTTGCACTTTATTATTTACCTCGTTATCAAGATGCTATTAATAGTTGTGATAAAGCTCTTGAGTTTAAATATGACAGCTATGTTACTTGGTCTAATAAAGGTTTTGCATTAATGCAATTACAACGCTATGAAGAAGCTATTAGTTGTTTTAATAAGGTTATAGAGATTAAACCTGATAATTATACTGCTTGGTACAGTAAAGCTCGTTGTTATGCTGCACAGATAAATGTTGAATTAGCACTTGAAAGTTTAATAACTGCTATCAGCATGAGTCCTAATGAATACCGTGAAATGGCAAAAGATGATTCAAGTTTTGATGTGCTTCGAGAAGATACAAGATTTTTAGCTTTAATTAAACAATAGTATGTAGCGATCGCCTTCAAAGTCTCACTTAAGAAATTAAAGCGATCGCTCACCTTTTCACCCACCAACTATTTCTCAACCTCTAACTGTTTCCTCACCCAATTGCGGAAGTTTCTTGTCATCGCCATCACACCAATTCGCTGACTTTCTTCTAAAAATTTGGGAATTTCAGTTAAATTCAACTGGTTAAACATCGGTGAACTATTACACTCTATATATTGCCCCTGTTGCAGTTGATAAATATAAAATAATCCATCATCATAACGCCACAATTCAGCCACACCCAAGGAAGCATAAATCTGGAATTTATCCAGTGAAGAACTAGTCAAATCTATTTCTACTACTAAATCTGGTGCTGGGTCAGTATTTAAATCAATCTCCGTTTTATTCCTCATCAATACTGCATTACGAATATAGTAGCTGCCATCTGGTTCAGCACCACGCCGCAAATCTTCCCGTTTAAATGTTGTAGAACCAGCCGGAAGAATTTCTAAATTCAACTCTTCCCCCAAAACAAAAATCAGACGTTCAATTAAACATTTCCAATACTCATGGGGGAAAAGCGGGGTCATAATTTCCAGCGTTCCTTGGTCGTAAGTCATTCGGGAAGTCCGATCTTCTCCCATATCAGCTAGCATGATTTTAAAAGTCTGCCAACTAATATTCCTCAACACAACTCTTTGTTCTGAAGCGTGACGTGTAGTGACCATTGCTGGATGAGTGAGGGGCAATTGTATGTGTTGATTATAATCCTGGAAGTAAAGGCTGATGAACTACAAAGAAAAATCATCTCAGCACCCCTTTACTCATCCACGCAATCCCCAAAAGACAGAGTTTGCAGTCCTAGCCCTGTTGTAAAATAGACAATAGAAGGATTCGGGGGGCCAGTTTAGCTGGTCAGAAACGCCTATAGAAACTATTTTCGGAAATCTTCAGGGTTTAAAATCCAGTCAGCTGAAGCAACTACAGCGACTGTACCACCAACGCATCCCAGGCGATCGCATCACTACGCCTGAATTTTCCCAGCGTTTGGCGGCTATTAGCACGGAAATTAACCTACCTGTATGTGCCTATGTCAACCGTCGCGGACAAGTGATTCGGGTTGGCGTAGGCACTCCGCGTCAAACCCAAATTCCTCCAATGGAATTGCCGCGTTATGGTGCGGAACGTCTTAGCGGTATCCGTTGCATCGCTACCCATCTCAAAGCAGAACCGCCCAATGAAGCAGCTCTGACAGCAATGGCTATGCAACGCTTAGATGCTTTAGCAGTGATCAATATCACTGGGACAGGCTTTACACGCCGCGGTGGCGGGGCTACAGGCTACGTTAAAGAGGCCTATTTAGCCCATCTAGTCCCGCAAGATACCCGTGCTTTGATTCCTAGTGCAGCGTTTTCTGGGTCGAGCAATAGTCAATCTGCTAGTTGGAGCATATCACCACCTTTAAACTTGGATGACCTAGCACAGCAAGATTTTATTGATTTAGTAGAAGGACTAGAAGCAGAATTCCGTCGGGAATTTGTCGCCCAGGAAGTTGATGCTGATCATGACCGTGTGTTAATTGTGGGTGTGATGACTGATCAAACCTCACTCCAGCAATTCCACGACACTGTAGCGGAATTGGCGCGGTTAGTGGATACTGCTGGCGGTGATGTATTACAGACAGTACAACAAAAGCGATCGCGCATTCATCCCCAAACTGTCATCGGTGAAGGCAAAGTCCAAGAAGTTGCCCTCACAGCCCAAACCTTGGGATGTAATCTAGTTGTCTTTGACCGCGACCTCTCACCCGCCCAAGTCCGCAACTTAGAAGCGCAAATTGGTATCCGGGTAGTTGACCGCACCGAAGTCATACTAGATATTTTTGCTCAACGCGCTCAATCCCGCGCTGGTAAATTACAAGTCGAACTAGCACAGCTAGAATATATGTTGCCGAGACTGACCGGCAGAGGTCAAGCAATGTCTCGACTGGGGGGTGGTATCGGGACTCGCGGCCCTGGTGAAACTAAATTAGAAACCGAACGCCGCGCCATTCAAAGACGCATTTCCCGACTACAACAAGAAGTCAACCAATTACAAGCACATCGTTCACGCTTACGTCAACGCCGACAACATCGGGAAGTTCCCTCAGTGGCTTTAGTTGGTTATACCAACGCTGGCAAATCTACCTTATTAAATGCTCTCACCAACGCTGAAGTTTACACCGCTGACCAGTTATTTGCTACTCTTGACCCCACCACGCGCCGTTTAGTCATTCCTGGGGCTGAGAATGGAGAAACCCAAGAAATACTGATCACAGATACGGTAGGGTTTATTCACGAACTACCAGCATCCCTCATGGATGCCTTCCGTGCCACTTTAGAAGAAGTCACAGAAGCTGATGCCTTATTACACCTAGTGGATTTATCCCATCCTGCTTGGTTGAGTCACATTCGTGCAGTGCGGGAAATTCTTGCCCAAATGCCAGTGACACCCGGCCCAGCATTGGTGGCTTTTAACAAAATTGATCAGGTCGATAGTCAAACTCTAGCCTTAGCGCAAGAAGAGTTTCCCCTAGCTGTGTTTATTTCTGCTAGTCAGCGTTTAGGATTGGAAACTTTGCGTCATCGCTTGAGTCAGCTAATTCAATACGCTGTAGATTCTCGATAAAGACAGCAATTAAGAGAAAATATTCTTGAACAACTCAGTTTTAATACTGAGTTTTTTTATTTAAAAAGTAACTTATAGTTGCTCCTGGGTATTATTGATAAACTTACCATCATCAGGTTTCCTCTTTCAACCAACGATTTATGTTAATTTCTGTGAAGAAAACATAGCCATATGATCATTTTACGCAAATACAGTTCATTAAATAAAATACTATCAGCATCAGTATTTTTACATTGATTTATTTAATTTAAACCTTTGATTAAAGCTGCAATGAATATATTGCAAAAGAGTAGACACCATCCTTTATACTAAATTATTTTTGACGTACGAGGTTATAAAATTGGCTTAGTGTGTCAATGTCTGTACAAAAAATAGTCTTTACGCTATCTGCCCTCTATGGCTTTGGGGCTTGTTTCTTAGCTGTAATGCCTTCTGCTTCAGCTTTTACTTTTTCGCAAAATGGTGATAGTGTCACAATTGGTGCTGCGGACATCAATAAGTCTTTTGAAATTAACTTTGACGGTAACGTTAGTACACAAAACGTTCAAGGACTCTCATCCAAAGCAACCTTTACATTTTTAGGCTTCACTACAATTGGTAGTGGTAGCAATGCTAAAACCGAAGCCAAGTTTGACATCACCCTGTCTAATACATCTAGTAACGGGATTACCTCTAGAACATCTGCTCTAGGGTTTGATGTTAGTAGTGTGCTACGTGGAGTTGGAAGTACTGGGGGTTCTGGAAACACAAGAGTTTCTGGACTGTTTAGCAACGATAGAAGTGGTGCATTTCCCAATCAATTCGGCGATGTTGACGTATGCTTCACCAACGGTAATACCTGCCAGGGTGGTACTAATGGTGGTGTTAGTACTGGTGCTGCGCCTAGTGTTTTCACTCCTATCCTTGCTTTCTCAGGTAATATCACTAGTTTTACTCTAAGCAATTTAGGTGTGCGCTACCAAAGTATTAACGGCACAAGCACTATTAACAACAAAACGTTCAATGGTGATAGCGGTACAGGTCGAGGATACTATACCCCACCACCACCACCACCCAAAAAAGTCCCTGAACCAGCTACATCTGCTGCCCTCGGTTTATTTGCTGTAGGCGCATGGCAACTGAAAAAGAAGAAGCCTATGCTATCGATTTAAATTTTTTCTTGCATAGATTCATAGATTATACAAAGGCGACTGTAATTCCTGATGATGATGGGATCAGCCGCCCTTTTTATTAGAATTAATAAATATTGAACCACAATGAGAAATTTATGGCTGCTAAAGTAGAAATTTACACTTGGGTGACTTGTCCATTTTGCATCCGTGCTAAAAATTTGCTAACACGCAAGGGTGTTGAATTTACTGAATACAGCATTGATGGAGACGAAGTAGCAAGAGATAAAATGTCTGACAGAGCCAATGGTAGACGTTCTGTACCACAAATTTTTATCAACGATCGCCATATCGGTGGTTGTGATGATATCCATGCTTTAGAAGCTAAAGGCAAGCTAGATGAGCTCTTAGCTGAATAATCCTCAAGTTTCACAATTACCAACAAGGCAATTTTTCGTATTGCCCAAGATGATGAATCAGTCAGATCATCGGGAGATAATGTAAATTGAATATCCTGGGAATGTTCTGGCAATTGAGGCAAAAAGTGTGAAACTGGCTTTTATTATTGATCCCATCCATCAGCTTGACCCATGTCATGATACCAGTGTTGCTTTGATGGAAGCAGCGCAAATCTTGGGGCATGAAATCTGGATAACTCAGGCAAATTGGCTGAGTGTTGTAGAAAGCAAAGCTTGGGCGATTTTTCAGCAAGTGGAATTAGTCCCCATCCAGTTGCTAGAAGGACGCTGGATAGCAGCAAATCCCTGGTATAAGTTAAGCCAGCGTTCTTTCCTGTCTCTAGAAACTATGGATGCAGTATTTATGCGGACAGACCCACCTGTAAATGATGCTTACCTCTATGCTACTTATATTTTGGACTATATTGACCAAAACAAAACCTTGGTCATAAATAATCCCAGTGGCATCCGCAGCGCAAACGAAAAAATGTATGCTCTCCAGTTTACCAATGCTATTCCAGAAACAATTGTGAGTGCTGATAAGCAATTCATTCGCCAATTTGTGGAAGCCAAAGGAGCGGCGGTTCTCAAACCATTGGGTAATAAGGCTGGGGAAGGGATTTTATTTTTACAGTCAGGCGATCGCAATTTTAACTCCATTGTTGAACTCAGTACCTATCAGGGTCGATTACCTGTCATGGTACAAACCTATTTACCAGAAGCTAAGGAAGGAGATAAGCGGATTATCCTGCTTAATGGAGAGCCGATTGGCGCACTTAATCGGTTATCAAGTGGGAACGATTTTCGCAACAATATGGCAACAGGTGGTACGGTTGCTCAAACTGCAATTACCCCCAGAGAGTATGAAATCTGTACCCAAGTAGCTGAAAAGTTACGCCAAGACGGTTTAATTTTTGTGGGTATTGATGTAATTGGTGGCTACTTGACAGAAGTCAACGTTACTAGTCCTACTGGAGTGCGTGAAATCGACAGACTTGATGGTACTCGCCTAGGTCAGCAAGTGATTCAATGGGTTGAACAAAATTTACAAAAATAAAAAACTAAAATAATTGACATTTATGTGTATATTTTCATCCTGATCCATCTTTGATACTTCGGCAGTTATTCGCCAACTTGGATTTTCAGGTATCGTAATCCTAATCAATCAAGATTCAACATCAATCAAATTTTTCTGATTGATGTTGAATCTTGAGTCAATTTTCTGCTTTAGGGTAATACACATCAAGAAGGTAGATACAAAATTTAGCCTGTCTTGTTTATTGCAATTTTCTGGAAGTAGTACCAAGTTGGGATAGGCAGTCTAGTTAAAAACTTCTAGGACAATAGATGAATCAGAACTTTGAATTCAAAATCCAGAATCCAAAATCCACAATTGGCATAATGTGCTGATTAAATTATATTTAGGCAGAGTATCCAATAACACCCAGCCTGACCCAAGACTATCAATTTTAATAATCTCAAATCTAAAGCCCCCCTAGTTTTTTGGTGGCGTGCGTCTCCGTTGTAGAAATTCAGGAATGTCCAAGCCAGTTTTTTCTTTAGGCTCTGGAGCGGCTGTTGGACTAGTGGGCGATGGCTGTTGAGATGGGCGTTTTGTCATCGGTGTTACACGCGCATTAGCTACAGTCTGTTGCGGTGCGGCTTGTACTTCTCCTGTAAATCCGGTAGCAATGACGGTAATTCTGACCTCACCCTGTAACCTGTCATCAATGACTGCACCAAAAATAATATTAGCGTTGGGATCAACTACTTCATAAATTGTTTCAGCCGCGGCGTTAACTTCATGTAGAGTCAGGTCGCTACCACCTGTGATATTAAAAACAACACCTCTTGCACCTTCAATAGAACATTCTAATAATGGTGAAGAAATTGCGGCGATCGCTGCTTCTCTTGCTCTTGATTTTCCAGAACTCACACCAATTCCCATCAACGCCGAGCCTGCATCTGCCATCACAGCACGCACATCAGCAAAGTCCACATTCACTAATCCAGGAATCGTAATAATATCGGAAATCCCTTGTACACCTTGACGTAATACATCGTCTGCATAGCGAAAAGCTTCCTGAACTGGTGTTTGTTCAGGAATCACTTCCAAAAGCTTATTATTAGGAATAATAATTAGAGTATCCACCCGGCTTTTTAAGCCTTCAATACCTTGCTCCGCCTGAGTAGTGCGACGACGACCCTCAAACACAAAAGGACGCGTCACCACACCCACAGTCAAAGCACCCATTTCTTTAGCTATTTCTGCCACAATGGGAGCAGCACCGGTACCAGTACCGCCCCCCATACCAGCGGTAATAAATACCAAATCAGCCCCCTCTAAAGCGGTAGCAATTTCATCTCTGGATTCCTCAGCCGCCTTTTGACCAATAGCAGGATTACCTCCTGCGCCTAAACCTCGTGTAAGTTTTTGTCCGATTTGTAAGCGACTAGGCGCGCCTGCTAGAGTCAAAGCTTGGGCATCAGTGTTAATTGACCAAAACTCCACACCGGAAACATCAGATTCAATCATGCGGTTAACCGCATTACCACCACCACCACCTACGCCTATCACTTTAATGTTTGCGACTCGTCCTGGAACAATTTCCCCGATTCTGCTAGTTTCTGTAGTAATCTTCTTACTGTCGTGGTTTTGTCCAAAGTTCAGTCCAGAGTGATTAAAGGGATTAGAGGCGTTAACGGCTAAAGAGAACCCTGGTTGCCCTAATGATTGGGAGTTTTTATAGGTAAGCTCTTGGTTATTATCAAGTGTCATTGGATTCAGAAAGGTAGATAAACGACTTTATGCAGATGTTATTTGTCTAGAAATCAACTATAGTTACACACTGCCTAAATTTATGGCAATGTTATTTGATTTTGGTCTCTACTCCCAACCTTAACAGGATTGTCAGTCGAGTATTTTGCTATGGGATAAGCTATTTCAGCAGATGATCTCATAGCTAATTATTCTAGAGAAGTATACCTATATTTACTTAAAATTGATCTGTATAACTTCAACAAGATATTAATCTTTTCGCCACATTGCCGATTTTGCACAGTATATCCTTGGCATAGACGATACACTTCCTTTGTTAAGGATTGATCATCGATATCGCCATCCACTGCATCACTTTTTATCTTAATTACAGCGTCGTATACTAGTATCATTTGGTGCTTTTTTTTATAATTCATCAAAATAAGATACTGAGAATAAATATTTTTAATTCCTTGATGATTAGTTTTAGGGGTTAAATCTATGCAATTCAACATACACTTAATAAAAATACAAGTAATACATCTGTCAAGGTTCTCAGATGACAACACAACGTGCAGAAACCACCTACATAAGTTCTGATCTGCCTTAATAATATAGTTGATAGGTTTCGGAGTTGGGTATATTTCCCGATTTAGTCAACAATTAGTTTTGTAGCTGTTATTCATCAGGGAATTGCATCCAAAGTAAGAATCGGTGCATCAGTCATAGAATATTCCACTCGTAAAGGAATATAGCGTCAACTCAAAGATAGAAGTTTGAGTTTGTGCTGTTTTAAGTTGGAAAGTTCTTGCTATTTTGAATTTTGTCTAGTGAGACTAAGGATTAGCAGAGTTAACGATCTCTTTTTTTTGGATCATGTGTACTAATGGAGAGTCAGGATTTGTCAAGTCGATGTACTCTATGTCACTGGGATTAAGTTTTTTAGGCAAGTTGCGGATTCTGTCCAGTAAACTAATTTGCTCAGGTAACTGAGGACTAAAAGCTCCAATATAAACATTACCTATTTCTGTTTTCAATCTTAAGTTCGTGGGATCTTGGCAATCAATTTCCGTAATTTTGATTGAACTTTGACTCACATAGAAATAAAGTTGATTCCAGTATGAACCGTATTGTTCTGGTATTCCGATTACTTTGAGGCTAGGTAACTTCACGCCAGGATTCATCAGGGTATATTTTTCTAAAGGTATCCAAATCCCACTAGCGTCTATTAAACCAGTATTTTTTTTATCAGCATTTCCTTGTTCTTTGGTTTTTTGTGCTAAGGCTACAGGTACTCTTTCCTCTATTTCAATAATTAGTCCTGGAGGAAAAAGGCGACGGTTGACAGTCGCTCGTGCGATAGTTGGCTGTTTCTTCAAAGATTCCGCAATCATAGAGGGTTTAATCCGCCATAAAGACTGGGGATAAGACAGGGGTAAGAGTGATTGAACCGCCTCTGGCGAAAGTGATTGCTCACCTGATGTTATCAATACTTGTTTAGGTGTTTTTAACACCCATATTGGTTGGATAGAGATCCAAAACAAACTACCAGCTAACCCACTGATAGCAACAGTGCGCCAAATCGTTTGAAAAATTTTGACTTGACGTTGGCGGCGTAATTTTTGACGGCGTTGAGCTAAATCTTTCCGAGAAACAGATACGATGTCAGGCATTGATACCTCAGGATTGATTGCAGTGTCAATTGATTGTCAGGCTAGAATTATCGACGAAGTTCAGTATAAATACTGCCATAAAATAATTGCTTTGTTTAAAAATAGTGTTATTTCTAGTAACACTTTACAGCAAGCCTCATAAAATTCTGGTATTGCTTTTTTTAATGAGGCGATCGCTGTGTAAGCTGTAACTGGATGTTAATTAAGTTTTTTTGGTATCAACAATTCTTCAAATATTTGCTAACGAAACAAGACAAACATAAATTGTCAATCCCACAGCAATTACAATTGAAAATCCAGATTAATTAAGAATTAATATCAAAAAGCTGGTAATAATTTTTATGACAAATAAATAATAAAATACGAATAAATACATAGGAATT
The DNA here is from genome assembly GCA_015296085.1 of Trichormus sp. M33_DOE_039. Lineage (GTDB taxonomy): Bacteria > Cyanobacteriota > Cyanobacteriia > Cyanobacteriales > Nostocaceae > Trichormus. Next base: position 75,143 of record DVDT01000100.1, on the reverse strand, counting down.
ACGTCTGAAAATTAGAGATAATGGGGATCTAAGAAGACGGAAAATAGCATCTACATCGTCAAAATGGGAAATACATTAAATTTGTCACGCTTTTACAAAGCTTGTAACCCTAGCTACACACTAAATATGAGTGTTGCACTAGATCAGCAGTACTATATAGATTTTGCTGATGTGCGTGGATGCAAGATTGTCGAAGAATTACAACGTACTATTAGCCGTATTTCTCCTGACGAGCCTACATGTCAGTTATTTACAGGTCATATTGGCTGTGGTAAGTCAACAGAACTGCAACGCCTCAAAGCAGAGCTAGAAATAGCAGGATTTCACGTAGTTTATTTTGAGTCTAGTCAAGACCTAGATATGGCTGACATTGACATCAGTGATATCTTACTGAGTGTAGCTCGTCAAGTTAGTGTTAGTTTAGAAGCCATAGGTCTCAAACAGAAACCCGGTTACTTTACTAATTTGTTTAGAGAAATAGGGGATTTTCTGCAAACACCCATAGAAATGTCTGGAGAAGCCGAATTTTCCTTGGGTATAGCCAAAATTACAGCTAAAACCAAAGACAGCACTCAATTACGCAATCAACTCAGACAGTATTTAGAACCTCGAACAAATAGCATTCTACAAGCAATTAACGAAGAGATCTTACAAAAAGCGACTGAACAGCTAAAATTGCGGGGACAAAAAGGACTAGTAGTAATTGTAGATAATTTAGATCGAGTAGATATGCGTCCTATGGCATCTGGACGTACACAACCAGAATATCTCTTCATTGATAGAGGTGAACAGTTACGCCGACTGAAATGTCACTTAGTTTACACTATTCCACTAGCGTTAATTTTTTCTAATGAGTACGAAGCACTGAAAAATCGCTTAGGCGGAGGTATTGCACCCAAGGTTTTACCAATGGTACTAGTGCGCCAAAGAGATGGTAGTGACTACGAACCTGGGATGTCTCTATTGCGTCAACTAGTTCTAGCAAGAGCTTTTCCACAATTGTCCTCAAATGACCGGGAGCAATTTATTACAGAGTTATTTGATTCTCCAGAAACTTTAGATCGTTTATGTCGCGTCAGTGGTGGACATATACGTAACTTATTGGGTTTGCTTTACAGTTGTCTGCAAAGACAAGATCCACCATTTTCTAGAGATTGTTTAGAAGCTGTAATTAAAGACTATCGTGATGATTTGCTATTAGCTATTGATGAATGTCAGTGGGAATTGTTATTTGAAGTAGTACAACAGCAAAGTGTTAAGGGTGAGTCAGACTATCAAAGTTTACTTAGAAGTATGTATCTGTTTGAATATAGAGATCCTAAAGGTCGCTGGTTCGGTATTAGTCCAGCATTAGCAGAGACAGAAAAAGTCGTTGCTTGGCAACGAATTAAGTAATTAAACAAGAATTAAACAATTCAAAAAGTAAAATATATCCTTAGAAACATAAATTGATGTTGGATTATGATGAGTTTCAAATAATTATATTCGTACTGTAAAAGTATTCATATATGTGTTAAGTAAAAACAGAAATAATAATTAATTAGCAAAATCTTACACTAATTGAAACCCGCTAAATTATAGATTTAGTGGCGGATTTAGACAAAAATAGACTGGGAATTAAAGGCAACACCAAAACCAAATTATCCCTTATAACTTCTGCTTTCTGCCTTGATGGAAGGGCGTTTACATATATACTTTCTGTACATATATCATTTGATAAATCTAAATTAAAAAGGACTGATTAGCCTTTTAGTTTTTGTTGTGTTCTTGTTTTTTATCTATACTTTAACTTTAAATTTTATGGTTATGACACAGTATCAATTAACAACAACGATTACCAAAAATAATCTTAACTCACTACAAAGATTAATTAGATCTATTAATCTTTCTAAAGACCAATTTGCTTTAATTTTAGTACGTTGTAACTACGGACATCTACGAGAGCAAATGCTCGAGGCACTACACTCTCACACAACAAATATTAATATCAGAGAGATATTTCTCTCCTCGTCTACTAATGCCTTGCACACCAATATCTCATCAGAACTATTTCTAGATAACCCTGCTGTTGCTACAGATTCTTTACCATCAGCAGTGATGGTTTTTGGCTTAGAATCAGTTATGGCTCTTGATGACTTAATTATTGGTATTAATCAAGCGCGAGATATTTATGCTGCTAGTTTTCCTTTCCCCTTAATCTTGTGGTTACAAGACGATGTTGCATCAGTGCTGTCTAGGTTAGCTCCAGACTTTAAAAGTTGGGCAGCAACTACTATCAAATTTGAAATGGCTAAAGAAGATTTAATTACATTAATCAGACAAGAAACAGAATCTTTATTTACCAAAGTCCTAGAAACAGGTGCAGACAAATTTATTTCTAATGCTGCTCTAAATTTAGATCCAAAATCTCAACATCGCCATGAAATTGAATCTGCTCGTCATGATTTATTACGTTTATATAATGTGCAATTAGAGCCTGGATTAGAAGCTAGTTTAGAGTTTGTTTTGGGAAGAGATAAATATGCAAACGATCAAATTAATAGTACATTGGCTCACTATCAAAAAAGCTTATCTTTATGGCAGCAAGAAGCAAGAAGATTAAAAGATTTAGGTGCTGTTAAGTGTAATTATGTTCATGAAGTTTGGCAAGCTATCATATCATTTCATCTCGGTTTGTGTTATCGCCGAATGGCAGATTTACATAGAGGTAATAAAACTAGCTATTGGCAACGTGCTTTGTTGTGGTTTCAGCAATGTTTAGAGATATTGACAGACGTAAAAAGAGAAGATTTAATTGCTAAATTTATTATTCCAGCTTGCGAAATGCTACAAAGCCTACAATCTTGGCAAAAATTAAAGGAATTAGCTCATAAGGCTTTGAAAATACATAAAAAACATGGCAGTTTAGCACAAATTGCTCAAGATTATAGCTTTTTAGCTAATGTGGCGATTACAGAATCTAATTGGGTATTAGCTCATGAACTAGCTAATATATCTCTGGAAATTGCTAACAAAGAAACGGATATTTCTCAACATCAAGAAAGTAGATATCTGTTGTTATTAGCGAGGACACAGTGGCATTTAGGCAATTGGGAAGAAGCCATTAGTAATCTAGAATGGGCTAAGGTAGTTTGCGAATTACAGTATGAACCATCTTTATATTTAGAAATTTTAGAAGAATTGCGATCGCTTTATTGTATTGAACGTCACGATTATCTAGAAGCGTTTAAACTTAAACAAGAAAAGATTCAAATAGAACATCAGTATGGGTTTCGTGCTTTCATCGGACCTAATCAACTACAACCACAACGCTATAGAATCAACCAAGTTCTAGAAACACAAAAGGTGGAATCTATTCCTGAAGAAATTGCCCAGGAAATATCTGCATCTGGAAGACAGCAAGATATCAATAGATTAATAGAAAGGTTGACTCGCGCTGATTATAAATTGACAATTATTCATGGGCCATCAGGAGTTGGTAAAAGTTCTATTTTGAAAGCAGGGTTATTACCTGCATTAAGGGGAAAAGTGATTGGCGAACGTATTCCTTTAGCAATTTTTGTATCTGGATATACTGATTGGGTTACAACTTTAGGGAACTCTATTAATCAAATAGTTACCCAAATAGAGATACCAAGCACTATTGAATTTATTCCCAATATCCTCATAGAAAAAATTCGCTTAATTATTGAGCGCAATTGTACAATAATTCTTATTTTCGATCAGTTTGAGGAATTTTTCTTTATGAATAATTCCGAGCAAAGAATTAACTTTTATTGTTTTTTAAGTGAATGCCTAAATATTCCTTATGTCAAAACAATTATTTCTATGAGAGAAGACTATTTGCATTGTTTACTAGAGTTTGAGCGTTTTGGTAAAAGCAATGGTGAGAGAATATATGATTTGGGCGTAATAAATAAAAATATTTTAGATAAAGATATTCGCTATTATTTAGGTAACTTTTCTATTGAAGATGCTTTAGGTATTATTTGTAATTTTAGACACAATTCTCATTATGAAATGAGTGCCGAATTAATTAATAAACTAGTACAAGATTTAGCAGGAGAGATAGGAGAAGTACATCCTATTGAACTACAAATAGTTGGTGCACAACTGCAAACAGAAAAGATTACAACATTACAACAATACAATACTTGTGGTGGTTCAAAAAAATTAGTAGAACGATGGTTGGAAGAAGTTATTAAAGATTGTGGTACAGAGAATGAAGATTTAAGTTGGCAACTATTATTTGAGCTAACAGAGGAGAAAGGTACACGTCCATTAAAAACTAAAATTGATTTAGCCAAAGTGCTAAGTCAAAAAAGTGATGCAATATCAGAATTTAATCCGTCTGGAGAGTTGATTCTAGAAATTTTAGTCGGTTCTGGATTGGTATTGCGCTGGCGAGAAGAAACAGACGATCGCTACCAGTTAGTACATGACTACTTAGTAGAACCCATTCGTCGAAAAAATAATCATGGCATAGTAGCCGAATTAGAAAAAGTAAAATGCGAAAAAAAGCAGGCTGAAGTAGCTCAACAAGTTTCTCAAGAACAACTCAATCTGGTTTTACGAAGGCGATTGCGAGAAGCACGCATAGCAGGTGTACTGCTAGCAATTATGGGCAGTACAATTGCTGCCTTATGGTGGCAAGCTGATATTCAAAAAAGAACCGCAGAAATGCAAACAGTCCGTGCGGAACGGAGTGAAACCAACTTGCAAATTAGTGCGATCGCTTCATCTAGCGAAGCCCTCTACAGTTCCAATCAGCAATTTGATGCTTTATTAGAAAGTTTGCGGGCTTGGCGAAAACTCAAACACTCACAGGGAATCCTGCCAGAAACTCAAATGCGTGTAGTGACAGCTTTACAACAGGCAGTCTATGGAATCACTGAGTTAAATCGCTTAGAAGGACACTCTGATATCGTCTGGAGTGTAACATTTAGCCCAGATGGGAAATTATTAGCATCGGGCAGCACTGACCAAACAATTAAGTTATGGCAACCAGATGGGACGTTACGCCAAACTCTTGTTAGTCACAGTAGTCCTGTGACTAGTGTAAGTTTTAGCTCAGATGGCCAAAGTCTAGCTTCTTCTAGTCTGGATAAAACTGTACTAATCTGGCGGAAAAACCCAACAACAGAACTATTTGACCAAAAACCTGTCATAACTTTGTCTAATATCGGAGGTTGGGTTTATAACGTCACTTTCAGTCCTGATGGTGAGTTAATCGCTACTGCTAGCAAAGATAAGACTGTTAAACTCTGGCGACGAGATGGTAGCTTAGTGTCGATACTTAAGGGACACAACAAAAAAGTTAATTGGGTTAGTTTTAGCCCAGATGGACGATTTATTGCTTCAGCCAGCGAAGACAAGACAGTGAAAATCTGGCGCAGAGATGGCCGCCTTGTCAAAACTTTGTCAGGTCATGACTTGGGTGTAACAGTCGTAGTTTTTAGCCCCAATGGTGAAATGCTAGCCTCAGCGAGTCGAGATAAGACAATCAAACTTTGGCAAATCGAGCATACTGAACGGGATATTACTGAGACTAAATTATATAAAAACTTGACAGGACATACTAGTACAGTCTGGAGTCTGAGTTTTAGTACTGACAGTAGAAATCTAGCCTCCGCCAGTGATGACAACACTATCAACCTCTGGAGTCAAGCAGGCACTCTGATCAAAACTTTTAAGGGTCATAGTGATGCTGTTGTCAGCGTTGCGTTCAGTCCAGATAACAAAACCCTGGCATCCAGCAGCTATGACAAAAGTGTAAGGTTATGGAATCTGGAATCGCCTACCCCACCTATTCTACGAGGTCATGAGGGTCGGGTTTTGAGCGTTGCGTGGAGTCCAGATGGTCGAATGTTGGCTTCTGGAAGTCGCGATCGCACCGTCAAACTTTGGCAGCGAGATTTAGTGAATGGTCAAACCGAAACAAAAATTTACAAAACATTGGTGGGTCATACAGACATTGTGAATAGCGTTAGTATTGACCCTCTAGGAGAAATCATCGCCTCTGGTAGTTATGATCACACTGTCAAACTGTGGCGACGCGACGGGACTTTACTGAAAACGCTGCTAGGACACAGTGACGGCATACTCAGCGTGAATTTCAGCCCAGATGGTGAGTTATTAGTATCAGCTAGTAGAGATAAAACTATCAAGCTGTGGAATCGTCAAGGTAATTTACTCAAAACCTTAGAAGGGCATCAGGCAAGAGTCAACAGTGTCAGTTTCAGTCCTGATGGCCATGTCATAGCTTCTGCTAGCGATGACAAAACCGTTAAACTGTGGCAGCGAAATGGCATTCTGATCAAGACTTTTGCCCCTCATGACAGTTGGGTTTTAGGAGTGAATTTTAGCCCTAATAACCAATTGCTAGCTTCTGCTGGTTGGGACAATACGATCCGTTTATGGCGGCGAGATGGAACTTTGTTGCAAACCTTGTTAAAGGGATATGGCGACAGCGTTAATGCCGTTACTTTCAACCCCAATGGTGAAATCCTTGCTTCTGCCAATTGGGACAGCACAGTGAAGGTTTGGAGCCGTGAGGGTAAATTAATTAAAACCCTCAACGGACATCAATCACCTGTATTGAGTGTCAGTTTTAGCCCAGATGGTCAAACTTTAGCATCAGCTAGTGACGACAATACGATTATTCTGTGGAATTTACATATGGATGACCTACTATCTCGTAGTTGTCATTGGCTAAATGATTACCTCAAACACAACAACAATATCGCAGCTAGTGATCGCTCCCTTTGTGAAGGCATCCCTGAAAATTACTAGATGCTGATTATTTCTAGGGGCGATCGCTACTTAAAATTTCATCAAAAGGTTCTAATTCACTCTTGTTACTACTCTCCTCTGGTAACAAATTATTTAAAAAGGCTTGCAGCCTCATACGTTCGATATAAGGCCAACCGCCCTCAGACTCAATATCCTTCAGTAGTGCATAGAGTTGCTGACGGTTATTAGGCAAACTTTCTTGAAAGGAATTATCCCGAATTTCTCTATGTAACTGCTCTAACTGACGTAGCAATTTCAACAGAGCCGTCACATCTCCTTGACAACTTTGAGCTGCATCATGCACTACAATTGCAATTTTTTGTAATTGTTCGGACAATTGTTCTGATTCAGAACTACTGTTTTTGTTCATCCCACCTTCTCCATTACAACTAAGTCTACTCAAATTTACCGAAGATTATTGGCTTTCATTTGGTGAGTAGTAACGTTTTACAAGGACTTTATCGTAGCTAGATGGGATCAAGGCGAGTTATTCGAGATAAGAGTGCTTTGATTTTGAGTTAAAAAAAATCGTATGATCTGGCTGATTTCCTTATAAAGCAATGGGCTGTATGTAATAGTAATACATACATAATACAGAACGACTTGGGCGACACCGCAAATGCCCTTAGCATTTGCAAAGCGCGAAACCAAAGCCAATCTTCGCGCGATTCAATCACTTATGCCGATCTGAAGGTGTATTCATCCATGCGCCCAAACCCTTTAGATACTAATTTTTGACATTGAGGTTGACCATGAGGTATCGAGCTTTAATTGTTGCATTCTTCGCTGTGTGCTTGGGGCTTCTCACTGCTTGTAGTGATGTGCCTGCTGCCAGCAGTAGAGATATACTCACTTACGAGCAAATTCGAGGCACTGGCTTGGCGAACAAATGCCCTCAACTTGCAGAAACAAGCCGTGGTTCAATTCCCCTGGATTCTAGCCAGTCCTACGCTATCAAAGAACTCTGCTTAGAACCCACTAATTTCTTTGTCAAAGAAGAGCCTGCTAATAAACGCCAAACAGCAGAATTTGTAGCCGGCAAATTGTTGACTAGATATACTTCCACCATTGACCAAGTTTCTGGCGATCTGAACATCAACTCCGATAACAGCTTGACCTTTGTGGAAAAAGATGGTCTTGACTTCCAAGCCATTACCGTGCAATTACCTGGTGGTGAACGAGTACCATTCCTGTTCACTATTAAAAACTTAGTTGCTCAAACTCAACCTGGTTTAACCAGCGTTAACACATCCACAGACTTTGAAGGTACTTTCAAAGTACCTTCCTATCGTGGTGCGGCTTTCCTCGATCCTAAAGGTCGTGGTATCGTCACTGGTTATGACAATGCTGTAGCTTTACCAGCTCAAGCTGATGATGAAGAATTGACCCGCGCCAACGTTAAGCGTGCAGAAATTCTCAAAGGTAAAATTTCTCTACAAGTAGCTAAAGTGGATAGCTCTAGTGGTGAAATCGCTGGTACTTTCGAGAGTGAACAGCCATCTGATACCGACTTAGGTTCTGCTGAACCCAAGGAAGTCAAGATTCGTGGTCTGTTTTACGCTAGGGTTGAACCCAATCGTGGCTAAATGCTTTTGATTGCTCAAAACTCTTAAAACTGGGAATAAAAATTCTCTTCCCGGCCAACCTAGTATAGAGGTTTTACTCGTTGACCCCTAATAGATTAGGGGTCAACGATTTATCTGAATTCTGCTGAAATCAACACAAAACTTATGTACAAAAAAGGGCTGCTAGCCCTTTTTTATTAGTCTCAATACCTGTGATCAGTAGATAGACGTAATTATCTTTAGAATTAGGCTGTACCCTTTTCGAGAAGCAAGGTATGGAGTAGCATTGCCGTGAACTAGACAATTATAGAGGTTAAAAAAGCTGAATACTGTTGAATTTATTCAATATCTTCATCTTAGCCAAGAACAAGAAAAGTAAATTTTTCTTAACTTATTTAAAACTCTTATTGATTATTTAGTGTCAAATCATACCCTCTCAACTTTGTTTATCAGTTTGATAGCTATGTTGATCTACGAGCAAGTAAATATCCTACTTTAAAGATTACATAAATAATATTGGAATGCTTTAGTAAGCTTACTGAGAATTAAATTTCAGTAAGTTACTCAAATTTATTCAATAGCAAAAATTATTATTCATTAGATAAATTAAGTACAATTTCGGTTTTAAATGTAACCAAAAATTATATATTTTGTCTCTATGTAGATGAAATAAAGCTACATCAAAGGCAAAAAATCAATACACAAAAAATTTAGGAATTCAGAAAAAAATTCGGAATTCAGGATTAACTATGCTTGTAGTGATGGAATTCATGAAAAACAAAAAATGTCTATGTTATGAAATCTATTACTAACAAGTCTTCTAAGTTCTGAATTCTGGCTCTTAAATTCTTAAAAAAATATTTTCACTCATTTAAATTTTGCTGAATTGTTGGTTTCATAGCATTTTTAAAAATATATTGACTTCCCTGGTGTAATAGCAGGATATCTGCTTTGATCTCACGCAATCACAGCCAAGTTTAACAGTGGGTGCTGCTTATTCCTTGAATAAATCAATGTGGTGTTATGCCTACCTCAACTACCAATGAACTGAAGTATGAAATTTGGCAGTTGTTGCGAGAATATCAGCTATCTCGCTCAGAAACTGTTCGCAATAAACTAGTAAAGCTCAATTTTGGGCTAGTGAGAAAAGAAGCTCACTACTGGATGAATCAATGTCGTGAAAACTATGATGATTTAGTTCAGGTTGGTTGTTTGGGTTTAATTAGAGCGATTGAAAGATTTGAAATCAGTAAAGGACACGCTTTCAGCTCCTTTGCCATTCCCTATATTCGTGGTGAGATTCAACACTATCTCCGAGATAAAGGTGTTACAGTCAGAATTCCACGACGTTACTTAGCACTACAACAACGGGCGATAGGCATTTCGCGTTCTTTACGAGAAAAATACAATCGTCAACCTAATGACTCTGAATTAGCAGATGCACTGGAAATTTCCCTAGAGGAATGGCAAGATATTAAACTAGCTTGGGTCAATCGTGCGCCTTTAAGTTTAGATGTTCCGGTACAAGATGGTGAAGAAGGATCTACTAGTTTGGGAGAATTAGTTCCTGATCACCAATATCGCAGTTTTCAATTAGCACAAGAAGACCAGATACGCCTCCAACAAGCATTGTTCCAGTTAGAACAACGCACTCGTGAAGTCTTAGAATGTGTATTTCTACAAGATTTAACGCAAAAGCAAGTAGCAGAACACTTAGGCATTAGCGTAGTTACCGTTTCTCGGAGAGTCAAGAAAGGGTTGGATTTATTGAAGCATCTGATGTGTACAGCAGATGATTAATTTATAGTCGATTTAACAGTATTTTTACTGAAAAAATAGTGTAAAAAAAATCCTGAATTTTCAAAAATTAGGTTATAAAGAGAACAACTCTTTGTCTGAAATATCAGCGGAGTGAATTTCAATTTATCAATTTTCCTATAGCGTTTGAGAACGGCTAATGGACAGAAACTCAAAAATTCTAGTTGCAGCTATGATGACTGTAGCGATCACTGGATGCGCTTCAGAAAATACACCACAAGCTGTTAACCCCATTCCCAGTGCAACACCCGTTGCCAAAGCACCAGCAGCAGCCCAATCTTTTAGTAATCCTGTAGTTTCTGGTCAGCCACAAGCAAAGCCAGCAGTGGCGACTTCAAATTTGATCCAACCTACCAATGCTACAGAAAGAATAGTGGTATTTCCTAAAGGGCGGATTGACCCATTTGCTCAAATTGTCGGGCAAACAACTCCCGTAGATAGCTCACAAACGACAATCCCAAAACAAGTACCTTCTTTGCCGCCTTTGCCTAATGCCACCAAACCGCAAAAGCCTAATAATAACAACAACAAAAATCAAAACAAGCTAGCACGGGTTGTCAAGCCACCTAGCTTAACTCCCGTCTTACCTAAAGTTTTACCACAGGTAGTTCCCAATCCTACTTTAGTTTCCGTTTTACCACCGCCAGCACAACCTGATTTGGCTAGAGCAGTCATAGTGACGGGGGTTGTGATTGTTGGTAAAGCCCCTCAAGCAATTATCAAAATACCCAATGAATTAACAAGCCGTTATGTAGAAGCAGGACAACGACTGGCGAATGGTGTTTTGGTCAAAAGAATTGAAATGAATGAAGGTTCTAATCCGATTGTAATTCTGGAACAATATGGTATTGAGGTAGCTAAAGCAGTGGGTGATGTACCAGCAGGTACAATATCTGCTACTACAAATCCTATTTCTGTCAACACACCTACCTCAAATACCCTGAGTGTCGGAGCTTCATAAAAGATGGAGACTAAAGAGAAAATTGAGTTTGCTGGTTTACCATTGGCTGTATATCGAGAGATAGCGGCTCATATTTGCCAGGTTATGGGGGTAAAAGTGGATTTAATCCCTCAATCCTCTCATCAGTTTGATTACCATCAAAGTCAAATTGCAGGCCTGTGCATTTCTTGGACAGCAAACTCTAATCTTGAGAGTCAGCAACGTGTACAGCAAATATTAACTTACTACCGCAAACGCTACAGTATTTGATGCTTTGAGCTAATCTCAAGGATTGAATCAACTGTAAGTATATTTTGGTATAAATCGGGATTGGCTAAGTATACTCAATCCTGATGATTTTCGACTGCTTCAAATAGCTCAAAGTCTTGTTTATGCAGATTTATACTTACAAATAGCAATACTAAACTTTTGCGATTAAAATAACACATCATTTTCTCTAGTACCTTGCTGCCTATGTGTAGACATCTTGTAGATGCAGTTATCACTTAAGCCAAGTAATACGGTAACAAAAATTACATACATTGTTTGTACAAGATCAAAGACTTTTCTTTTCTTGTTGCTAAATATTTTTAAAATACAACTTAGTATTAAATTATTTATCAAATACTATTACTATCTGAACCAAAAAATTGCATTTCAGTTATGCAATTAGAGATTGCTGAGGTAAACTTGCTAGCAATATAATGCAAAAAATTTCTCAGCTGCTCTTTGGTCTGGGTATCACGTAAAATGGAAAACTGGCAATTTCTGATTCAGAAACAGGGCGATCGCTCCTGGCAAGCTCTCGAATCGCCAAGCACAGAAATAACGGAAGGTCGGTATAGAGTTCTGGCTCTATCACAACTTCCTAATACAGATGTAGAAGTCCGCGTTACTTACTTTTCACGTCAGGAAACACCGCCTAAACGACGCGTTCAGAAGCGGTTGCGGCACACTAACGCGGACGGCTTGATGGCTGTGATTCCTTTTACTTACCTCAAACCTGGGATTTGGGAGTTGCGCTGTTTTGGGGACTTGATGTCGGATATGTTAGGTCAATCCTGGCAATATGGTGTTTATTTACAGGTATTGTCTGAGGAAGTCTATAAGCCAGATGTTCGTCCAGAGCCAGCAGGATCAGTTCATGATTCTCAGTCTTTAGCTGATATCGGTTCAGAATCTAATGGGTTCACAAAACTAGCAATTGGCAACCAGAGCCAATTTTTAGCCACGGGCGTTGACCAGGAAGCATTGATGGATGAACCTGTTAGCCCTGTTTGGGTTAAAGGCGAAACAGCCGAGCAGATTTTACAAAATTTAATCGATTTAGCATTACCATCTTCTGACCCTTTAGTAGGAGAGGTCAAACATGAGAATTCTCCCTTAGAGCAGCCGAAATGTCCTTTAGTGCTGACTTTAGATCGGGAAACTTACGTGACTCGTTGGGGACACGTACTGACCGTTCACGGACGTGTGGAGTTACCAGAAAATTACCACACCAATCAAAACTCATTCTCAGATCATTTTTATGATTTAGAACTAAGGATTGAATTGCGATCGCCCCAAAGCTTGGAGGTGTTGACCCAAATTCGCCAATCCTTGACAGATCAATTACTACCTTTTACGTTGCGTTCTGCAATTGATATCCCGGCTGAGTGTGAATCAAAGTTAATATTAGCGGATATCAGTTTGTATGGCTCTCTGGCAGATGGTGGCGAGATCATTGTATTAGCTAGTCAGTCTTTCACGATTACGGCAGATGTTACCCAATTACTGGGTGTTAGTACTACCCCATCTATTTCTGAGGCTAACACTTTACCCGTACCTACACCTGAACCATCGATCAGCCTGAATTTGGAACTGTTCAATTTGGTGAAAACTTCACCCATAGAACAATCTCTAGTTAGCTATCCAGTACCAAATACACCTCTACCAGAGTCAGTTACATCGCTAACCATCAAAAAGGCTGCTGATTCTCGTGGATTACAATTACCAAAATTACCTGAGCATCCCACTGATGCGATCGCCTTAAATGGAATGCAGTCCGTCACCAGTCATGACACAGTAATGGAATCTGCTCTAGAAAACCCTACAATCACACAGGATGAAATTACAGTTCCCATGACTCCTGCTCCCATTAACTTGGATCTGCTGTTGATTAAAAATCGGCACTCGCGGTTAATTAGTAGTAGTTTTCCTTACCTAAAACGTCTGCAAGATTCTACTACTGAAAGTGCAGAAGAAAATAACGAAATTGCTGATATATCAAATATTCCAACATCTGATAATTTAACACCAATAGATTTAAACATAGCAGAGAATACTCAAGAAAATGTTAATGATAATACCGAGTATACAGTTGAATTATTAGAGACATCAGCATTAGTAACTAATGCTCATCCTGAACCAGAAACTTCATCCTTATCAGAATTAAGTGATGATTTGATCCAAAATACACCTGAAATAGCCATTTCTTATTCATCACCTTTGATCAGAAAGTGGATGCAAAGCCAAGGTTACTCCCTACCTGAAACGATAGAACCACCATCTCTAGATCAAGATGTGCTAGATCAGCAAATTACACCTGATGAACTACCTGCCCATTCTCTTGATCATGAAACTGTGATATCGGTAATGAGTGCAGATGTTGCACCTGAAGTTAACCCCACAGATACTTTCACCATAGAGCAGTTAGAGAATTCAACAGATGAGTCAGAATCTACCGATTTAGTGTATTTACCAGAATTACTAACAGTAGAAGCTATAGAAGCTATCGAGACACCTCTAACTTGGATTGACCAAGAAATTGTTGTAGATGATATTGTTGTTGAGAAAGAGGTTAATTTGAGTAAAAGCTCTGTTTCTCAAATAGAGAATCAATCAGTTTCCAGCTTATCTATATTTACATCCTTAAGTGAAGAACTCATAGAACCTTTGCCCATCCCACAACTATACGTACCTGAAGGCGAGTTGATCGCTGGCAATTCTATCAGAGTAAGAGTGGAACTACCTAAAGTCCCACCACAAGTTGTGATGAAGCTATGGGTGGAAGACTGTCAAACTCGCTGGTTGCTGGATGGACCTCACTTGCTGACAGAGTTGCTACCTAATTCCTCTGGGGGAATGGAAGTGATGATACCCTTGAATATTCCTTTTGGCTGCTTAGAAATTCGCATAGAAGCGATCGCTCTCAACAGAGCTACTCAGCAAGAAAGTCACAAAGCTACGGTGTTGAGGACGGTAATTCCCCCAGATTTACGAGATTTACCACTAGACGAATTACTCGGTTTGTGACCAATCTTGGCAGAAACTCTGTGTTAAAAATCTTTAGAATTTAAAAAAATCCGGTTAAATTTGCAGTAAGCTCGTCTTGAATTGTAGTGTAATTTGACAGGACTATTTACTATGGCAGCTTCATTTTTGCCCTCTATCTTTGTTCCTCTGACTGGATTAGTTTTTTCAGCCGCAACAATGGCGTTTATGTTCTTGTACATTGAACGCGATGATATTGGTTAATTGACTAATTAGTAACGGGTTAGTCAATTTTAGATTTGGGATTTGGGATTTGGGATTTGGGATTTTTTTGCTAATCCTGTCCTAAAAGCAACCTATAAGCTCCTATTATTGGCAGTATTCATCTAAAATTGCCAATCCAAAATCCAAAGTTGATTGATTTTTACCCGTGATTAATTTTCAATTAACTTGATTGTTTAACTAATCAGTCATTAAAATACCGCCTGTCTTTTTGAAGATAGGCGGTTTTGTAATGATGTTTTTTAAACAACTGCTAGATGAATTGGTTTAATCTTCGCAATCTACATTGAAGAACCAAGTCCAGCGTAGGCCCCATAAAAGAAAATACCTACAACAGTAATTACACCTAATCCTGCGATCGTAGCGACGACCCACAGGGGAATTCTCCCAGTTCCAGCAGACACAGGTTTTGCTCCTCTCTTAATAAAAAGTCAATACAGGTCAAATTAACCTAGATTCAAAACAAGAAGTTCCAGTTAGTTAAAGAAGTAACTGGAGAATAGAATCCCTAGAACGAAAATTAGTAGTAGTCCTAGGTACAAAGAAGTCCGGTTTAGTTCTACCGGTTGATTATTAGGGTTGGGCGTTCTTTCCATGATTAACTCCTAGTGGTTAACTAGCGTTGAATAAACTGCATTGAGGCGATCGCACCCAAAAAGAATACGGTAGGCACAGCTAATGTGTGTACTGCCAGCCATCTCACCGTAAAAATAGGATAGGTAACTGGTTGGTTGATGTTATTGCCGCTAGTCATGATTGCAAACTACTTAATAAATTGTTCAACTTGTTTTTTTGCTTCAAAACGATTATTCACAATTGGCAGTTCTTGCCTTGTTTGTGTGTAATACTCATCGGGACGAGGAGTACCAAACACGTCATAAGCCAGGCCGGTGCTGACAAATAACCAACCAGCAATGAATAGTGCTGGAATGGTGATACTGTGGATTACCCAGTAACGAATACTGGTGACAATATCAGAAAACGGACGTTCTCCAGTAGTCCCTGACATTTAGATCCCTACCTTCACGAAGATGTTATTGAGTTTATTATCCTACAAAGTTTAGAAAGAGTTACAAGTTGCAACTTGCTTCTCATAAAACCGAAAGATACTGAAAACCTAGATTATCATTAAGCTGCTGCTGCTGTTTTGGCAGATTTAGCCCCATCAGGTTGATATTTGAGTAATACGCCGCGATCGCCAATGATAAATCCTTGCTCTGGGCGCAAGAAGACGATCTTGTACAAATTAGCTGCAACTTCTTCTACATCCCGGTCTTTTTCCCAAGTTTTGCCTCCATCGGTACTCAGCAATAAGTTACCGCTACCACCACCAATCCAAATTTCATCAGGTGTACGATAAGCCAAATCCAATAAACCCCAACTAGTGGACAATTCAGGACTTTGAGCTTCTTGCCATGCTTCTGGTTGAGTTGGATCGCTAAACTGGACTTGGCCACCTCTTGCTAGTAACCACAACCGGCCATCTTCTGAGAATCCCATATTTTCTACACGTCGGGAACTATTGCGGTTATGAGGAACCCAAGCATTTTGTCCTGGTTCCCAAGTAGAGTAGAAGCTACCTTTAGCAGAAACTGCTACATATTTGCCATCAGCAGAACGTTCTAAGTTACGTACTACCCCTACTGCTGCTTCTACTTGAGCTTTCCAGTTTTTGCCACCGTCGGTAGTTTTGTATATTGCTCCGACATCAGTAGCCATTTCAGCTGTATTCTCAGCCAAAGCATGAATAGAAATAGGATTACCTGGTAGTTTAGAACTCAGAGGAATACGTGACCAAGAATGACCCTCATCAGTGGTGTGTAGCAATAAAGAAGGCTCTCCAGCAATCCAACCTTCTTGGCCTGCAAAACTGACTGAATCAAACCGATAGCGATCATCATCCAAAGCCAATTCCAGAGGTTTCCACGTATTGCCACCATCGTTGGTTTCTAACAGAGTGGCATTGCTACCAACAAGGAAACCATGCTGAGGATTGTTAGTAAAGGCAATATCTAATAGTTTTGCCTCAGTTGGTACAGAAATAACTGCCCAAGGATTGTAGCTAGTAGACGGAACTTTACTACAACCAATACACAAGAAGACGACCACCAACAAAGCAAAAATTTTCTGCCAACTTTTCACAATAACCATTGATCGCATGAGATTTTTTTTATTTGTTTCTAAATTTGTGTAAATCGCTCTAAACGGTTTACCTATCTAGTAAAAAGCTTTACAAGCAGAATTAAGTGGTGAGTAAGCGTTACTAGCCTGTGACACCCTGCTTTACTGCAAGCCGTAGAGACTCATAAAAAACAAAAAGGCCAAAGCCAAAGCCCCAAAAATTAAAAGATTTTTCTGTCCAGGGTTGAGAGTATTGACACCCAGACCATAACCGAGGTTTTCTTTGAAACCAGATGCTGTACCTGCTGGGCCAACATTGGTAAAAGCAACTTTTTTCGCCGTACAAACAGGACAACGCCAATTGACGGGCAATTCTGCAAAAGGTGTCCCTGGAGCAATGTCATGCTTATCGTCACCCTTTTCAGGTTCGTAAACATAACCGCAGGCGCGACACTCGTAGCGGTCTAACACTGTAGTTTCAACAGCTGGTTCGCTCATGACTCAGGTCTCGCAGAGAGGAATTATTAAATATACGTTAAAAATTATGACATATTCGTTAGACTTTTCTATCAATCTCACAAACGAATCAAATACCTGAAATCCGTCTGTTTCCCAGATTTCAGAAAAACTAAACAGATATAATGTAAAAGAAAGTTACGCAATTCTAGGGATTGGGTATTGGGGATTAGGGATCGGGTATTGGGCATTGAGTGATGCGATTTTAGACTGCATTTAATCCTAAAATCTAAAAATCTTTGCCCCCAGTCCCTAGTCCCCAGTCCCCAATCCCTAGCCCCCTCTGAAAATACTCCATAAGCGGTAGATATTCATTGTGTTTGTCCTTAGCGGTTACGAGTACCTACTAGGCTTTCTCATTATCTGTAGCCTAGTACCTGCCTTAGCACTTTCAGCGTCCAAGCTCCTTAGACCCACGGGTAATAGCCTGGAACGTCGTACCACCTATGAATCAGGAATGGAACCCATCGGAGGTGCTTGGATTCAGTTCAACATCCGCTACTATATGTTTGCACTGGTCTTTGTTGTCTTTGATGTGGAAACGGTGTTCCTTTATCCTTGGGCGGTAGCTTTTCATCGTTTAGGGTTATTGGCGTTCATTGAGGCACTGATTTTCATTGCAATTCTTGTAGTTGCCCTAGTTTACGCATGGCGTAAAGGAGCTTTGGAATGGTCTTGAATTCTAATTTAACCACCCAGGACAAAGAACGAATCATCAACCCAATTGAGCGTCCGACAGTCACTCAAGATTTGTCAGAAAACGTGATTTTGACAACGGTTGATGACCTTTATAACTGGGCTAGGCTTTCTAGTCTGTGGCCTTTGCTGTTTGGTACAGCTTGCTGCTTTATTGAGTTTGCAGCTTTAATTGGCTCACGTTTTGACTTCGATCGCTTTGGATTAATTCCCCGTTCGAGTCCCCGTCAAGCTGACTTGATTATTACAGCCGGGACAATCACCATGAAGATGGCCCCTCAATTGGTGCGTCTTTATGAACAAATGCCCGAACCAAAATATGTAATTGCAATGGGGGCTTGCACAATTACAGGTGGGATGTTTAGCGTCGATTCCCCCACGGCTGTGCGGGGAGTAGATAAACTGATTCCTGTGGATGTGTACTTACCTGGTTGTCCTCCCCGTCCCGAAGCAATTATTGACGCAATTATCAAGCTACGGAAGAAGATTGCTAACGATTCCATGCAGGAACGTGGTCAAATTAAGCAAACCCACCGTTTCTATAGCACTACGCATAGTATGAAACCAGTGCCGGAAATTTTAACTGGTAAATATATGCAGTCTGAAACTCGCTTCACCCCACCTAAGGAATTGACAGAAGCGATCGGACTTCCTGTTCCACCCGCACTGTTGACAGCAAAAACACAGAAGGAGGAACAAGAACGTGGCTGATGAAGAACTAAAACCAGTACCAACCGAGGCAGAAGCTATAGTCCAAGCCGGCCCCATTTCTCATTGGTTGGCAGACAATGGCTTTGCTCATGAGTCTTTAGCCCCTGACAAGAATGGTGTAGAAATCATTAAGGTCGAGCCAGATTTCTTGCTACCCATCGCTACAGCTCTCTATGCTTATGGATTTAATTATCTTCAGTTCCAATCGGGAATTGACCTTGGCCCAGGGGAAGATTTAGTCAGCGTATATCATTTAGTCAAAGTGGGTGATAACGCTGACAAACCTGAAGAAGTACGGGTGAAGGTGTTTTTACCCCGTGAGAATCCTAGAGTACCTTCGGTCTACTGGATTTGGAAAACCGCAGATTGGCAGGAACGTGAATCCTACGATATGTTCGGCATTATCTACGAAGGACACCCCAATTTGAAGCGAATTTTAATGCCAGAGGATTGGGTGGGCTGGCCTTTACGAAAGGATTACGTTTCGCCTGATTTCTACGAGTTGCAAGATGCTTATTAGGCCGTGCTGAAGTCCTAAATGCTGAGTGTCAGCTTGTGAGAATTTTTTATCTCATCTTTAACCCCTTTCCGGCGGCGGAGAGGGGAATATCAATTCAAAATACCCTACGGATAGGCTTTTACGCCTCTATTCGCAGTAGCGTCTCTGAAAGAGAAGAAAAGCAAGCTACAAAATTCAGTGCAAATTTTCAACTTGTATTACTTAATTCTGATAAATCCGGTTTTCTCAAGCAGTTCTTGACCTTGCAATGACAAGAGCCAATTAGCGTAGGCTTCGCCTGCTTGTTGGTCTATTTGACCGTTTTGTTTAACAATTACAAATAAATTACGTGTAATGGGATATTCTCCCTTACGGAACATCTCAGTATTTAATTGGTTAAGTTTGGCTGGACAATCAGATGGGTTGACTTGTGGTTCTTTGTAGGGGGGTATAAATTGTGTGCTTGTCCTGCCGATGGGTAGAGATTTAACAGTACATTGAGGGACTACTTCTGGGGCGGAGGCGTAGTAAATGCTGCCGGGAATTGCGTCTAATTTCCTGAGTGCTTCAGTAGTTGTGCCAATATATTGAACATTTTTACTAAAACTTTTTTGCTCAAGTACGTTCTCAATAAAAAACTCTACCGTACCACCAGCTTCTTTGGGGCGGGTCAGGGGTGTTATGGGTAAATTAACTCCCCCGACCTGTTGCCAGTTCGTAATTTTACCAGTGTAGATGTCTTTGAGTTGGGCAACCGTTAAACCAGGAATATTCAGGTTGCGGTTAACAGCGATCGCAATGCCATCAATTGCAATTGGAATCTCTTTGAGCGTAAACCCTTTTTGTTGAGCTGCCAGATTTTCTTCTGGCTTAAAAGAGCGCGAAGACTGAGAAAAGTTGAGTTGATTCGCTATCAGCATTTTGATCCCAGTTTCAGAGCCAGGGTTTCCTGATGGTGGGTCAACATACCTAAAAACAAACTTAGGGCATAGTTTTTGTAATACTGGGTCTACATCTCTCCGAATAGTAGCCCACGTAGTGCTACCACCGTAATTGAATGTCCCTTCCGGTAGGTTCGGCACGTTACATTGGGAAATGATCTGGTTAGTGATTTGTATGGGAGTTGATGAGCCTCTGCCAAACACAAACCATAAGCCACCCAGAACTAAACCAACGGGTATAATACTGGCTAAAAAAAGTATCAGTGTTTCGTTTTTCTCTGACATGGGTAAGCCTTAACGCCAGAACTTTTTTAGATGATCCGAGACAGTAATTTATAAATCAAACGAAACAGTGCTGTAGCCGAGATGGCTATTAAAGCTGCTGCAACGGATAGAACTACAATTTGTAGTCTAATAATTCCGGGAATAAACAACACAATAGTCAAACTAATTGTGGCAATAATTAATAAATCGAATTTTTCAATCCACCGCTTAGTTTGGGCAAATATCAGTAAGCTCAAAATGATGCCAGCTAAACTCAGAGTAATGATTGGCGATTGAGTGAAAGTGAACAAAGCGATCGCAATCAATACTCCCTCAAAGCCGCTGAATGCCGCACCACTCAATAATTCCCAGATTGAGAAAGTTGCAGGAGATGCCGATATTAGTGGCTGTTGTAAAACTGTTGGGGGTGTTCTTTTTTGTGAAAGAGCTGCTAGCACTTCTTCGGCTGATTGAAAACGCTGTTGGGCAGCAGGCTGGAGCATTTTCTCTAAAATATCAGCTAAGTGACGAGGAATCTTAACTTGCTCTCGCCATATCCACTGATTACTATAAGAATCAAATAATTGTGTTATTTCCTGATTTGTCAATAAATTGACTACAGTCGCAGCTAAAGCGTACAAATCCGTAGCTGGGAAAACTTTATTTCCTCCCATTTGTTCAGGAGCAGCAAAACCTAGAGTGTAAATACCTGTTGAAGTACTGGTAGCAACTCCTGAGACGTTAGCGACTTGTTTAACTGCACCAAAATCTAAGAGAAAGAGCTTACCATCCTGACGACGCATGATGTTGGAGGGTTTTATATCTCTATGAATAATATTTTTGTGATGGATAAATTGCAGTATCTTGAGAATTTCTCGCAGAACTTCTAGAGCTTGCTCCTCAGAAAATTGACCATACTGTGCCAATTCTGTCTCTAAAGTTTGTCCATTAATATATTCTTGTACCAGATAAAAGAATTGATCTTGTGCTGTTGTTTGCCAACTAGGAACAATCATCGGAAAAAAGGCATAGAGTTCAGGTATTTGCTCATGTACCCTACCGATTTCCGATAAAACTTCTGCTTCTCTTTCAAAAAGTTGTGCTGCAACCTCCAGTTGTTGAGGTGTTAAGTTACCTGTAGGTTGAAACTGTTTAACTACACACGAACGCATCCCTGGAATACGGCGATCACATGCTAGAAAAGCTGTACCAAAGCCCCCTTTTCCTAATAACTTAGTCGGTACATATCTCCCATCTAGCATTAAAGGCATACCACAAGTTACACAGTATTTTTGCTGCGCTGTCTTGAGTTTAGTGATGTCATCTAAATCTGGAAAATAGTTTTGTGGACGTGGACAATTAGGACGAGTGCAGTAGACTTCCATTTGATTTTGTTAGTCAATCGTCTTGTGATTAGTTTGATCGGCAAATATTTAATAATTTTTAATCACAACTAATGACGCTCCAGATTCGTCAATTGCTCATGGAAAAAAATACCCATGAGCAACTGAATTACTTCATAACTTATGACTAATAACTAGAGGTTAACTTTCATTATTGGCATTGGGTAAAACCGGGTCTAATGGGGGTAGCATTAGTTTTTTTTGTGACAAGCTAAAAATTTCCTGGTGCCATTCAGGAGTTGCAAACTGGGGCAATATTTCTTGGCTGAAAGCTTCTGCGGCTTTGGAGCGATAACGATTGGGATTAAATATCAGCCATAGAGTTCTTTTAACAACAACTCCATCAATGGGAGTGCAATGGAGTACACCCATCTGTAATTCCTTCGCGATCGCACTAGTGGAGACAAACGCTGCACCTAAACCGGACTGCACAGCATTTTTAATGGCTTCAATGGAGTTGAGTTCCATCTCAATTTTAAACCGCCTAGTATCAATTTCGCAGCGAGCTAGCACCTGATCAATGACTTTACGAATCGTGGATTGGGAGTCTAAAGTGATGAATTGTAATTTATATAAGTCTTCTTTTTGAATGAATTCTTGTTTGGCAAAAGGATGGAACGACGGTAATATCAACGCTAGTTCATCTTCGGCGTAGGGATGTATTTCCAGAGATTCTGCTAATTCTGCGGGGATTTCACCGCCAATAATTGCTAAATCTACCTGCCCATTAGCTACGCTCCAAGCAGTGCGTCGTGTCGAATGGACGTGGAGTTGTACCGCAACATCGGGATATTTCTGGCGGAACATCCCAATCATTTTGGGTAACAGATAAGTACCAGTAGTTTGAGAAGCACCGACGATTAAAGTACCACCTTGGAGATTTTGTAAATCTTCGATGGCGCGGCAAGTTTCTTGACATAAACTCAGAATTTTTTCACCGTAACTCAATAGTAGATGCCCTGCTTCGGTTAATTGGGCGCGCCGTCCCCCACGGTCAAAGAGAGGGACATCCAACTGTCTCTCTAGGTTCTGCACTTGCAAACTCACAGCCGGTTGGGAGACATAGAGACTATCAGCAGCGCGCTTGAAGCTCCCTTCTACAGCGATCGCTTTGAGAATACGTAACTGATCTAAAGTGAATGGAAGGTCAGACATAAGGCTCAACCCACAAACTTTGAAAGGAGCAACTTTGGCAATCAATCATCATAGGCATGATTGATGACATGGATAATTTGGAGGCTTGACTCGAAAAAGACAGTACCACAACATTTTGATGCAAGTCCCCTGTTGAATACTTTGTGGTATTGGTTGTATATAGTTAACTTTTCTTTAAATTACTTTACCTGTTGATGATGATGCTCAATCCTGGGTTAGCTCCGAGTCATTTCGTGATGCTGGGGTTATTGTTAATTTTTGCGATCGCCCACAGTGGGGG
This sequence comes from Trichormus sp. M33_DOE_039, assembly GCA_015296085.1. Taxonomy (GTDB): domain Bacteria; phylum Cyanobacteriota; class Cyanobacteriia; order Cyanobacteriales; family Nostocaceae; genus Trichormus. The sequence continues at coordinate 51,908 of DVDT01000100.1, read as the reverse complement.
AGCTGCTTTGCGACCTTGGGTAGAAAAGCGCATTGGGCCAAGGCTTTATCGCGTTGTTTTTGCATTAATTAGTTTACCTTTGGCTGTCATAGTCATTACTTACTTTTTTAATCACCGCTATGATGGCTGGCAACTTTGGCAGGTACAGGGTGTACCGGGAATAAAAACCGTAGTTTGGGTGTTATCTGCGATTTCATTTTTATTTTTGTATCCTGCCACCTTCAATCTACTAGAAATCGCTGCTATTCAAAAGCCCCAAGTGCATCTCTATGAGACAGGGATTATCAGGATTACCCGCCACCCCCAAATGGTCGGGCAAATCATTTGGTGCATTGCCCATACCCTATGGTTGGGTACTAGTTTTACCCTAGTGACATCTATAGGGTTAGTATTACATCATTTATTTGGGGTTTGGCATGGCGATCGCCGCTTACACTATCGGTATGGTCAAGCCTTTGAAATGGTTAAACAACGCACATCAATTATTCCCTTCCTAGCAATTGTTGATGGTCGCCAATCTCTTAATTGGCAGGAATTTATCCGTCCTGCCTATCTAGGTGTGGCGATTTTTGTTGGGTTACTTTGGTGGGCGCATCCCTTGTTAATTGTGGCCACTAGTAGGGTCGGTTGGTAGTTTGGCATGATCCCCAATCCCCAAAAAAATACTAACCTAGTAAAAAATTCCACTTATCAAGTGCTACCAAATCAATGTACGATTAATAAAAATAGCTGTTAGTCAGGGTGCAGTCATTAGTTTTCATGCTTGTATATGGGTAAGTCACCAAGCAATTACTTTAGCGGGAGATTACACAGCAAAGCACTCAAAACAACCTTCCTACAAGAAATTGTCAGGACTTGAACAACCCTAATTTTGTAGTTAAAATCGTGCTGACTTTTGTGTCAGAATCAACAACAATTTTGAAAAATAGCTGCTACGAAGCGTTGACTAGCTTGCTAACTTCTTCTGCTGATAGCTAGTTTGATATTAAAAACCTATAATTCTAGAGGCATCATGGTGTTGTCGGTTAGTGAGCGGACATTTACTCAAGAAGTTTTAGAATCGCCAATTCCGGTTTTAGTAAATTTTGAAGCACCTTGGTGTGGCCTGTGTCGCATCATCCACCCCTTGCTGCTGCAATTTCAAAGTCAATGTGGAGATCAAATTAAACTAGTTGGGATTAATGCCGATGAGAATTTCAAGCTATCTAACACTTATCGCCTCAAGTCCTTGCCCACGTTACTCCTGATTGAAAATGGTATAACTCGGCATCGTCTTGAAGGGTTTCGTGGTAGAGATGACCTCCGTTTGGCCTTAGAAGAAATTAAACTCAACTACAGCAACCGTCCCAAAACCTACAGTGGCTCCAAAAAATCAGACTTAGAATTGTATTTGGCATAGTTTTGGGAATGGAGCATTGGGCATTGGGGAGACACTGCGTTGGGCGGCTTTGGCGACTTGTAGCAAGTGTCGTCGGGTTTCTCGCCTACAGAACTTTTCAAGATGGATTTGCGATTTTGGATTGGTTTCAATCTAAAAGTTCCATTCCCCATTCTCATTACCCAAATCTAAAACCATGCTTAACGACCCCGCTCAATTGTGTTCGAGTGGGGTATTTTATCATCTAGGGTGTGTGTCACAATTATTAACAGTTCCGACATGGATAGTTGCTGGCGGCAAGAACTGTACAGTAAAGTCCAAAGTTAGTCAAAAATCCTAAAAGTACGCGTCAGTGATGGAAGTAATCTATCAATACGCCTGGCTGATTCCGGTATTGCCACTTTTGGGGGCAATGCTAGTTGGTCTAGGCTTAATTTCGTTAAATCAGACGACAAACCGCCTGCGGCAGCTAAATGCTGTGTTGATCATTTCCCTGATGGGCGCGGCGATGGGTCTGTCTATTGCCCTCCTTTGGAGTCAACTCCAAGGACACGCGCCTTATCTACGCACCCTGGAATGGGCAGCAGCAGGTAATTTCCACCTGAGCATGGGCTACACTATCGACAATCTGACAGCCCTGATGCTGGTGATTGTGACCACAGTAGCTTTCTTAGTCATGATCTACACTGATGGCTACATGGCTCATGACCCAGGATATGTGAGGTTTTACTCCTACCTCAGCTTGTTCGGCTCTTCAATGTTGGGTTTAGTGGTCAGCCCTAACCTAGTCCAGATTTATATTTTCTGGGAACTGGTAGGGATGTGTTCCTACTTGCTGGTGGGCTTTTGGTATGATCGCAAGTCGGCAGCAGATGCTTGTCAAAAAGCATTTGTGACCAACCGCGTGGGTGACTTCGGGTTACTCCTGGGCATCCTGGGGCTATTTTGGGCGACAGGCAGCTTCGATTTCACTATCATGGGCGATCGTCTAGGAGAACTGGTACAATCAGGCTCTCTGAGCAATTTCCTGGCAGTTCTGTTTGCAATTCTTGTCTTCCTTGGCCCCGTCGCAAAGTCAGCCCAGTTTCCTCTCCACGTCTGGCTACCAGACGCGATGGAAGGCCCGACTCCTATTTCTGCCTTAATTCACGCGGCGACAATGGTGGCTGCTGGGGTCTTCTTAATTGCCCGGATGTACCCAGTATTTGAACACGTCCCAGTCGCAATGAATGTCATTGCCTTTACTGGGGCGTTTACAGCGTTTTTGGGGGCTACCATTGCCATTACCCAAAACGACATCAAAAAGGGTTTGGCTTACTCCACCATCTCCCAGTTAGGTTACATGGTGATGGCAATGGGAGTTGGTGCTTATAGTGCGGGTTTGTTCCACCTGATGACTCATGCCTATTTCAAGGCGATGCTGTTCCTGGGTTCTGGTTCAGTTATTCATGGTATGGAAGGGGTAGTTGGTCATGACCCCGCTTTGGCACAGGATATGCGCTTAATGGGCGGACTACGGAAGTATATGCCTGCAACCGGATTCACCTTTTTGATTGGTTGCTTGGCCATTTCCGGGATTCCTCCCTTTGCTGGCTTCTGGTCAAAGGATGAAATTCTCGGTGCAGCCTACGCAGCTAACCCCCTGTTGTGGTTTATTGGCTGGATGACTGCCGGGATTACTGCTTTTTATATGTTTAGAATGTATTTCTCGACATTTGAAGGTAAATTCCGGGGTAATGACGAGAAAATCAAAGATAAACTCAAAAAAGCAGCATCTATTGTTCTAGAACTGGAATCAGCAGCACCAGCAGCTAATTTTGGCCCTGGGGCAATGAAAAAAGGTGAATTGGCAGCCACAGCCGGACATCATGATGGTCATGGGCATCACAGTCATTCTCCCCATGAATCGCCGTGGACAATGACCTTACCATTGCTAGTATTGGCTGTGCCTTCAATTTTGATTGGTTTAGTAGGAACGCCCTACAACAATTACTTTGAACGGTTCATTTTCTCCCCAACAGAAAGCATGGCGGAAATTCTTGAAAAAGCCGCCGAGTTCGACCCCAATGAGTTTTATGTCATGGCGGGTGGTTCAGTAGGTATTTCCTTAATTGGGATTACCTTGGCTTCTCTGATGTACTTGCAGCGTAAGATTGACCCAGCTGCGATCGCTGCTAAAATCAAACCACTCTACGAACTCTCCCTCAACAAGTGGTACTTCGATGATATTTACCACCGTGTATTTGTTCTCGGTTTACGTCGCCTAGCTAGACAAGTTATGGAAGTAGACTTCCGCGTCGTTGATGGTGCAGTTAACCTCACAGGCTTTTTCACCCTGGTCAGTGGTGAAGGTCTCAAATACCTAGAAAATGGTCGCGCTCAATTTTACGCCTTGATAGTGTTTGGGGCAGTGTTGGGCTTAGTGATTTTCTTTGGTGTCACTTAAATTCTAATGCTGGGTACAAGCGTGATTAATTGCGTTTTGCAAGCGAAATCTTTAACTCAGCACCCACACATCTCAACAACTGTGTTAGTTCAGCAGTTACTACGTATTACCCAGGCATTAAGTTTAATCAAGATGAAGGCATAGCTACCGACGAGTTACCTTCGTCTTGATTTATTTTTATTAAATCAAAATAACATTGACACCCAAAGCCAGAAAAAGCTGTTAGTTAATAGCTAGTGGCTTTTTGGCAAACATGATTTTGATAGCAGACGAATTGTAATGAATACAGCTAATTTCCCGTGGCTGACGACGATTATCTTGTTACCGATCGCTGCGTCGCTACTAATCCCCATTATCCCAGATAAAGACGGCAAAACGGTGCGCTGGTATTCCCTGATTGTCGGGTTGATAGACTTCGCACTAATTGTCTACGCTTTTTATACTGGGTACGACTTCTCGAATCCCAATTTACAACTCGTCGAGAGTTATCCTTGGGTTCCGCAGTTAGATTTGAACTGGTCAGTAGGGGCTGATGGCTTGTCCATGCCCCTCATTATTTTGACTGGATTCATTACCACCTTGGCAACCTTAGCCGCTTGGCCTGTGACCCTCAAGCCCAGGCTATTTTACTTTTTGCTGTTGGCGATGTACGGCGGTCAGATTGCCGTGTTCGCTGTCCAGGATATGCTGCTATTTTTCCTGGTGTGGGAACTGGAGTTAATTCCCGTTTACCTGCTGCTGGCGATTTGGGGCGGTAAAAAGCGGCAGTATGCAGCCACCAAGTTTATTTTGTACACCGCAGGCGGTTCGCTATTTATTTTAATAGCAGCTTTGACAATGGCCTTTTATGGCGATAATGTCACCTTTGATATGCGATCGCTCGCTCTCAAAGATTACGCCCTGAATTTCCAATTGTTAATTTACGGTGGCTTGCTGATTGCTTACGCTGTCAAATTGCCCATCATTCCCCTACATACTTGGCTACCAGATGCCCACGGTGAAGCCACAGCCCCCGTGCATATGTTACTGGCTGGTATTCTACTGAAAATGGGTGGTTATGCCCTAGTTCGCATGAATGCTGGGATTCTCCCCGATGCCCATGCTTACTTTGCCCCAGCCTTGGTAATTTTAGGGGTAGTTAACATCATCTATGCTGCCTTAACATCCTTTGCCCAGCGCAACCTCAAACGCAAAATTGCTTACTCCTCAATTTCCCACATGGGGTTTGTGGTGATTGGGTTTGCCTCCTTCACCGATTTAGGATTAAGTGGCGCAGTATTACAAATGGTATCCCACGGCTTAATCGGGGCGAGTTTGTTCTTCCTTGTCGGTGCAACTTATGACCGGACACACACCCTGATGTTAGATGAAATGGGCGGTGTCGGTAAGCGGATGCAGAAAATTTTCGCCATGTTCACCGCTTGTTCAATGGCTTCGCTAGCACTACCGGGTATGAGTGGTTTCGTAGCAGAGTTAATGGTATTCGTCGGCTTTGCTACCAGTGACGCTTATAGCTCTACTTTTAAAGTCATCGTAGTATTCTTGATGGCAGTGGGAGTGATTTTAACTCCTATTTATCTGCTGTCAATGTTGCGCGAAATTTTCTACGGACAGGAAAACGAAGAATTAGTTTCTCATCAAGCTTTGATTGATGCTGAACCCCGCGAAGTCTTTATCATTGCTTGTTTGTTAGTGCCAATTATTGGTATTGGTTTCTATCCCAAATTACTGACTCAGATGTATGACGCTACAACCGTACAACTGACAGCTAGATTGCGTGATTCCGTTCCTACTTTAGCGGATCAAAAAACAGAAACAGCAGAAGTTTCTTTGAATGCACCAGCAATTGGTAATTAATTGGGATTCGTGAGCATTGTGAGACTATAGAACCCCGCTTTCTTGAAGAAGGTGGGGTTCTCTGCTAATGAGATAAACTGGGAAAAAATAATTTGATTACTCCGGCTGTCAAGGCTAAGACAAAGCCAACCACCACAGAACGATTGATAAACTCTTGCGTGTCTAACCGCTTACCTATTCCCTTTACCTCCGTGTCTAAAGCTTTAATATCTCCCTTGAGTTCGGTTTCTAAAGCTTTAATAAGCTAATCGGCACTTAAGTTGCATAATAAGAAGATGAAGCCGTTTAAAAGCAACAATGCCGCCGCCAGCCAAAAACTTTTTAACGCCAGAACAAGTTAGCTCCTTACAGCAAGCTCTAAAAGAGAGCGAGCAAGCCCATGTTAGAGAAAGAATTTTAATTATTCTGCTCCAAAACGATGGAAAACCGCAACATGAAATTGCTAAATTTTTAGGCTGCTCGCACAGAACAGTAGCATATTGGTGTATGCACGGAGATCCAGACAATCTAGAAACTCTACATAATAAAAGAGAGGATGAACATTACCGCAAAGCTACTCCTGAATATATTGAACTGTTATTAAAAACTGTTGACCAAGAACCATCTACTTTCGGGTATGAATTTGGGAAATGGACAGCAGAGAGACCAGCTACATATTTAACCGAAAAAACAGGAATTGATTTAAGTAGTTCTCAAGTAAGGAGGATATTAAAGAGAAAAAAGTATAGTTATATCTGGGCTAAATCTAGCTTAGAAGATAAACAAAATCCAATTGAAAGAGCCAAGTTTAGGGAGAAGCTTACCCAATATTTAAAAATAGCACGGTCAGAACCAGAGCGTTTACAGGTATGCTTTTGGGATGAAAGTGGTTTCAGTTTACGCGTGATTCGACGCAAGAATTGGGGTAAAAAAGGAAAACGAAAAAATGTTCCAGGGGAACGGCGTTGTGGTCGAATAAACGTAATGGGAGCAATCAGAGAACTAGACCGAAAACGAGTATGCTTTTTTGTAAAGAAAGGTAACGCATATATTTTTTATGAACAATTACACCAATTAAATGAACTAATTAAACAAGAGTGGATCAGTCAAGGAAATGTGGGTAAAGATTTCTCTAAGCATGGTCCGAAGATAATTTTAATTTTAGACAACGCTAGTTTTCATAAACGCAAAGATATTCTAGCTAAAATATCCCAAGAGTTTCCGAATTTTGTTTTAGAGTTCTTGCCTGCTTACAGCCCTGACTACAACATTATCGAATTAGTTTGGCACTCATGTAAAGAATATATTGCCCATCGTCTGTTTAAATCAGTAGATGAATTAAAATCGCTGCTAGATAAGCTGTTAAATCAAGGCGAGTTAGTGATTAAGTGGCATCGGAAAATCAGACACAAAGGTAATTTCAACTATGTTGCAGCTTAAATGCCGATTAGCTTATCTCCTTTCAGTTCCGTTTCTAGAGATTTAATATTTCCCTTGAGTTCCGTTTCTAGAGATTTAATATCTCCCTTGATTTCAGCTTCTAGCTTGACTTGCCCGATTTTAATTTCTGTAACGTCTTTTTGTAAGGTATCTAGCTTCTGATTGATTTGTCCTAAGATTTCCTCTAACGAATAAGTGACGTTAATAGGGTTTTGGCTCATAAGTTACACTCCTATTAAGAAAATATAAATCTTCTTCCTGCCCATTAACTTTATTATCCTGTGATAGAGTCTACTAGCGGTTGATATCAGACGACTTAAACAGAAGTATATTTATCTTGATCAATTTCTCTATCTAAAACTAGAGTCAGAGAAAACCTCTCATGTTAAACTACAACTCGTTACACTGTTTACCATCTTCCGAAGAGCTACCGAACTCCGAGGACACGCCTGTGGATAATGAAATACAAGAATTAATTCCAAGTTTATTAAAAGCTACACTGGCTTTAGTTTGGTTAGACCGATGGGATTGGTACTTTGGTGTAAATATGGGTATTTATTATGACCCAAAAAAGCCAGCGATCGTCCCTGATGGTTTTTTAAGTGTCGGAGTTAAGCGTTTTGTGGATGGGGATTTACGCCTTAGCTATGTGTTGTGGGAAGAAGAGAACCCACCAATGTTAGCAATAGAAGTGGCCTCTCCCAAACATTTAGGCGAATACAGTACCAAAAAAGACATTTATGCGGAAATGGGAGTTTTGTACTACGTTGTGTACAATCCTTTCCGGCGCAAAAAGTCACCCTTGGAAGTCTACCGCCTAGAAGATGGGGAATATTTCCTATTATCAGGAAATCCCATTTGGCTACCAGAAATTGGTTTAGGAATTGGTAAAGAAAGAGGACTTTACCAAGGGATAGCAAGAGAATGGTTGTACTGGTATGATGAGCAGAAACGCAGATTGCTCACCCCAGAAGAACGGATTATAGAAGCGGAAGCACTGTTAAGTATAGAAGAACAACTGCGTTTGGAAGCAGAAGATAGGGTACAGAAATTAGAAAGCAGGTTAAAGGCTTTAGGTTATGAACCAGAAACTATAGTTTGAATTTAATCTGCTTGAGTACCTCACTTCAGGGCTGATATTTTAGCTGGGAGTGGGGTTTTATTTTTTAACGCGGAGGGGAGGCAGCGCGTTGCGGTGAATCCAGCCCTGTAGGCGGGTCTCCCTCAGTAGGGGACTGGTGAACCCGAAGGGGGGTTTCCCGCGTTGTAGCGACTGCCGTCGCGCGGAGGGTTTATTGGTGTGTTTTAAGTGTTAATTAGCTTGATGGTTGGGGAATTATATCTATTAAATAGATTCTACACTGACAATTATTAAGCTATTTATGGATGTTAAATTAGGGTTCGGTTCTATCCCCAAGCCTCAGTATGTTTTTGTGAGTAAGGAAAGTGATCACTGTTGGTATATGCTCTCGGATGATACTAAGCCAATTCCGATTTATGATAGGGCTTTGACAGGATTGATCACAGGTATTGAAGTTAATAAGAAAGTTGAAACATCACACGGTGAAGCTGAAAAAACTGATTTGCATATTTTGGCAGATAAACCTTATGTGGTACGTTCAGGTAGTGAATCTTATTTTTCTAAAAGTTTGTTACTTTCACTAGATGTTTTGACACATGAACAGTTATGTCAACCTCTTACAATTGCAGTTAGTCCTGGCGATAAAACAATTGTCTTTTGTACAATCTATAATCCATTAACTTATCGTGCTGTAGGTGTTAGTTGGGATGGACATAAGGAAATAGATTGGCAAGCTCTAGGACAGAAAGTTAGTCTGAAAATTAACAATATTCAGAATTACAATCAAGAGTTAATTTCGTCTGAGAATCGTGCAGGTTTTATCGCTGAAACTGATAATTATCTATCACAATTAAATTGGAGTCCAGAGCAGGGAAAGGAGTTTTTACAGCAAAAATATGGCAAGCGATCGCGCTATCAACTCTCTGATACTGAACTGTTAGATTTTATCGATTATCTCAAGCTACAACTAACCCATAGCTAACAAAATTGGATATAGTTAATGCAAGCTAAAATATCTTCTGGCGTTAAATAAGGAAAATCATCAAGTATTTCCTCGTATGTCATACCAGAAGCAAGATAAGATAACACATCATATACAGTTATTCGCATTCCCAGAATACAAGGTTTACCGCCTCTTTTCCCTGGTTCAATTTTAATAATGTTGTGGTAATTTACAGCCATAATCACAAGCTAGCATTAAAAATTTGTTGTGCAGTTAAATTCAAATCAGGAAAAATTACAGATTGAATACGGTTGTCACCTCTAAATTTTCTCACAGTATACTCACCTTCTTCTAAACAGCAAACTAAAATTGTAGGCTGTTTAGGATTACCTATAAACTCTCTACCTCCCAATCCTGAATAATCTACAATCCAGTATTCAGGAATTCCCATTACTTCATAGTCAGCATATTTTTTCAAATAATCATCACGCCAATTTGTACTTACAACTTCAATAATTAATGGGATTGATATTCCTTGAATGACAGTAGATTCTTTTTTCCATAGAGGTTCATTAGTTAAATTGGGGCGATTTAATAGCAGCACATCTGGCGAGTAAGCTGATTCATTTTCAGGTGGTTTGACTAATGCCGTCTTGGGGATGAAATAGGGGAGATTTAATCGGATACACTCCCTAGTAATTTCAAAGGCTAAAAATCCAGTTACTTCTTCATGTTCTCCTGTTGGTTGTGGCATTTCGACTACTACTCCATCATGGAGTTCATAACGTTTCCCTGTTTCATCTGGATATTTAGCAACAAACTCATCAAATGTAGTCAGCTTGCGTAAGGATTGAGTCATGGTAAGTCACATATAACTTAGTTGTATATCTCTTGAGCAGTGCTAGGTATGATTTAACCTCCTGCTTATTATTTTAACTGTCATTAATCTGTATTGATTTGTTAAGTTTATTGAGTGTGATCGCTTTACGCCGAACTTAGGCGATCGCTAGAAATATGACTTATTCTGTATGATCAGGACAAAGCAATTTATATTGGGTTACTAAATGAACTCAAAAGTTGAATTATTGACACGTATTACCCAAACTCCTGGTCAATGTGGAGGTCGTCCTTGTATTGGCGGTATGAGAATCAGCGTGAGCGATATTTTAGAAATGCTGGGGGAGAATGTTAGTGTTTCTGAGATTCTAGAAGATTTTCCCGACCTCGAAGCACAAGATATTCAAGCCTGTTTGTTGTTTGCTGCACGCCGAACTGATTTTCCCCGACTGACAGCATAAAAATCTAAATTAATGCTCAGTTTTTATTACAAATTTTCTTGTTTATTAGCAACTTCTAGCCAGTCTTGAATCGCATCTTGTCGCATTTCCAATAGATGTTTGTAGCTATTTCCCCAAGTGTGACATCCTGGTAAAGATGGTACAGAAACACATACATCATCTTCTTGCCAGATAACCGCTTTAATTTTTATTACTCATCATTTTTACAAGACTACGCTTCATTATTTTAGCTTTAAGTCAAGTGCGATCGCCGATTCACTGTACTTTTTGAATGTGCAACCGCAAAAGTAGTTTAAATGCTCAAGATAATTAAATTGTTATTTTCCTAAAATTTTTTACTGCCTGAATGTTAGCTAGTTTATTACTTAGGGCAATATATGTATAAGGCATTGCCTTTATTTGATGATTTAATGCGTAGAAAAAGAAGCACTGACCACTAATCACAATCAGGAGTATTTAATGCCAATTCCATTTATCCTTGGTGCGATTGCTTTAGGCACTGCTGCTTACGGTGCTGTCAAAGGCACTGAAGGTGTTAGTAATATGAAAGAGGCAAATAATATTGGTAGTCGTTCTCAAAAGCTTCATGAGTCTGCTGTTAATCAATTAAAAGCTGACTGGGAAGCTACTAATAAATTGGCTGAAGAGTATGGTCAGTTTCAGGTCAAGGTGAAAATCAATACAATAGGTCGATTTGTGACTTTTATTGAGAAACTTGGGCAACGTTCATCTCAGGATCTGAAATTTTTAGAAGGTTTGGATGGAATATCAGTTCAGCAGATAGAGCAATACAAAGCTGATGCGATGGAAGCTGAACGGTTTGTTAAGGGAGGTGTTCAAGCAGTTATTACGGGTGCTGCTGCTGGACAGGCTGCAACAAGTCTTGCTACTTCTGTAGGGGTGGCAGGTACAGGAGCAGCGATATCAGGACTTAGTGGAGCAGCTGCTTGGAATGCAACTTTAGCTTGGCTTGGTGGTGGTTCACTAGCAGCTGGTGGAGGTGGAATGGCACTTGGTACTTTTGTTCTGGGAGGTATTACAGTTGGGCCAGCTTTAGCAGTAGGTGGTTTTGTGCTTGCGGGTAAAGGCGAGGAGGCTTTGACAAAGGCGCGTGAGTATGAGGCTAAAGTTAAGACTGAAATTGCCAAACTTGAAGCAGCTAGGGATTTTGTGGGGCAAGTCAGACGGCGAATTACTGAGTTAAGTCACTTGGTAGAAGAGTTAAATAGTCGCGCAGTATTTTATCTAGATGAGTTAGAGTCTCAACCATTTGATCGCAACAGAGATGCTAGTAAATTTCAACAAGTAGGGCTTTTAGTGAAAGCATTAGCCGAAATTATGAAAACTCCTGTTCTAGATAGAGAAGGGCAACTGAATCCTGTTACTGTAACGATCCAAGCTAAATATCGTACTCTTGGAGGCAATCAGTAATGTCAACAAAGAAATTTACCACAGAAGTGGTTAAGGAATTTATAAATCCTGCTGAATGCCTACAGCAAATGATGACAGCTTACACTGATTACCTAATAATTGCGGAACAAGAACAGACCAAGCGACGAGAAATTGACGCTTGGGAAAAAGAAACGATTACCAAAATTAACGCCCAGCGAGACTTGCTGATGGCTTATTTAGATCGCTCTTTTGATGAACGTGCAGAAAATTTTCACTCTTTATTTGCTGTCGTTGATAATGCGATCGCATCCGGTAATAACGAACAACTGGCTCTTGCTTTGAATTCAATCACAGAAATAGCTAAATCTAGCCCATTTAAAGACCTTGTAAATTTAGCATCTGTCCGTGCTGCTCTAAATGATCCTGACCACGAATGGACATTTTAATTTTGGAAATCTATTAATTAAAACTTATTGCAATTGATTTTGTAGAGATGCAACTAGTTGTATGTATCTCTACACCTTGTTGCTACATTATTTTTTAATCATCAAAAATCTTCATCATCAACGAAAAATTCTGCGTCTTCTTCTAAGCGGGAGTTACCTGAATCAGCCAGATTCCAGAGAGGTTGTAGAATAGCCACGCCAACCAATCCCACACCAGCACTAAACGCCAGCACTATACCGACTGGGATTTTAATTGATTGGAAAGTTAAGAATTTTAAAGATACTGGCTCGAAATTTTGGACGGAAAGAATAGCGATCGCTACTACCCAAATCGCCACAATTAAAGATATCAAAAAATTAGCAAAGCTTTTCATAAAAAATATAACCATAGTATAGATGCAGATGTACACTAAATATCTCAGTGTGCATCTGCGGTCTAGAGTTCTATGCTAACTTAGCGATCGCGCTTTCCATTTCTTGGGCGAGTTGGCTAAGTTTCTCTGGTGAGTTGGTTTCTAAATAAACGCGTACCAGTGGTTCAGTACCAGAAGGACGTAGTAATACCCAGCTACCTTCGGCTAAATACAGCTTAATCCCATCCTTGCGTCCGACTTCTTTCACCGCAATGCCAGCTACCTCTGAAGGAGGATTTTTAGTGTAGGAGTCAATGACAGCATTCTTATGGGCTTCTGTTAAATGTAAGTCCAAACGCTTGTTATAAAGCGGGCCGTTAGCTTCTGCGATCGCTTCTTTGACTAATTGACTCAAGGGTTTACCTTCATAGGCGATCGCCTCAGCAATCAGCATATCAGCTAAAACACCGTCTTTTTCGGGAATATGCCCAATAATACTTAAACCGCCTGATTCTTCACCACCAATCAGGACAGCAGTTTCCCGCATTTTTTCACCGATGTATTTAAAACCTACGGCTGTTTCATAAAGAGGTAAGCCGTGTTTTGCCGCAAAGTTATCTAATAGGTGCGTTGTCGCCACTGTACGGACTATCGCGCCGCTTTTACCTTTGTTTTTGATTAAATGTCTAGCTAACACTAAAAGCACCGTGTTAGGGGTGAGGACGTTGCCTAATTCATCCACAATACCAAAGCGATCGCTATCACCATCAGTCGCCAAACCCAAATCTGCATGATCTCGGCGTACTGCTTCCACTAGTTCAACTAGCTGTTCTCCTTTAGGTTCAGGCATTCCACCGCCAAACAGCACATCGCGCCAAGTGTGGAAACTTTCTAATTGTGTGCCACTTTGTTGCAAGATTTCATCTAAATAGCCACGGGATGTAGAATATAACGCATCGTACTTGACTTTTAGCTGCGCGCTCTTAATTCGTTCCACATCCAGCAATGTATAGATAAATTGGAGATAGTCTGGTTTGGGATCGAAAATAGAAATAGAACCTGACGGTTTGCCACTTGGCAATTCATCCGATGCAGTTTCTATATTTGCCACAATAGTATCAGTAATTTCTGGAGTGGCAGGGCCAGCATAGTCAGGGATATATTTAATCCCACAGTATGGTGCTGGATTATGACTAGCAGTAAACATTAACGCCCCCGCCGAATTTAGGTGACGGGCATTATAGGCAATTACTGGTGTGGGGCAATCCCGATCAGTGATTTTAACATTCCATCCTAAATCAGCTAAGACTTGGGCTGCTGTCTGGGCAAACTGGTCAGCTAAAAACCGCGTATCGTAAGCAATCAGAACTGGTCTATCTTTTGAGTAGGCTGTTTCTAAATAACTTGCGATCGCTCTCGTTACTTTCCGCACATTGGGGAAAGTAAAGTCATCGGCGATAATTCCTCGCCATCCATCAGTACCAAATTTTATCTTGCTAGAATTGCTACCACTCATGTTTGCCACTTTCTCCCATATATTGTGAACTCTATTTAGGAAGCTTCCCGCAAAGCGTGCGTAGCTGCAAGCGTCTTCCACCGTATTATTTCTCACTGCGATTGACCAATGTCAACCCCCGAACGACTTTTTGTTAGTTATCACCTCTGGTCTTTAGTTGCCCCAGCGAGGGGGCAAGAACGTTGGCACTGCCACATGAGACGGGGGTTCATCAAAGCTCGTCAACACGAACCGCAGGTTAAAGCACTATTAGCAAATGCTACTCCACCTCAGCGCATTGGGTTGCTAGCCCAAAAAGGTGTTTATGAGTTTCATCATAATCGACATCTGCTGACGCGCTCAGATGGAGTAGAACAAGTTGCCAAACTACTCAAATTGAGTAACTCGGCTGTGCAAGTACAACAGCGCGTGCTACAAATTCTGAAAAAGTATTATGAAGCCCCTTTACTTTTAGGGAAAAGAATTCTCCAATTAACTCGCGGTGATGAAGGTTTTCCCAAGCCAATTTTGATTGAGCAAGAAAATTATCGCTTCCGATTATATGCAGCAATGGACTGTGTTTTTATTGAGTCAGATGCTCAAACTTTACATATTGTAGATTTTAAAACTGGTAAGTCTAATTTTGATAAAAGACAAGCATTAGTTTATTTATTAGCTGCTAGTTATTTGTATCCTGGCAGGGAAGCTGTCGCTTCATTTTATAATCTGGAATTGCGCCAAGAATCAGAGATAATTCAACTAGAAAGTAATGAATTAGAATCTTTAAAAGTTGAATTAGTCAAAATTGCTGAAAAACATCAATCAGACATTCAACAATATCAAGAAGCTGCTAAGAGTTTCAGTGAAATATTTCCCCCGAATCCTGGACATCACTGTCGGTTTTGTCCATTTCAATCTATTTGTGATTTTGCCAATCAAGTACCACCTAATACGGGAGAAATCAAATTAGCCTATAGTCACAAAAATATCCCAAATACTAAACTAAAAACTTCCTAGTTCGTAGTAAGGACTTTAGTCCTTTAGTAAATACCGCAGCACTAAAGTGCTTACTACAAACTTGTATTACATTTTACCGTGTTCCATGACTGCTTGCAGATGACGACGGATTTCTTGGGCTTGCTCAATGTCGGATTGACGCAATTTTTGGAATAATTCTACACAAGGCTGGGAGTTTGCGGTTTGAGCATCTTGAATGTAAGTTTCATAAGCTTTCACCGCTTCAGCTTTGTTATGTAACACGGTAATAAAGTCGTATTCTAAGTTGCTAATAGGTTCTTGGGAATGTCCATTACCTTGAGTCATTAATCTACCCTCCTGTTAGGCTTTTAATTAATTTCTACTCATCTTTACGGAGTACTTCATCCACCCAGAAGCGTAGAAAAAAGTACAAAGATTACTGCGGAGATGCCTACGGTGGTAAACTATGCACTTTCTATCGCTAGTGGTTAGTTATCGGCAACGCTACAACAGAATAGTAATTAATTGAACTCCGTTTAATTTAATGACTAATGACTAAGTTTTTTGGTATTGCTGAATTAAGGGATGATTCAGTAAATGATAAACTTCTCCCTCTGCACCCTCTGCCTCCTCTGTTTGCCTTAATTCATCCCACTATTCTGCAACGCCAGTTTTTTTAATAGTCCATCAAAACTTGTACCCAATGTGGTGGTCGAGGGATGGGATTACCTAGTCGATCTAACAATAACCATGCTGCCAAATGTACTACAAATAGGTAGATGAAGTTATGAATGATAAACAATGTGACCGCTCCCACTTGAATCAAAAAAACATTGGGACTAGATAATAATCCCAAGAGAGAGAATATCCACTCTATAAATTTTGTGACTTGATTTATAGCATAAACCCACAAGTCTTCTCCCGATAAGATCGATAGCAACCACAACCGGAAAAAGTCACCTAAAGTACCTAATAGCGTCCCCAAGGTGATAGAAACTAGCCAAGGGACACGACGATACCATGTAGCCCCCAGTAGCACACCCATAAAAGCAAAGGGCATGACAAATAATAAACTACGAACTGGCCCCATCAGTACTGAAAGGAGTAAACCAGAGGTAACAGCCGCAATCCATGCAGCTCGTTTACCCCAACGTAGATAAACTAAAGCGATCGGTACAGGGAAAAATATTCGCAATACTGGCCCTAGGGGAAAGTAAAAATTGATAAACCAAATCAAGCTAGCAGCACTGGCTAAAAACGCTGTTTCTACCATTCTTAAAGGTGCATCAACCTTTAATTGCGGTTGCTTTAAATGTGCTGGTTGATCTGACCAATGCTGGAGCGAAGGTTGAGACTCAGGGGATGAATTTTCCTCTGGTTCATCTGGTAGAGAATCTAAAATACTCATTGGGAAAAACTTGTTAATCACTAAATAGTCAAAGAGGACAGGGGACAGACCTGTTTCACATCAAGATTTCAGCAAATTGCCAGGAGTATGAGATACAGCTTAAGTTTATCTTCTGTAACCTGTAACCTATTCTCTTTGTCAAACGATTCTTTTCTCTAAGGCTGACAAATCAGGAATACAAATATTGTCTTGATCTCGCTTAATCAAGCCTTTCTTTTCTAATCTTGTCAATACTCTGGTGACTGTCTCTCGCGCTAGTCCACTCAAGCTACTTAGTTCTCTATGGGGTAAATTGGGAATTTCTGTTCCGGTTTGACCTTGTTTGCCTTGTCCGTCTGCCAAAAATAATAATGTATCTGCTACTCGTGACTGACTATCAGATTCTCGCAACCGCAGACGGCGATTTACTTGTCGTAAACGTCGAGCCATTAATTGTGATAAACGTATTCCCGCTAAGGGTTCTGCATGGAGTAACTTGACAAAATCCTGGGCTGGCATACTGCCAATGACTGTAGGTGTGAGAGTAATGACATCTGTAGAGCGGGGTACTTCATCTAATGCCGCCATTTCACCGAACAATTCCCCTTTACCAATGATATTTAGTGTGACTTCTTTCCCTTCCAGATTATAAGTACGAATTTTTACCCAACCCTCAAATATAAAATATACAGAACCACCCCAGTCATTTTCTAGTAGTATTACTTGATTGGCTGGGTGGGTGCGTGTCACAAGATGGTTGAGAGCTATTTCTACAGAGGTTTCTGGTAAACCTTGAAAAAAGGGAGCTGAGTTTATCCAGGGATTGTCTTCCATTACGACATTATTGAATCGGCTATAAAAGGTAAACAAAAACGCTATATCTAGCCTAGGCGATCGCTGTACACTTCATTTTAAAAGAGAACTCAGTATGTGGCAAAACCAGAGAATTCATAGTGTTTTTACACAACTAATGATACTCAAGTTTGTTAATTTTTGCTAATTTAGAATTTTTTGCTATTGGTAGCCAAAAGGCATTGAGGCTTGCTAATGCTACCTTGTAATTCATTGATTCATCGGCTATGCAAATTGCTGGTATGGGTAGATAAGACAAAATTTTTACGTTGTCATTCCCAGTTATCAGGTTAAGTATGTTTTTGTACTACCACATTGGCTTGGCGATTTGGATTTTTTTGTGTTTTTATACTATGAAGTCCTCAAGACTGTAATATCGCCTGCTCAACTACCTTATATTGATCAGATTTACGCATGAGTAACGAAAAATCAAGGATTGGGAGCAAGGGTATAGGGGAGCTAGTTGTGTGGTGTTAGCGTCGCCGTAGCGTCGGCAGTTGCTTTAAAGCAGCTTTGCCGACTTAAAGCAACTGCCGAAAGGGTTTCCCGACTTGAGCAAACTGACGTGTGTAGGTTTTCAAACCCCTTAAACCTGACACCTTCCCAAAACAGAAAGTCTCTTGGCGTAAGTCCTGTACTAGCAATCTCAGAATGTTTTTGTGTTGTGGGACTGCTGCTAGCTCAAACATCATTGCCAAATGGCGATCGCCTGCGGTAATTTGACACAAAGCTACAATTTTCAGTTATTTATCCAAAATAGTGATTGTAAATTAATTTTCACAGCCAGTTAACCTAAAAATTTTAGCTAAGGTAATTTAAAGTGACTTCCCGCAACGATGAACTTCAAAAACTAATTGCAGATATTGACAACTTGCTCAACAGCAGTGGTAAACGTCTACCTAAGCTTTTGTCTAGTCAGGCGGAAGAGCCGAAGGACGTTTTAGAAAGAACTCGCAATTTTCTAATTCAGCTACAAGAGTCTCAAGTAGAATACGCTGAACAAAACTCTTCTAGTGGCAGTTCCCATAGATCGGCTTTGTTGGAGAAGTTTATCGACCAAGGTCACAATCCACCTACACCACCGACTCCAAATTATCAAGAATACACTCATTCCCTAGTCGGACAACTCCAAAATGAATTGTCTGCCTGTATACAGCCATTACAAGGAGAAATTGCAGCCCTTTTACAAGAGCGATCGATTTTGGTGCAAGAAATTCGACAGTTGGAGCAGAAGCGACTACATAATTACTCTTTAAGTCAACAACTGGCAAATCAAGAGCAAATTATTACTGAATTTTTACAAGTTTTAATGAATCGCCTGGCGCCAGCATTGATGCCCAAAATAGCTGAGTCGGAGGTAAACCATTCTAGTGATGCCAATAATTATCAGAATAATCTAGAGATGAAACCGACTCAGAATCAAACTTTCTGGGATTCTTCAGAACAAACAGAGCGGTTAACACAGCTAGCGCAGGAATTGGATCAACGCTTGCTGTCTTTAGATGGCACTGTAAATGTTGTCTTCGATGCTTTACAGCGCAATATTAATACTTATCATGAATCTTTATCGCAGGCACTGACTAGAATGCACAGCACGGGTTTGCAAGGCGAACAATTGCTGGCAAACCTATTGAATAATTTGACACAACATATACAACAAAATTTATCTAATTTCCCCACATCTAATCCTAAGTTAGAAAATCAAACCTTTACTAATTCACTAGCATCTACTATTTCACCTACTGCTAACTCATCGCAGCTGAATCATACTGTCCCTACTGACACATTAATACCAGGAGAATCACAGCCTGTATCTCAAGAATTATTAGTCAGCGATCGCTCCTTAGAGAAAGACTTAGACGAACCAGAATCGGCAGAATTTGAGACATTAATCACGAACGAATTAGATGAAATGCTCTTGCAATTGGGTATTGATGAGTCTATATCTACCGAGAATTTAACTACGCCAAATATCTTGTCCCCAGATGGTACAGAATCAACGAATGATGAAGTTGATCTGATCTATGCCAGCTTGTTTGGCATGGAGAATTTCACTGCCATTCTAGAGTTAACTTCCGAGTCAGTGATAGCGGATTTATCAGAAGGAGACGCAGTTGATAGCGTACCTGTCGCACCACAAAATGTACTGGCAGAGGTCGATACGGCAGCAATGATGCCAGATGCTTGGTTTGATCAATCAGATACAGATTTTTTTGATCAGGCGGAATCCCAAGCAATACCAGATCCATCACTACCAGATGTAGACTCGTTACCCTGGGAAGATTTAACTCAAACTCACAGTTTTGCTGATGAGTTAAATGTGCCAGAAATCCAGCCAAGCCATGAAGATACAATTAAATCTTTGGCAGATTTATTTGCCGATATAGATATTACAGAATTGGCTGAGGTGCAGCAACTAGAAGCAACCCCCATTAATCCTCTTATTCTGCCGACACCAGAACTTTTAGTTGCAGAACAGTTAGCCGTCACACCTGATTTAGAGAATATTGCAGCCGCAACAGCAGAAACGGTTGAGCAGAAGTCATCGCCACTAACTCATAAAGAACCACAAAATTCACCAGAACAATTTATTCCAGCTTCACCCCAGGAAAACTTACTTTCTCCAGAAGTCAATTCTTTAGCCAATCTCCCAGAAATTTCTCTAAATGAAGAGCAATGGCTGAAATTACACCAAGATTTAGCAAAACTAGATGAATCCAGTCCCCAGTCGCCAGTAATTGGCTTAGAAAGTGCAGAGTTTTGGGTAAGTGACCGTCAAAAATTAGAGCAAGAAATAGTAGACCATACACTGACTGTGGACTTCTCTCCCACTGAGGTTTCCCCAGCTAAACCCATCTCTTCACCACAAACAGAAACCGCCTTAGACTTTAGCCCAACTGAAAAAAAAAAGGAAGTTACAACCACAGCTTACGAGAGTTCTGTAATTACTCCCGATACTCCCATCGACAATATAGAAAGTGCGCCTGATCAAGTAGACTCAGTTTGGTATTTAGGCATTGATTTGGGAACAACGGGGATTTCTGCCACCTTATTAAATCGCTCCACCGGCTTTGTTTATCCGATTTGCTGGTCAGCAGAACAGCAACCGGGAACTAATACCTTCCAGCAATCCTTCCGTTTACCCGCAGAGGTTTATCTGCCTAACACTTCTGCACCTCCTAAACAGAGTGATGAGAGTGAAAATAAAGCGTCTCATCTGAAAAATCATTTGTATTCTGCGCAGTTGAAACCCTATTTACAGGTAGCAATTCCTTATAAAAATGAGCAACAAAAATGGCAACCTGTACTGCAATTCAATGAATTTTCGGCAGGGCCGTTGATTTGGGTAGTGCGATCGCTCTCTAAGTTACTTTTGACATTGAAAGCTGACCGCGATAGTACCACTCAAGGGTTAATTGCCACAGCTGTAGGTTTAGATGATAGTACCTTCCACAATATTATTGCTCAAATTGCTGGGGTAATTTGTAACTGTCCATCTACGTGGTCTGAACAATATCGCTTTAATGTGCGGGAAGCTTTACTGACGAGTAGATTAGTCCAACATCCCCAACAGGTATTTTTCGTAGAGGAAGCGATCGCTAGCCTGCTGAGTGTCCTCAATGGTGCTAATGGTGAAACAGTAAAATTTAGTACGAACCAAGGTTTAACTCCAGCACAAAACAATGATTCTGCGATCGCAGGTCATACCCTGGTGATTAATATTGGTGCAACTGCCACAGAAATGGGATTAGTTGATGTACCAGATAGGGTAGAGCAACTTACCCACAATGATTTTATGCTTCACGGTTTTGCCTATGCAAGCAAAGGTCTAGAACAAGATATTATCTGTCAATTATTATTACCATCCAAATACCGTCAATCACGTTGGGAAAACCCAGAAGATAGCCAAAAAACTACTAGTAACCCCTCACAATGGCAATCAGCCTTTCCCAATTTAGACACAGTACAGTGGCAAAGTTTGGATTTAGATGATTTAGAGTTACCCCGCGTAGGAGAACCTGATATTCAGGCGCGGATTCTGTTACAGCAACGTCTGGAAAGTTCCTTACTAGGTCAAGCTGTATTAGATACAGCTCTAGCTTTGAAGCTAATTTTGCAACGCCAAGAATCTTTTAGCTTTGAATTAGCCGATCAAAAGTGGACTTTACAGCGTCGAGATTTAGAAACGCAGGTATTTGTACCCTTTGTCCGCCGCCTCAACCGGGAACTGAATAAGTTATTAGTAGCGCGTGGTATTCCCACTGAAGCTATTAATCAAGCAATTTTGACTGGTGGTGTGGCCACTTTAGCTGTTGTCAACCGTTGGTTACGGCAAAAACTCCCCAATGCCAAACTGATTCAAGATACCTATCTGGGTGAAAATGGCATTCCTAACTGTAGCCGTGTTGCCTATGGTTTGGCTGTGTTGCCACTACATCCCCATGTTTTAGAAGAATCTCGCCATCAGTATACAGATTATTTCTTATTTACAGAATTGTTGCGACTACTACCCAACCGGACTTTGATGTTTGGAGAAGTTCTGCAATTATTTGAGACTCGTGGTATCAATACTAGTACCTGTCAGAAAAGGCTTTTGGCGTTCTTAGAAGGGGAAATTCCGCCAGGGTTGATTCCTTTAATGCCTGAATCTAGCTGGCTTACCCACAATTCTCAGACTAATTATGATTATCAGGCAATCGCCGCTAAACCACTGTTTGAAAAACAAGGAAATCTGGCCTATCGCCCCAATTTCTCCCAACTGCAAATTTTCCTTCGCTATTTAGATGCGGTTAAATCCAGCACTCAGCAGTCTTTGGATGAACCGTACACTATTAATTTTAGTTTAAGAGTGTAGGGATGCAGGGGTGGAGGAGTTTATGGGACAAGGTAGACATTTCTACCACAATGCCCCATGTCCAATTCCCTATCCCTTTACACCGCTACTAGTATCAGTGGATACAATATAACGCTGTAAAAGTAGGAACAGTAATAAAACAGGTGCGATCGCAATCACTGAACCAGCAGCCACTAACCGCCAGTCTAAAGAAAATGTTCCTGCTAGCTTGGCTACTCCCAGAGGCAGAGTGTACAAATTTTCATCTTGAATAACAATCAAAGGCCAAAGAAAGTCACTCCACGAACCAATAAATACAAAAATAGCTAAAGTTACTAGTGCAGGTCTAACTGCTGGTAGCATAATATGCCACCATAAGCCCAATTCTGAACTACCATCCATCCGCGCCGCTTCTTCTATTTCTTTGGGAACACCCATAAAAGCTTGTCTCAGGAGAAAAATACCAAAAGCCGAAGCCAAGCTAGGGAAAATCATCCCCAAATAACTATTTCTCAACCCTAACTGCACAGTCAAAATATACAAGGGTATCATCACAATCTGGAAAGGAATCATAATCGTAGAGACGATCGCAATAAATATGCCATTCCTCCCCGGAAATGATAGCCGTGCTAAAGGGTAAGCAGCTAAGGAGCAGAACAGTAGATTTAAACCTACAGTCAGCACCGCCACCAATGTACTGTTATAAAGGTACTGTCCAAACGGTAAAGATTGCCAGACCTTAAAGAAGTTTCCTATGGTAGGTTGACTAGGTAATAATTGCGGTGGCGACTGCAAAATATTTTCTGTGGGTGATTTTAAAGATGTGCTGATGAGCCACAATAACGGGAAAAGCGTGAGAATTGCGATCGCACCTAATAATCCATACATCACCACTATTTGCCAACGCGAATTTTGAGTTTTCCAAGTCACGTCGCTTCGCTCCCAATTCAAAAATTTCCGGGGACTGGGGACAAAAAGGTAAAAGTAAAAAGAAAAGAGTTTTTTACTTTTGCCTTTTGCCTTCTGCCCTATTCAGCCACTACTGTATAAGGTTGTGGTTCTCGCAAGCGTTTAGAGATTTGTTCTCGCCTAGCTTTTGCCAGTTCACTATATAACTTTTTGCGAGAAAGATTCACACTACCCACAGGCTCATGCTCTGGTATGGTATGCCAAGGAGTGAAAAACATTCCCTCATCTAAACGTTTACGTTCTTCAAAATCAAATGTCTGACTGGGAATGCGAATAGTTGCCACTTTGATCAAAGGTGAGTCACTTTCTTCCCACTCCTGACTCAGATTTTCTACTGGCGTTTTTTCTTCATCTACATAAAACTGAATCAAGAAATCAAAATACGCCTCTTTTTGGTCTCCTGTCAAATATTGAACTATTGCCTCTCTGAGGTAATTATCTGATTCTGGCAAAGTTGCTGGTGGTTGTTCAGGTTGTTGTGACTTGACGCTGAATTTGACAATTCTCTCACCGAATCGGAAAGGGGCCATACTCCAATATTGAATTAAAAGAGGATTGCCTACTCTCTTTTCTGCGATTTTTTGCAAAATAGCAGAGGTATAAGCCATTTCTGTCAGTCGTTCTGAAGAAAGTTGCCCAGTAGCGACTTTAGGAAGATCAGCATAATCACGAATATCTTTAGTTAAGAAAGTAGGGTGACTGTTGAGTGTAAAATCTTGCGTTTTTTCTTCATCATCTAACACTTTCTCACCATCTACATTCATCACCTTGACAGCGATACCCCGCACATCAGGTTGTCTATCAGAACGAAGTTTGCCTCGTGTTTCCGGCGCACCACCGCTAGAAAAACGAATCCACGCCGGATAAGTTTCAGGTGTTTTAAACAAACCTATTTTCAAATGTTCAGGAAGATTGGGTTCAACTATAAATTCTCCCCAAAGGAGTCCATGACTTTTCGTGTGGATTTGACGCAAATCGGGGCCTGCTTTTTGTTGAGCTTGCAGGCTAGCTGCTAGCACCTCATCCACTATCACTTCTTGCTCAGTGGTAGATAAGCTGGGATTACTCATATAAGTGGTACTCCGGGTAGAATATTTGACTTGGAAATTTGTTGAAAGCCCTAAAATTTTTACCCCGTAAGGATGCTATCACAAACACCCTTGTTTGATACCAAACACAGATTTAGCTCTAACATATAGTGATCCGATCTGATTCGGAAAATCTATGCTCAAACTCGAATAGTCGAGCATCAAGTTAGGATATATGCAAGACTTTGATGGAAAAACAAATTATGTTTTGTAAATAAGGCAACATACAAGCCAAGGTAACAATTTATGACTCCAGCCGTATGTAAACTAGTAACATTTGATGAGTTTGCAGCGTGGCGGCCTGAAGGTGGAAGATACGAATTACATGATGGCGTGATTATTGAAATGACGCAACCAGAAGGAGATCATGAAGATGTTGTTGGTTTTATAGCAAGAAAACTAACAGTAGAGTTAGACAGATTAAATTTACCTTACACAATCCCCAAAACTGCGCTTATTAAACCAACTAATTCAGCATCTGCCTACTCCCCAGATGTACTGATCTTAAATCGTCCTAATTTAGTGAATGAGCCGTTATGGAAAAAAGAATCAACTGTATCCTATGCAGCATCAATTCCCTTGGTAGTTGAGGTAGTTAGTACCAACTGGGATGATGACTATTACACAAAACAGGGTAAGTATGAGAGTATTGGAACTCCTGAATACTGGGTTGTAGATTATCTCGGTCTAGGGGCTAAAAAGTTCACTGGCAACCCTAAACAGCCTACTATATCTATTTATCAATTAATCGATGGTGAATATCAAGTTACTCAATTTAGAAGCAGTAATCGCATAATTTCGCCCACTTTCCCGGAGTTAAATCTAACCGCCGAACAGATTTTTCAAGCTGGATATCTACCTACGTAATCATCCAATTTCTACCAACCTAATTTCTGTAAAAACTGCTTGCAAAGGTTTATCCCAAGCTTGAGTAGGTAGTTGTGGTAAATAAGCAGAGTCAAAAATCATACCTACCGTTGGCTTATTTGTCCACTCTGAAGAACTCAGCAAGCGATCATAATAACCCCCACCGTAACCTAGACGATATCCACGTTGGTCACAAGCAACGCTGGGAACAAGGATCAAATCCACCTCATGAGGGTCTATTCTAGGGGCGTGGGCATGGGGTTCTTGAATGCCATAGGAATTTATTTGTAACGATTCCCCTGGTTGCCAACTATGCCAATGTAGGGATTGACCGATGCAGCGAGGAAATCCCCAACGATATTGATGATTCAAAAATAGGGGACTGAGGTCAGGTTCTTGGCGAAAGCTGAAATAGGCAAGTATGGTTTTAGCTTGGGTGAAGAGAGTAGAAGCTTGTAATAGTGTACAGATGCGATCGCTTTTTTCTCGCCATTCTTTCACAGACATCGACTGACGAGTTTTTAACAAAGTCCGGCGTAATTTGACTTTACTTAGTTGATCATTCACATTTTCCATGTAGATTTTTGAATAAAAGGGAACAGGGAAAATTAGATTAATTACCTTTGTCAACGCCCCATTCCCAAGATCCTATTACCTAAGCAGCATTTTGACGATACCAATCAATAGTATTCTTCAATCCCTGCCGGAAATCCACTTGAGCAGTAAAATTAAAAGCTTGTTTAGCCCTTTCCGTATCCAAACAACGACGGGGTTGACCGTTTGGTTTGTCTGTTTCCCAAATGATTTCACCGTCAAATTCCATCAGTTCACAAATTAGGGTGACTAAATCGCGGATGGAAATTTCATAACCAGTCCCCAAGTTAATGGGTTCAGAGTCATTATGAAATTGTGTACCCATGACAATACCGCGTGCGGCATCTTCTGAATATAAGAACTCGCGGGTAGGACTACCATCACCCCAAACGGGTAGTTGTTTGTCTCCCCTGACTTGAGCTTCATAAACTTTGCGAATTAACGCCGGGATGACATGGGAACTGCCAGGATCAAAGTTATCTTCAGGCCCGTATAGGTTTACTGGTAATAAGTAAATACCATTAAAGCCATACTGCTGACGATAAGATTGCAGTTGAACTAAAAGTGCTTTTTTCGCAACCCCATAGGGAGCATTAGTTTCTTCTGGATAACCATTCCATAGGTCATCCTCTTTAAATGGTACTGGGGTAAATTTCGGGTAGGCGCAGATAGTCCCAACACAGATGAATTTTTCGATACCGCCTTGATAAGCCGCATGAATTAACTGCGTCCCCATGATCAAGTTATCGTAAAATAACTCCGCCGGTTTTTCACGGTTGAGACCGATACCACCGACATGAGCCGCTAAGTGAATGACGATATCTTGCTGGTCTACGGCGCGTTGACAATTTTCTAGGATGCGTAAATCTAATTCACGCGATCGCGGTACAGTAATCTTGGCCAAGTCAGCCCCAGCTTTGCATAGCTGATCTACTACCTGACGGCCTAAAAATCCTGCTCCACCAGTAACGAGAATTCGTTTATTTTTCAGATCTAAGGCAGTCATATTTTTATCCTTAGCAAGAGTTAATCAAAAGTGGAGTGCGCCTAGTTCTTGACGAATAGTAGCAATATCATGAGGCGAGAGTGAACCATTGCCATTAGGTGAAGTTTGACCTATTGCTTGCAAATCTGCTTCTACCATCAGTGCGACTAACTCTTTAAAAGTTACTGAAGGTTGCCAGCCCAATTTTTGCTTTGCTTTAGCAGGATCGCCAATTAATAAATCTACTTCTGCTGGGCGGAGATAGCGGTCATCGAATTCTACGTAATCTTGCCAATTGAGATTGACATGACTAAAAGCCAATTCCAGAAATTCCCGGACTGAGTGGGTTTCGCCTGTGGCAATTACATAATCGTCTGCTTTTTCTTGTTGCAGCATCAGCCACATTGCCCGGACATAATCTTTAGCATAGCCCCAATCTCTTTTGGCATCCAGATTACCCATATATAGCTTTTTCTGTTTGCCAGCTACGATCTGCGCCACTGCTCTGGTAATTTTGCGTGTGACAAAAGTTTCACCCCGCCGTGGTGATTCATGGTTAAATAAAATACCATTGCATGCAAACATTCCATAAGACTCGCGGTAATTTACCGTTTGCCAGTGGGCGTAAACTTTTGCACAAGCGTAGGGACTACGAGGGTAGAAAGGTGTCGTTTCGCTTTGTGGTACTGCTTGCACCAAACCGTACATTTCAGAAGAACCCGCTTGATAAAAGCGTACTTCAATCCCAGTCCGTCTTTGATAATCTCGGATGGCTTCTAGTAGTCGTAGTGTTCCCATCCCTACGGCGTCTACAGTATATTCCGGCGAATCAAAACTCACTCGGACATGAGATTGTGCACCTAAATTGTAAATTTCTGTAGGTTGGACTTCTTCTAAAATCCGTCGTAGCGTTGTCCCATCTGTCAAATCGCCATAATGCAGAAATAACTTCACACCTTCTTTATGAGGATCTTCATAAATGTGATCAATGCGATCGGTGTTGAAAGTAGAAGTTCGCCGGATTATGCCATGTACTTCATAGCCTTGTTCTATGAGAAATTCACTCAGATATGAACCATCTTGACCAGTAATACCAGTGATTAAAGCACGTTTGTTTTGCGTCATGCTCACTTAATTCCTTTTTGTCCCTGTTACATAATATTCAGGCCAATTTACACAACCTAGCAGCTAAATGCCAAATTGACTAATGGGAAACTTACGAATTTTACAGATAAGAGGATTTTAGCGTCAATAAATATACTGACAATTAGCAATTTAGTTTAGTCGTGTCACACTGAATATACTAAGCTGAAAGTTTACCATTTTTATAAATTAAGATGGATTAATAATACTATTGTCACGTTTCAGCTATGCCACATCACTGCTGCTAATGATTATTGAGTATTTAAGGTGAGAAAATCCCCTGTTTGCTGTACGGTTACACCGACACAGATCTCAAATTAACTTGTTACATTAGTTGACAGGAACACTAAATAAACCATTAAGTCAAACAAAACATAGACTTAAGCCCCATAAATTTGCTAACACCATATCCAGTATTGGTAGTACCGGAGGTACAAAGTGAGTAACCCATCTAACCGAGTTTCAGAATTTTTTGACAGTGAATCAGAGACAGGTAATTTACTGTGGCAGTATGTTAAGTCATTGAACCCAGAAACAGTTAGCCAATTATCTAAACCAACTTCTCCTGAAGTTTTTCAAGTAATGGAGCGCAATATTATCGGACTGTTGGGTAATCTGCCTTCTGAACACTTTGATATTACTATTACAACTAGTCGGGAAAATTTAGGACGGTTGCTAGCATCCGCCATGATCAGTGGTTATTTTTTGCGAAATGCCGAGCAACGGATGGGCTTTGAAAAGGTATTGCAAGGAACTGAAAGTAATAATCATGATGTTGAATAACTATTGCCTCCTCCAACATCAATTCAACATCCTTGAGTAAATCCCTAATGAAATTGCTCAGGAAAAACATCGAAAAACAGTTTTATGCGGAATTCTCACAACCGACCTTCCCAAATTACCGAATGATCAGATCAGCGTTAGCAAATTTGGATGCGAGTAGCATTTCAAAAGCTAACGCTTTTGGTTTGTATGCAAAAACATAATTAAACGTCTAGACAAGTCCAAAGCAGTTTATATTTTAAAATAAGTAAAAACTCGGTAGATATTGTAGGAATCTGCCGAGTTTTGTTATGGGTCAATAGTTAATAGTCAATAATCAATAGTAAAACACTATGAACACAACGACGACTCTACCACCACATAAGATTATTGGTGTGGCCGTTATTTGGAATGATCACAAGCAAATTTTAATTGATCGTCGTCGCCCAGAAGGAGCAATGGGGGGTTTATGGGAATTTCCTGGTGGTAAAGTCGAGGTCGGCGAAACTATCGAAGACTGTATTAAAAGAGAAATTGATGAAGAATTGGGAGTATCAGTCACAGTAGGAGAACATCTGATTACTATCGACCACACTTATACTCATTTACGTGTCACCTTGACAGTACATCACTGTTACTTAGTTGCAGGTGTTCCTCAGCCTCTAGAGTGTGATGAAGTTCGTTGGGTGAATTTAGATGAGTTGGAACAATTTGCTTTTCCCCAAGCAAATAGTCAAATTATCGCTGCGTTGAAAGAGAGTAGGGAATAGGGAATGGGGCATTGGGAATTAGGATCAGGGTAGAATTACTCATGGCTGTTGCCTAATCATTAATGACCATTACCGTAACAATGTATTAACTGAATCAGGTTGAGTCAATGAATTTTTTACAATATTTGCAGAGACTGTGATCAAGGGTGTAAGCAAATCAATGCCTCAAACCGTTGCCGATATAATGAGTCCTGAGCCAATTGTTGTCCGGCCAGTAACTCCACTTCAAGAAGCAATCCAAATTCTGGCTGAACGACGCATCAGTGGGCTACCTGTTGTAGATGATGTCGGTAAATTGGTGGGCATTATCTCAGAAACCGATTTGATGTGGCAAGCAACTGGTATAACTCCACCAGCTTACGTCATGTTTCTGGATAGTGTGATCTATTTAAAAAATCCTGCTGACTATGAACGGGATCTGCATAAATCTTTAGGACAAACCGTTGGTGAAGTGATGAGCAAGAATCCTATCACTATCACTCCTGACAAGACTGTAAAACAAGCAGCACAAATCATGCACGATCGCAAGGTGCATCGCTTACCTGTACTAGATAACGCAGGTAAAGTTATCGGGATTCTTACCCGTGGTGACATTGTGCGCGCGATGGCTGCTGGCTAGTCATTAGTGTTAGTCAACACCTATGTTTTTTGAATAGTGACTGTTGACTGTGAACTATTGACTGTCTTTGAAAATTTGACAAATTAAGGTAATAACATGAGTATAACTCCTGAGTCTGTAAGACAATTGCTCAGTTCTGGGGATTTGGGCGATCGCTTGCGTGCGGTAAATCAAGTGCGTGAACTAGAACCTACAACCGCTTTTGAATTAGTGCAAATTGCTATTACTGATAGCAATTCTCGCGTTCGCTATTCAGCGGTAAGTCAGTTAGATACTCTTGGCACTCAGGATTTAGACTTATCTTTAGATTTACTGCGTGCTTTATTAAAAGATCCGGAAGCTGATGTGCAAGCCGCCGCTGCTGATTGTTTAGGGGCGTTGAAGTTACACACTGCTTTTGAAGATTTACAGCAGCTTTATCACACGACCTCTGAGTGGTTAGTGCAGTTCAGTATTATTGCGACACTAGGAGAACTAGGAGATCCACGAGGGTTGGAATTACTCCAAGAAGCACTTTTCTCAGATGTGGAATTAGTAAAAACTGCGGCGATTAGTTCTCTAGGAGAATTGGGTGATGTCCAAGCAGTTCCCCTATTAGCTTCCTATGCAACTGATCATGATTGGCAGATACGTTACAGAGTGGTACAGGCTTTGACACGTTTGGGTGGTGCAGAAGCTCAATCTATTTTGGCAAATATGGCGAATGATGAAGTAGAAGCGATCGCTACTGAAGCTCAAAAATCTTTGCATTCAGTTTAGTTATACTGCTTAAGTAATCGAGGGGTTGGGGAGAGGTCATCGAACTCCTAAGAAATCAGGCAGGAGGAAGGAGGAAAAAGGATTTGAATTGTTTCTTTCGCCCTTCCCGAAACTTCACCTCCGTTGGAAACTCACGTTAACTAGAGACTCATATCTCTAGTTTTATCAGAAATTGTCAGAGGCTTGGATAGTGTATCCAAGCCTTTTTTTGGCATCAAGCTGATACAATCATGACTAAATCATTTACTACAGAAGTGTTCTTTCTTCACTAGCTTCAGCTTTTAGTTTTCAGTGAAATATATCCCTATCCCGAAGTAAGAACATTTTTCTCAGTAAGAATGTCTCAATTAAAAAAATATTTATAACTTTAGTGCATATTTACTCTGAAATTCAGTACTTATACGACAGTGCTTATATTGCGTGTATTTTACCTGGATGATCCCAATCTTTAAGAAGAAAATTAACAACAGCTTCATTTTTTGTTGTAAAAACTAGTTTTTTACATATGTGAAAGGGTGTGATTTTCCACATTTTCTTAACTATGTAAGTAAGGATATTTATGCCTCTTGATAATGCAGGTAACACATTAAATAGTGCGAGAAAAATAACCCTCACTACTAATATTCAGACTTTTTCTGATTGGGTAGGTTCTTCAGATCGGAATGATTTCTATAGTCTAACTCTGACTGCTCGTAGTAGCCTTAATCTCACTGTTGATGGGTTGAATACAAATGCAGATTTACAGTTAATAAAAGATAGTAACAGCAACGGTTTGATTGATAGTGGTGAAGTGATTACGGGTTCTTATCGAACTGGAACTGCAATTGACTACATTCGGCAGACTTTAGATCCTGGTAGTTATTTCATTAAAGTTTATTCCCAAGGTGGTGACACTAACTACAATCTCAAGGTTTTTGAAAATTTTGCCCCAACCTCACTACAATTTAAACTCAATAGCAACGTCCTCAAGACGACGGACACTCTCAGCATCAACAGTGCTTTGGTATCGGATAAAAATGGTGTTAGTGATATATCAAAGTTAGATTTCCGTATTCAAAAATCTGACGGAAAATGGCTAGATGTGGCTGATTCTACTGTATTTACCGCCGATACCAGCAGGGTAAATACGGCAACTTTTAGCTATAGTTTGTCTCTAAAAAATTTAAATTTGGCGGGTGGAAACTATACTCTGCAAGGGATAGCTTACGATAAGACTGGTGCAGCAAGTAATACAGTAAAGCAGACATTTACACTTCAGGATTGGTTCAATCTCAATCTATTCGACCAACAAATCGTTACATTAGCACGGAATTTAGCATCTGATGGCAACTTAAATCGTCAGGATATGCTCAGTATCTTCAGAAATGCTCAAGATAATTCTGCAATTGATGCTAATGAGATCAAAGACCTCAAAGCCTTGGTGGGTGCAAGCACACCTTTTACTATGCAAGACCCTGTGAAATGGCTATCAAAACAGGTTGCTAATGGTGCGACACAAGACATGAGTGCTACTAGTTTTGAGTCAAATTTAGTTGGTCGTTGGTTCTTAGGAACAGTAGCACCTACGCCAGTGTTCAATGGTAACAATCTCACCTATACAGTAGCAACAGGTACTCTATTTGGTAGTGCTTACGAAGCACGAATTGGAGATATTGATCAAGGAAAACTAGGTGATTGTGCATTTTTAGCTGCATTAGGTGCAACCTTTAGTAGTCAGGCTAATGATGCTGGTAATGCGTCAAGTTCTGTAATTAATAGCATGATCACAGATAATGGTGATAATACCTACACCATACGCTTTTACTCCAGAACCGCTTTTGATGTTGGTGAAGCACAGTATGTTACGGTTGATCGTCGTATCGCTACCAGTATCAGCTCTAAGCAAAATAATGGTGTTTTGTGGGTGGCTTTAGTGGAAAAAGCTTATGCTCAATGGCGTGAATGGAGAGAAGGTCAACCTGGTTATAATTTGATTGGCAATGGAGACTCGCTTTCTCGTCCTCTAAGATTTATCACTGGACAAAAAACTACTAACCATAGTGTTAATACTATCAGTTTTTCGACTCTGCAAACAGCTTTAGCAAATGATCAGGCCGTAGCAGCAGCTAGAGTAGGTAGTGACAGCACGTATATTCTTGGTAATCATGCTTATTCTGTAACCAAAGCCTATGCTGATTCTAATGGGAAGCAACGGGTCATAGTACGAAATCCTTGGGGTGTAGATGGTAAAACTCTCAGTGGTACTAACGACGGATTCATTGATTTATCTTTTGATGAGTTCATGCAATCTTTCTCCTATGGAATTACCATTGCAGAAAAGGCTCAGTTGACGTAAAGCCTAAAAAGTAAATAAAGATCAATAATTGTAATTAGACTCAAAAGTTAATCACTTTTCCTTCTTTGTTTAGGACTGGGGAGGATTTTCTTTTAGTCTTTTTACTTTATGCGACAAAAACAAAACCCGCTTACGCGGGTTTTAATGTTACTAAATATTTCTGTTGGATTAAACAGAACTTATCCCTGCATTTAAATATTAATGCACTCTTCTTGTTAGCCAGAACAATTATCTACTAAAAAATGTGAACTTTTTGTTGGCGATCGCTTGACAAAAGATTATTACACCACAGATTTCTTGATCCGACGACGACCGACTAAAGCCAGTCCAGCTACTGAAGCTAGTCCAATGATAGTGGTAGGTTCGGGTACATCTACTACTGTTGGGCCAAATCTAGCTGCAACTACTTTGAAATCAGGGCCATTAAAGTTTGTATTAGCAACTAATTTCAGACCAGCCAAGGTAGTGTTAGCTCCTAATCCCAACTGTGAAAGTTTCAAACCTTGAGAGTACACTCTTTGCGCGCCACCGACTTCTGTTGTATTGATATCGAAACCAGCATAACCCCATGTGCGGCTATCTAGCAGCACACTATTAGAACCAGCGATAATATTTCCGGCTGTATCGAGTGCGTAAACTAAGAGTTGGCTGTTACCACCGCGCTCCCAGAAGAATAAACTGTCTTGGTCATCTGGATTACTTCCTACAAAGTCATCAAAAAACACATTCAGCTCAAACTCACCAGTTTCTTCAGCATCAATAATGTTGTTCAAGTTATTATTGCCTAAGTATGCTGCAATTTCTGCTGCTGAAGGTGTTTCGTTAGGGTCAAAAGGTGCGTTTGCATCCAGACCTCTGTCAGTGCTAGCAGGGCCAAGAGCGTCTACGTTTTTGATGATTTGAGCAGCTTCAACAAATATAAAGTCGCTGGTTGAGAAACTACCCTGCACAATAGAATTTAAGAAGATGTCTTCGGTAGGAACAGCAGGATCTGGTGTGAAGACACTAGTAAAGTTTGCAGCTTTAGCAGTGCTAGAAATACCTAATACAGCACTGAGAGCAAGTCCAGTAGAGAGAATTATATTTTTAGCTTTCATTTGTTTTCCTGTTATTACGTAGTTATTGGTAAAAATACCAGTGAAATCTGTGAGTTCAATACAAAGTCTAGCACCACAAAATTACTTACGTAATGGGTTTTTATTGAAAATTACGTAAACCAGGCTAGGAATTATGTGTTTTTTACATAAAGGAAGATGTAGACATCTTTAGTATCAATTCTTGCGCTACTGCTAGCCTTTTTCAGAAATAAGTGAAACTGTATAGCTATGGCGGTAGGCGTTATCTTTTGATGTCCTGTTGTTTTGTTGTTAACGTGGTGAGGATGGTTGCTCAAAGGTGTTTGATTTATTTACCCTGTCTGACCTAGCTGACCAATGTCACGATTCCACAAAATGAAGTTATAAGCCACAGCAAGTGAGCCATAAAACCTTCATATTCGTCAAGTTTAGATTTTCTCTATAGGTAGATTAGAAAACAATCTATGGGCAGATTATTCTCTGCTGAAAGTAACAGAAACTAAATGAAATATTCCTAATAGTTTTATGAATTATGTCTTCTGATATATTGATTTGAAAGGGACTTTAATTACCAAAAACTTGCGGCCAAGTTGTCCAGATGAAAACTACAACTGCTGCGATCGCTAGCAATCCTTGAATCAAGTTTCCTAAGACTGTACCGACGACAATACCGACACCAGCTTTAATTGCCAAGCCTAGTTGCCGACAGTAAATATACTCAGCAATAATCGCACCCAACAAAGGGCCAAATAGAATACCCAGCAGAGGCCCACCTATTGGTAAAGTTGGCAGCAATCCAAAAAAACCTAGCAAAAAGCCCACAAATGCGCCAATTTGCCCCCACTTGCTAGCACCTGCTTGTTTCGCACCTATATAACCAGCTAAAAAATCAACCCCAATACTCAAAATTAAAACAATAGCTGTCACAATTAAAGGTATTTTGATCGCAACGAAAGAGTGACTAACTATTCCCCAAATAATCACTGCTACCAAAATTAAACTAGTTCCTGGGATTGCCGGTACTACAGCACCAATAATTCCTACAATCATCAAGGCAATCATTAGCCAGTAAATAATTTGCATAATCTGTGATTTGGTGAGAGGTTGAGAGTTATATTTGACGGTAATTTTTACAAATTAAATATTGAATATTATCGTCTGATTGCTTACGATTTAACTCTAGTAATTAAACAACGATAATATTCAATACAATCTGCTATGGGTAAAGTTAAAAGTATTGTTGGTAATATGCTTCTACCGCACCTACAGCTTTAAGTAATGGCGCATCTAATGGTTCAATCCAATCTGCAACCTCACGAGCTAACCCAAGAGTCGCATTTCCTTCTGATGGTTCAAGCTCACCAATCATCACCTTGTTTTTCACAGATTGGAGAACACTAATCACGTTATTTAAACGCTGTGATTGTCCAGACTGACTACGCATCTGTTCAGCAATAACCACTGATTGGTTAATGAGCTTGATAAATTCTTCTGTTTGAGTTTCCATGAATTTTAAGGACAAGAGAAATCTTTGACAGTGAGATTTTTGCCCTCAGACCACTTGATGTTGGGATCTTTTGAGTCTTGAATAAAGGTCTGTTGACCACCACCTGGATAACATGAGGTAGGTGTTTGAGGAGCAACAATACCTTGATAAACTGTTGTTCCTGCCGGTAAAGTCACTTTGAGTCTGATAGTGGCTTTATTCCCCCATGCTTGATTGAGGGCTAAATTCCTGATAACGTCTACATTTGTCTTATATTTGTCAGTTGTGAGATATCTACCATATTTATTGTCATTGCTACTATAGTAACGATAAAAGGTTTGAGGTTGCTTGAGTGTGACAGCCTCACATTTAGAATCAAGGAAAGTGACCGCTATTTCGGTTGGAAGAGGACAAGTAGCCGTTAAATCTTGAGCAACGACTTGTGTTGCATTGAAAATAAGACTTGGACTGACTGTCAACAAGTTACTGAGAATACCTAAACCTATACTGACAGATACTGACTGCAATTTCATGAAAACTTTCCCTCACAAGAGTTTGTCTATTACCTTGTCAGTATGTCATTTGTTCTTTATATATCTTAGCACTTTAAGTATTATTTAATTTTAGAGACAAACATATAAATAATTGATTTTCGTGAATAGTCATTATTTGAAATTGCTTTTTATGTGGGCTGCGCGTCCTTTTCTCTTTCTAGCTACCCTTGTGTTTCTTTCTAGAATCTCGCCTTTAGCCTAGTTATGCTCCTGCTTTTCGAGAGTTACGGCTAATTTATCAGCAATTCCGGCTATCCAATTTTCATCTTGTTTGGTGTAGCTTCTCGGTGCATTTGCTCCTAAAATCAAGACTCCTTGATTGCCAATTGGTTGGCAAATTACTCCTTGGGTATTTTCTGGCAAATAATCAAATTCAATGCGTCCTGGATAGACATTTAATGCTACCAAATAAACGGGCTGCTGTTTTTCCAAAACCCGTTTGACAATTGCACCTGGGACTACTTCGGATTTATTTCCCAGAATGCCGCGACGTAACAAAATTTTGCCTTGATAGAAAACTATGAGCGATCGCGTCACTGTATTAGTTAAAAGTAAATGTGATGCCCAGGCTAATTCTGTTTTCACGGCTTCTGGTAAATCATCTGCTAACACAAAGCCTTCTTCACCAACCAGTTCTACAGCATCAGGCGATCGCGGCTGCACTTGTTGCCAAATTAAACCAGTTAAAATCAGAACAGCACTCAAAATTACACCCAAAACATCGCCCCGTGCCTGAGAGTCTGTCAATTCTGGTGTCAATAAACGGTTAATCAGCAAAAGTACAGCACCTAACCCCCCAACTACTAAGGGTATGCGCCGTACAACTCGATTGGGATCGGATTTAGTCATTAGTCTAGAGTCAATAGTTATTGGGAATAGGGCTTGGCATAGAGGCTAAATTCTTTTGTCTTCCCCTGCATCTCCGCAATTGCTCTACTTGGGCAAAGCCCAAGACCGCATTGCTCCCCCTGCATCCCCTACTTTCCCACTCCCTCCCTATTCCTCTCCGGGTTCAATTATGCGTTGAAACAGATAACCAGTACCGCGTGCTGTGAGAATCAACTCTGGGTTACTGGGGTCATCTTCTAATTTTGCCCGTAAGCGGGAAATATGGACATCGACTACGCGAGTATCTACGTGGCGTTCTGGTGTATATCCCCAAACTTCTTGCAAAATTTCGGAACGGGAAAAGGCTTCTCCAGAACGACTGACCAGCAATTCTAAAAGGCTAAATTCCATTCCTGTTAATCTGATACGCTCATCGCCTTTGTAGACTTGGCGTTTGTTAGTATCAATTTTGATGTTACCTACATGAATAACTCCCGAACTAGGAATCCCCGATGCGCCAGTTTTGTCTACTCGTCGTAATACTGAGCGAATTCGCGCTTCTAGTTCTTTGGGGGAGAATGGTTTAACTACATAGTCGTCAGCACCCAATTCTAAACCAGTGATGCGATCGGCTACATCACCTAAAGCTGTTAGCATAATAATGGGTACGTCTGATTCTTTACGTAACTCTTGGCAAACACCGTAACCATCTAGCTTTGGCATCATCACATCCAAAACTACCAAGTCAGGATCAGCTTTACGAAAAGTTTCTAATGCTTCTTCTCCATCACCGGCTGTGACTACATCGTAGCCAATCATCGACAGACGCGTTTCCAAAATCCGGCGAATACTGGCTTCATCGTCTACTACCAGAATTTTTTCTTTATGACTTTCCAAGTTTCTCAATGCTCCTTAACTAAAATTTTTCATGATTAATTTTTAATACCATAATATTAAGATATCATTCTCACAAATGATTTGGAAAAAGCTGTAAATCCCTCTATTAATTGGATTTTTAATTAGACCAAAAATTAAGGAAAAATTAAGATATTTAATAATATTTAAGATTTAAGAATGCCAAAGCCAAAAACCATTTATATTTGTAACGAATGCGGTGCAGAGTCTCCCCAGTGGTTTGGTAAGTGTCCAGCTTGTGGTACTTACAACTCCCTCGAAGAGCAGATTAGTATTCAGTCTTCTGTAGATATACCCAGTCGGGGTGTCAGTGGTTGGCACGCAACTCAAGGGAACGGAAAGCCTGCGAACAAGCCAGCAAAACCCAGATCTTCCTTAACATTTGACCAAATTACCGATCGCCAAATTGCTCGTTGGGAGTCTGGTTATGGAGAATTGGATCGGGTGCTTGGTGGTGGCGTGGTTCCGGGTTCAATGGTTTTGATTGGGGGTGATCCTGGCATTGGTAAATCTACTCTATTACTACAAGTATCAAATCAACTGGCGCAGAGATATCGAATTCTCTATGTAACTGGGGAAGAATCAGGACAACAAGTAAAGTTAAGAGCTTCTCGCTTAGGTGTAGCAAAAACCCTAAGTGTTGTGGGAGATGATCAGATGGATGATCAGGAAGAAGAGTCAGAAAAGACACCACCATTAACAATATCTCAAGCTGTAGGCGCAGATTTATACGTCCTCCCAGAAACAGATTTGGAAGAAATTTTGCGGGAAGTTGATTCGCTTAAGCCCAATGTCGCGGTAATTGATAGTATTCAAACTGTGTTTTTTCCAGCACTGACTTCTGCACCTGGTTCAGTTGCACAGGTAAGGGAATGTACCGCCGCCTTGATGAAGGTGGCAAAACACGAAGATATTACAATGTTAATTGTGGGACACGTCACCAAAGAAGGTGCGATCGCTGGGCCGAAAGTTTTAGAACACTTAGTAGATACGGTACTGTATTTTGAAGGCGATCGCTTTGCCTCCCATCGTTTGTTACGTACAGTCAAAAACCGCTTCGGTGCAACTCACGAAATCGGTATTTTTGAAATGGTGGAAAACGGACTCCGGGAAGTCCCTAACCCCAGTGAGTTATTTTTAGGCAACCGTGACGACCCCGCACCAGGCACAGCCATTGTAGTAGCTTGTGAAGGGACACGCCCGATTGTAGTTGAACTACAAGCCTTAGTCAGTCCTACCAGTTACCCCTCACCCCGCCGCGCCGGCACAGGTATAGATTATAACCGCCTAGTGCAGATTCTCGCCGTTCTAGAAAAGCGTGTCGGCATACCCATGTCTAAATTAGATTCCTATGTCGCTTCGGCTGGGGGGTTAAACGTGGGAGAACCAGCCGTAGATTTAGGAATCGCCATTGCTATAGTTGCCAGTTTCCGCGATCGCATAGTAGATCCAGGTACAGTATTAATCGGTGAAGTCGGCTTAGGTGGACAAGTACGCGCCGTTTCCCAGATGGAACTGCGCCTGAAAGAAGCCGCTAAACTAGGATTTAAACGAGCGATCGTCCCCAAAGGTCAAAAATTTCCCAACTTCGACATCGAAATTGTACCAGTCTCCAAAGTCATAGATGCCATCATTGCCGCCATTCCCCATCAAGAATTGACAGCAGAAGACTTAGAGATAGAGGAAGAGTAAAATTTGTTGACTGTTTTCTTCCCCTACAGCCCTCTGACTTTTCATATTATGTGGACAAGGTAACGTGAAACCTAACCCCCTAACCCCCTTCCCTGGTAGGGAAGGGGGAAAAATTAAAGCCTCTCTCTTTGTAGGGGAGAGGTTTGGAGAGGGGTCTTCCAGATCCCGTGAAACCTCAGCTACACCCCTACACCCCCACACTCTTAAATATGACGGTCATCACCCCCAACTACCAAATATCTTGGGAAAAGCTACCCGAAGATTACAAACTACCAGATGAACCAGCGGACAACATCAACCAACCATTTCTCGCCGCAGCACTCACCCAAGGTTTAGAATTAGCGGGTAAATTGCCACCTAACGCCCTAATAACGCCTACAAATTACGGCATTTGTGCCACATTAAATGGCAAAACTGTTGTTAAAGCCCCAGATTGGGCATATATTCCCAACATCACAATCAGTAGAGAAGAAGTCACCCGCAGTTACACCCTACAACTAGAGGGAGACATCCCCGTAATTGTCATCGAATTTTTATCTGACACAGATGGGAGTGAATATTCTAGTAAACCTACTTACCCCCCTGGTAAATGGTTTTTTTATGAATGTGTTTTAAAAGTACCGAATTACGCTGTCTTTGAACCCAATACTGGGGAGTTAGAGGTATATCGCCTAGATCAGAAGACAGGTAGGTACAGCCCACAAACCCCCAACGAAAACTAACATCACTGGATAGCTGAAATGAATCTTTACCTTGGTGTATGGCAAGGTAAGCGAGAAAATCGCACAGGGAATTGGTTACGCTGGTGGGATGAAAGCGGACAACTACTACTATGGGGTTCAGAGTTAGCCGAACAAGAACGCCAACGCGCCGAAAGACTAGCAGCACAACTACGCGCCGCCGGAATTGAGCCAGAAGATTAGACTGACTACTATGAAGCAATAAATTTAACTGACGGACGCGTACTCATGCCAGAGTTAGATTTAAGTTTAGGTGTCTGGCAAGGAGTATTCCGAGGTATTAATTAGGTTATGGTTACGTTGGCTCACCTTAACTGGTGAATTGATTCCTGAGCCTACAGAAGAAGTTGTTGCAGCTAAACAAGAAGCAGAACAAGCCAAGAGAAAAGCTGAACAACTGGCAGAACGCTTACGACAATTGGGTGTAAATCCTGATGAGTTGGTTTAATGAGAGATTAACCTGTAGATAGAAATGCGATCGCCCGAAATTTGTCAAAATTATGACTAAACTTTAATTTTGAAC
The DNA here is from genome assembly GCA_015296085.1 of Trichormus sp. M33_DOE_039. Classification (GTDB taxonomy): domain Bacteria; phylum Cyanobacteriota; class Cyanobacteriia; order Cyanobacteriales; family Nostocaceae; genus Trichormus. The sequence continues at coordinate 11,044 of DVDT01000100.1, read as the reverse complement.
TAACTATGGGCTTTGGTATTGGTGATTTATTCTGGATTTTCCTGCTTCTCTCTTCCCTACAACCCATCTGGCAAAAACGCCAAACCGAATATCAGCGTTTCCGCGCCCTCCAAGAATTTCAACAAGGACGCAAAAGCCGTGTAATTTTATTAATACACCGCCAAGAGTCTATCAGTTTATTGGGTATTCCCCTATCACGTTACATTACTATCGAAGACTCGGAACAAATCCTGCGGGCTATTCGCCTCACACCCCCAGACGTTCCCATCGACCTAATTTTACATACTCCAGGAGGTTTAGTACTCGCTACCGAACAAATTGCTAGAGCATTAATTCGTCACACCGCCAAAGTAACTGTCTTTGTACCTCACTATGCCATGAGTGGTGGCACAATGCTGGCTCTCGCGGCCGATGAAATCGTTATGGATGCTAATGCTGTGTTAGGGCCTGTTGATCCCCAACTTGGTAACTACCCAGCCGCCAGTATTCTTAAAGTCGTGCAAGATAAACCCATCAGTGAAATTGACGACCAAACCTTAATTATGGCAGACCTAGCCAACAAAGCTATTCAGCAAGTACAACGCTTTGTGCGGACTCTGTTAAAAGATAATATACCCAAACAAAAAGTTCAGCCTGAAAATATCGAATCCATAATCGAAGCTTTAACTACTGGACGCGTTACCCACGACTACCCCATAACCGTCGAAGAAGCTACAGAAATGGGGCTGCCCGTCACTGTCGGACTGCCCCGTCCCATATACGAACTTATGGATTTGTATCCACAACCACAAGGCGGAAGACCTACCGTACAGTACATTCCCATGCCTTATGATGACCGTCGTCCCATTCTACCTACACCCAAAGGTAGACCAATGGAAGAACCAAATCAGATGAACTGATCATTAAGGCGTAGATGTAGGTGTAGCCGTTGGTGTTGGTGTTGCTGTAGATGTAGGTGTAGTTGTTGGGGTTGGGGATGGTGTCGCTGTAGGTTTAGCTGTTGGCGTTGGTGATGGCTTGGATGTTGGTGTAGCTGTAGGTTTAGCTGTTGGTGTTGGTGTTGGCTTGGATGTTGGCGTAGCTGTAGGTTTAGCTGTTGGCGTTGGTGATGGCTTGGATGTTGGCGTAGCTGTAGGTTTAGCTGTTGGCGTTGGTGATGGCTTGGATGTTGGCGTAGCTGTAGGTTTAGCTGTTGGTGTTGGTGTTGGCTTATTAGTAGGTTGATTAATGACGTTTTTTGCTTCTTGATCTAATTTTTGGCGGAGTGCCAAATTAGCAATACCAGTCTCTTGTAGTTGATTTTTTTTCTGATACTCTTTGACTAACTCTTCTGTACGTGAACTGTAAAATTGGTCACGAGGCAGAGGTGATTTGGGCTTAAGTACAGCATTTAAATTGCCTTGCAGAACTTGCATGATAGTAGCAGCAAAATCTTGGGTTTTTGGCCCTGCTATGCCATCGACAGTTAACTTATAACCTTTTTGAAATTCACTGATCGCTTTTTTTGTTTCCGCGTCAGTCAATGGAGAATTTGTAACTTGTACGTTGTAACCTAATCCCCGCAAAACAGCACGAAATTCCTGGGGTGTATAGTTACGTTGACGAGCTGCAAAGCTGGTGTTTGAAATTACTACACTAGCAGTAACTAAACAAGCAGCACCGATGATCATGCTTGATTTTCCGAACCCACACCACATATTTCACAATCCTTTAAATTAAGTCAGCAGCATTATAAACGTTAACAGAAAATATTATATTTCTTTAGATTATTTTTTAATCATCCATAATTTTTTATTTATATACATTACATTGACAAAACTTAATAGACATATCAGGAAAGGTAGCAGACAGAAGGTAAAAAAATGTTTCTATCTGAGGTATGAGCATTAGTATTTAGTGTTGAATGATGTCCACCAAGTTATTTTCAGTAATTACTTATTCCCCATACCCTATTACCTACCTAGAATCCGGTTAAGTTAAAATTTCGTTGAAATAACTGTATAATTTACAACCAAAAATGGTTAATCCAAAAACATCTAAAAAGCCAAACTTATATTTTGAAAGACTGATGGCAACTATTGCCACACTCAATCTATGCTTAGTTTTGTTCGATTTGAGTTATGTACCTTGGCGTGCTTTCTATTTACAGAAGGTTCCGCAGATTACTCGCATTTATGACCAAATTAAAGGTATTGCATCTCACAGGGAAACTGAAAAATATTTAGAAACAGTCAACGAACTAGAAACACAAGTTAGCCAGATAGGGTTAGCATCACCAGCAGTGAAAGCCAAATTAGAGGAACTGAGCCGCTTAAGTAGCGAGATGATTGATACTAATCCGTTTGCTGGTGCTAACAAGAGTGGAAATTTAGAAAAACTCAAGAATCGTATTCGCGATCGCATCAATGAAGAATCAGCAAAACAGTCATTTGCCACCTTTTGGAGTCAACCATATTTGTCCCAAAACGGCTGGCAGAAAGAAATCACATTTTTCAATCAACAAATTCGACCTTTAATTGCAACCAACTACTATCGTCAAATTGATGAAAGTGGTGAATTTGTTGATATGTTTTGGTTGGTTGATTTGCCATTTATTTTATTATTTGCCTTAGAATTTTTGAGCAGGATATTTTATATCAAACGTCGTCATCCTACCTTTAGTTGGTTTAACGCTATATTATGGCGATGGTATGATTTATTCCTCTTGATACCCTTTTGGCGTTGGTTACGCATCATTCCTGTAACTATACGTTTAGACCAAGCAGAAATAGTAAATATCAAACCATTAAATAGACAATTACACCAAACATTGGTTGCTAATTTCGCCGAAGAAATTACAGAAGTTGTAGTGATTCGAGTCATCAACCAAATGCAGATATCCATTCAACAGGGTGAGATTGTCAGATGGCTATTACAGAAAGATAATTTACGACCTTACATAGATATCAATAACATAAATGAAATAGAAGCGATCGCAGGTCTTTTAGTGCAAACAATTGTCTATCAAGTACTACCTAAAATTCAACCAGAACTCAACGCACTTTTAGTTCACAATATTGAAAATGTGTTACAACAAGCTCCCCTATCTCGTAACTTGCAAATTCTGCCTGGAGTTGCAAAGATACAAACTCAATTTAGCGAACAATTAGCAACTCAACTGACCACCAATCTCTACAAAGCAGTAGTGAATGCTGTAGAAGATCCCGTAGGTGCAAAACTTACTAATCAGCTTGTAGAAAGTTTCAGCCAAGCTTTAGGCACTGAAATACAACAAAAACAAGTCATTTCCCAAATTCAAAGCCTACTTGTAGACTTTCTAGAAGAAGTTAAACTCAACTACGTCCAGCGTTTATCCCAAGAAGACATCGACCAAATCTTAGAGCAAACCAGAAAACTCAAAACCCAACCACCCATCCATCCAGTAGTTAAACAAGGTTCTCTTCCAGAGATTAGGTATAAAGGATAGGGAATGGGGTGTGGAGAGGCATGGGAAGAAAAATCAATACCCAGTGACGGCAGTCGCTCCTCTCGGAGATAAGATTGCACTGTCTCCCCAATCCCCCATCCCCAATAACTATTAACTATTAACTATTAACTATTGACTATCAGAGAAATGCGCTACACTCAGATTAGAGACGAACCAGTATTGGTTCGCCACAAGACTTCTTGGAAGATATCTCTATCGCAGGAAGTGGGTTGATGCCCACTTTTTTTATTGGTTTCGCACATGGTTCATCCTCTAGTTCCACAAATTACAGATTTAGCAATACCAGTAGCAGAACAACTGGGATTGGAAGTCGTTGGCATAGTTTTTCACACTAACCAACGTCCACCAGTCTTGCGGGTAGATATCCGCAATCCCTTGCAAGATACTGGCTTGGATGATTGTGAGAAAATGAGCCGTGCGCTAGAAGCAGCCTTAGATGTAGCAGAGATAATTCCAGATGCCTATGTTTTGGAAGTTTCTAGTCCTGGTATTTCAAGGCAATTAGTAACTGACAGGGAATTTATCTCATTTAAAGGATTTCCTGTGATTGTCTCCACTTCTCCATCCTACGAAGGACAACAAGAATGGAACGGTCAACTGATCCGCCGCGATGAGACAACCGTTTACTTAAATCAAAAAGGTCGTGTCATGGAAATTCCCCGCTCCCTAATTACCAGGGTACAGCTAGATGAGCAACGATAACTAGGGGCTGGGTACTGAGTACTAGGAATTTTAGATTTTAGATTTGGGGTTTTTAGATTAAATTCAATCCGAAATCCTAAATTGAGCAACTAGGGACTGAGTACTAGGGTTGAGTACTTAAAGGCTGAAAGCTAGGGCTAGAGTAAAACTTTGCTCTAATCCAAATTTCTTAATGCGTAATTTTTATTCTTTTCCAGTCCCCGCCCCCAGTCCCCGATCCCCAGTACCTCATTTTTAAAGGAGATTGCTTATGTCAATGGTTAGTTTACCAGGATTGAAAGATTTAATAGAAAGTATTAGTCGTGAGCGGAATTTGCCTCGTCTGGCAGTGCAATCAGCTATTAGAGAGGCACTAATCAAAGGTTACGAACGCTACCGCCGCGCTCAAAACTTAGAACGCAAGCAGTTTGATGAAGATTACTTTGATAATTTTGAAGTTGAATTAGATATTGATGGGGAAGGTTTTCGTGTACTTTCTACAAAAACTATTGTGGAAGAAGTCAATAACTCCGACCATCAAATATCCTTAGATGAAGTGCAGCAAGTAGCACCAGAAGCTCAGTTGGGAGACTCCGTAGTTTTGGATGTCACCCCAGATCAAGGAGAATTTGGACGCATGGCAGCTATGCAAACAAAGCAAGTGCTAGCCCAAAAACTCCGGGATCAACAGCGTCAAATGGTGCAAGAAGAATTCCAAGATTTAGAAAGCACTGTACTGCAAGCCAGAGTTTTGCGCTTTGAGCGGCAATCGGTGATTTTGGCAGTTAGTAGCACCTTTGGACAACCAGAGGTAGAAGCCGAACTACCAAAGCGGGAGCAATTACCCAACGATAACTATCGTGCCAATGCTACATTTAAGGTGTACCTCAAAAAAGTCTCACAAGGACAGCAACGTGGGCCGCAATTGCTTGTATCTCGTGCCGATGCTGGGCTAGTAGTTTATTTATTCGCTAATGAAGTCCCAGAAATTGAAGATGAAGTAGTGCGGATTGTTGCTGTAGCTAGGGAAGCCAATCCTCCCTCTCGATATGTAGGGCCAAGAACTAAAATAGCTGTAGATACTCTTGATCGGGATGTAGACCCAGTGGGTGCTTGTATAGGTGCTAGGGGATCACGAATTCAGGTAGTAGTGAATGAATTACGCGGCGAAAAAATAGACGTAATTCGGTGGTCTCCAGACCCAGCCACATATATTGCTAATGCTTTGAGTCCAGCACGAGTTGACGAAGTACGCCTCATGGACACTGAAACTCGGCAAACTCACGTACTAGTAGCTGAAGATCAACTGAGTTTGGCAATTGGCAAGGAAGGGCAGAACGTCCGTTTAGCAGCTCGGTTAACTGGCTGGAAAATCGACATTAAGGACAAAGCCAAATATGATCATGCAGCAGAAGATGCCAAATTTACTGCTGCTCGCGCTCAATATACACCAGAGGAAGATGACATTGATTTAGAAGAACTGGAGGATGAAGAAAACCAAATAGAAGAACTAGAAGATTTAGAAGATGAAGCGTTTGACACCAACGATGAAGAATGATTTACCACCTGAAATGAAGTTCTGGTAGGATTGACTTCAGTACAAGTCTTAATGATTACTTATAAATCAGGCAACTTTGTATGAATAAAGATTAGTCAAACCAATTTTAACTACTACCAACAACATTTCGGTTAAATTTTCAGAATCCCGATGACACCCAATTATCGGCGTTGTGTTAGCTGTCGTAAAGTAGGCTTAAAAGAAGACTTTTGGCGGATTGTCCGTGTCTTTCCTTCGGGGAATGTACAATTAAATGAGGGCATGGGGCGTTCAGCTTATATATGCCCACAACAGAGCTGTTTGCAAGCGGCTCAAAAAAAAAATAAGCTAGGGCGATCGCTACGTGCATCAGTACCAGAAACACTGTACCAAACATTGTGGCAACATCTAGCCCTAAACAATCCCCAAAAACAAATTTAGGTCTGAATTGCTCTGTAGGCGGTAATCCCCAGGGAATTATGCCAAAAGCCCAAACATGCGCGCGATTACATAACCCTCTGCAATTGTTGGGCTTAGTGCCAAAATAGTAAATGGGTGTAGTTAGCAAACGGCTCTCCCAAATTTAAAGAAGAGCAAAGCAGAACTCCCAACAAATTTTATTTAATGTGTTGTGGAAGACTCAAAACCAGCAAAACAAAAAACTACCGAATGGCAACCTGGTAGCGTCAAGGCGCAATTCGGCATCATCAGCAACTATAAATACATTTTCTTTAGGAAAAATTTATGGTCTTGCGTTAATCACTCTAACCGGTGGAGATGCCAAAATTAAACCGACACATCTCTCTTTCCTGATTGGAGGCACTGGCAAACAAACCAAGAGCAACCGAAAAACAGTAATCAAAGGATGGAGATGTCACACTCCCAGGCAACCATCCGCAAAAAAACTGTAAATTAAAGGGGAAGAGTGGATGAACAACGGCAAAGTTAGAATCTACGAATTATCAAAGGAATTGAATTTGGATAATAAAGAGCTATTAGCAATTTGCGACCAGCTCAGCATCGCAGTCAAAAGCCATAGCAGTACAATTTCAGAAACAGAGGCAGAAAACATTAGGGCAGCGGCTGAAAAACTAGCAGCTACGAACGGAACGCCCAAAAAAGAATTCAGTACATCCGGTCATAAACCCAATTCATCACCCGCAGGAGCGCGCAATCATCCTGCCCAACCTCACAAACAACAAATTTTGGAAATTCGCAAACCCAAAATATTGAAAAATCATACTTCTAATGCTCCCGAAGCGTCAGTAACTAGCAATTATCAAATTGCTCCATCTGAAGTGAACTCTCCCGCACCACCAAAGCCCTTTGCTACACAAGTCTCACCCATGAAGCCGACGGCTCCCACTCGACCTGTTCCCCGGAACCAATCTGAAAACGCTCAAGTACCAGCAGCCCCACTCACAGAGCCAGCACATAAAACACAGGCTCCTGAACAAATCGCAGCTGAGAAGCCAGAAAAAGTAGTTCCATCCAGACCCAAACCGGAAAAACCTCAAAAACCACAACTAACAGCACCGCCAGCTAGACCTGTAGCAGAAAAGTCAGATGCACTTGAACAAGTAAGCGCATCAGAAAAACCGATCCTCAAACGTGAACGCCCACGACGAGCGGAAGACGATCGCGATCAACCCAGGCCAAAAGTCTCTAAACCTACACAAACAGAGGCATCTCAGGCTCCTGGCCCGAAACAGTCACGCTCCGCTCCGTCGCCTGCTAAACCAGAACCTCGTGGTAATCGACCAAACGCGCCAGTAGGTGAAGGGCAACGTCCTAGACCAGCGCGTCCAGTCGAAGCGGCAGCACCAATGCCAGTGGCAACACCGCCCAAGCAAATGGCAGGGGTATCAGGTCGCATGGAAACTTCTGAAGATAGACCTGCACCCGATTTGCTGGACTTAAAACGCCCCACACCGCCTCGATTGGCTAAAGGTGGCAAGAAGTGGCAAGAAGAAGAGATCATTGACGAAATCAAAGAAAAATCCGGTAAGGCGGCTGTTAAAGGTAAACGCGTCAAGCCCATCCTGGAAGATGATTTTGAAGATGATGATTTTCTGGATGATGACAAACTGGAAATACCAGCCACAGTTCAGGTCAGTCTTTCGATCGCTCGTCCTCCCAAACCCAAAGCAGCTAGAGCTACACAGTTATCTAGCACAGGTGTAGGCAGTGTCCCAACTACCAGAACTAAAAAGTTCGGCTCTCGTGACCAAAATCGCCGTCAACAAGAAGTTGAGGTTAAACGTGAACGTCCGAGCAAAGTCGTAGTTACAGGGCCGATGACGGTACAAGAACTAGCTGACGCGTTAGTAGTGGCTGACACAGAGATAGTCAAAATCCTGTTTATGAAAGGTATGGCGGTCAGTATCACCCAAAATCTAGACATTCCGACCATAACCTTAGTCAGTAAAGAACTAGAAGTAGAAATCGAAACTGCCGAACCAGAAGCAGAAGCCCGTAAAGTCACAGAAATGATTGACGTGGGTGATCTAGAACATCTCATCCGTCGTCCACCAGTTGTGACAATTATGGGTCACGTAGACCACGGTAAAACAACCCTACTCGATTCAATTCGCAAAACTAAAGTGGCAGCTGGCGAAGCTGGTGGGATCACCCAGCACATTGGCGCGTACCACGTAGATATTGAACATGAGGGCAAGAAACAGCAGATCGTCTTCTTAGATACCCCTGGTCACGAAGCCTTCACCGCAATGCGGGCGCGGGGTGCAAGGGTAACAGACATAGCAATCTTAGTAGTGGCTGCGGATGACGGTGTACGTCCCCAAACCGTGGAAGCGATTAGTCATGCTCAAGCGGCAGAAGTACCCATTGTTGTAGCTATCAACAAAATTGACAAAGAAGGAGCGCAACCCGATCGCGTCAAACAAGAACTGACCCAGTATGGTCTCACTCCAGAAGAATGGGGTGGTGAAACCATTATGGTACCTGTAAGTGCTATCAAGGGTGAAAACCTGGATACTCTTCTAGAGATGATCCTGTTGGTTGCAGAAGTCGGAGAACTATCCGCCAACCCAGATCGCGCCGCCAAGGGAACTGTAATTGAAGCGCACTTAGACAAAGCTAAAGGCGCAGTTGCTACCCTGCTGATTCAAAATGGTACTCTCCGTGTAGGAGATATGCTGGTCGCTGGTTCAGCCTTTGGTAAAGTCCGGGCAATGGTTGATGATCGCGGTAGACGCGTAGATATAGCTTCCCCATCCTTTGCTGTAGAGGTATTGGGTTTAAGTGATGTCCCTGCCGCTGGAGACGAATTCGATGTCTTCGAGAACGAAAAAGAAGCCAGAGCGATCGCCTCAGATCGTGCCGACAAACAACGCTTATCTCGTCTACTACAAGGACGTGTCACCCTTACTACCCTATCCGCACAAGCCCAAGAAGGCGAGTTGAAAGAACTCAACCTTATCCTCAAGGCTGACGTACAGGGATCAGTGGAAGCCATTGTGGGAATGCTCAAACAAATTCCCCAAAACGAAGTTCAAATTCGGATGCTATTGGCTACAGCCGGAGAAATCACCCAAACTGACATTGACCTAGCCGCAGCAAGTGGTGCAGTCATCATTGGCTTTAACACTACTTACGCCAGTGGCGCAAGACAAGCTGCTGATGAAGCTGGTGTAGATGTTCGGGAATACAACATCATCTACAAACTCATGGAAGATATCCAAGGGGCTGTAGAAGGTCTGTTAGAACCAGAATTGGTAGAAGAATCCCTCGGTCAAACCGAAGTCCGTGCTGTCTTCCCAGTCGGTCGTGGTGCTGTCGCAGGTTGCTATGTGCAGTCTGGCAAACTCATCCGTAACTGCAAAGTGCGGATACGTCGCGGCGGTAAAGTCATCTACGAAGGCGTACTAGATTCCCTCAAGCGGATGAAAGAAGACGCGCGGGAAGTCAATGCCGGGTATGAATGCGGTGTAGGTATGGATAAGTTCCATGACTGGGCTGAAGGTGACATCATCGACGCGTACCAGATGGTAACTAAACGCCGTACTCTGACATTAACAAGATAGTGCTGAGTCAAGGAAGAGGAAAAGGGGCAGAGAGCAGGGAGAAACGGGGAAGTATTCTCCCTGTCCCTCCGAAGTTCAGAGCGGAGGAAACCTCCGCTCTGACTTCTCTCTGCTCCCCGCCCCCTGCCTCTAATCAAAACCCTGGACTGTAACTATGCGCTCATTTCGTTCTGAACCAATTTTGTGGATTCATATTGCTGGCTTGGCGATACTGCCCATTTTTTTGCTGCTATGTTTATTGTTTTTATCCGTAGGTAAGCCGTTACTGCCCATATGGATCGAGCTGTTGCTAGTAGCAGTAGTTGGTGTGATTCCCCTGTTATGGATGCAATTACGCCGACCTTTTTATATATTCGCTATTTTGGGTGTAGCTCTCAAGCCAGAAAATCTGACTGAGCAGCAAAGAAAAATTCTCTGTTTAATTAATACAAAGTTAAATCGGGTGCTGGCACTCCTGGCAGCAATGATATCGATTGTGATGTTATGGCAGCTATATCAAGCAACGCCGCTGGTGGTGGATGTAGCTAGTTTTTTACCCCAATGGCGGAGTTTGGCATTGTTAATGGCTGGCTTAACCTTTTTAGCTAGTAATTTATTTCTTCAGATTCCAGTCAGTGTCGCCAGAGTTTTGGTGACAAATGACACAGAATTTGCTGCGATAGAACCGTTACCTTTAGAGAAGATTAACCAAGATTTCACAATTTTAGGGGTGCGGGTTAATAAAATCTTGCCCCAGTTGACTGTCAAAGTTGAAACTGAGGAATGAGGGAATATGGCTAAAATAACAGCTTATAGTGATCCAGAAATTTGGCAAAATCTCCAATACGCGATCGCAGCTAGTTCTGGTTTCCAACGTTGGCAACTAGAAAGCTACACTAAACTGCAAGAAATGCGTCTAGAACAGCAGGTGCAGCGATATTTAAGGGAAACTTTAGAAACATTGGCTTATTAAAGTTACAGGTGACAGTTTACAGGTGACAGGAGAAAAGAGGGTTTTACCTTTTGATACTGTTATCTGTTGTCAGTGCGCTTGATGTGAAGAAAAAATTCCAATCCTGGTATACAGAAAGGGGATCTAGTTGTCTAATCTAGATCCCCTTTCTGTTGTTTGTGGGTTGAATTCCTGAATGATCTAAATTTTTGTGAATTAACAACCAATACGGTTCAGTTAAGGCTAGAAAGCTGATTAGTGATATGAAATTTCGGAGCTTCTACTCGTTGTCCAGTCCCTCTGTGTTGCGGTTTTTTAGAACGAAATTTTGATACAGGTTTTTTCACGACTCTGGGATTAAT
>DVDT01000101.1 GCA_015296085.1 Trichormus sp. M33_DOE_039 | reverse complement strand
TATTAATCCCAGAGTCGTGAAAAAACCTGTATCAAAATTTCGTTCTAAAAAACCGCAACACAGAGGGACTGGACAACGAGTAGAAGCTCCGAAATTTCATATCACTAATCAGCTTTCTAGCCTTAACTGAACCGTATTGGGGTTTAGGGCTAGCGATTGTTAAGCATCTGACAGAATTACATGGTGGTACTGTAGAAGCAGACAGTGCAGGAGAAGATATGGGGGCAACATTTACAGTCAGATTACCATTAATGTCTGATAGACCCCAAATCGTACCAGAAACTGGACAACCGAATTATGTTGCTAGTTTGTCGGGTTTGCATATATTAGTGGTGGATGATGATGTCGATACAGGTGAATTTCTCACATACATATTGGCACAATCTAGTGCAGAAGTGACAGCAGTTACATCAGCAGGGGAAGCTTTAGAAACTATAGCCAAAACTCAAGTAGATTTGCTATTGAGTGATATTGGTATGCCTGGAATAGATGGTTATATACTGATGAGATTAATTCGAGCTATGCCTTTAGAAAAAGGAGGAAAAATTCCAGCGATCGCACTCACCGCTTATGCTGGAGAAATTAACCAAAAGCAAGCATTAGCTGCTGGCTTTCAAAAACACTTAGTTAAGCCTGTAGAAACAGAGATATTATTTCAAGCCATATCAGAAGTTTTAGCTACAGCCAGATCAGAATCCAGTTGTGTTTCTATACATAATTAAATTTATTTATGCCAATCAATCAAGTAAGAAAAGCAGTAATTCCGGCGGCTGGTTTTGGTACTAGATTATTTCCTGCTACTAAAGTCGTCAAAAAAGAGCTTTTTCCAATTATTGACGAAAAAGGGAGAGCAAAACCTGTAATTTTAGCAATTGTAGAAGAAGCAATTAGTGCGGGTATTACAGAAGTGGGTATTGTTGTCCAACCTGATGATGTTGAAATTTTCGCAGATTTATTTCACAAGCCACCAACGCCAGAACTTTGGCAAAAACTCTCACCATCTAATCAAGAATATAGTCAATATCTGCAAGAATTGGGTAAGAAAGTTGTGCTATTAACCCAACAAGAACAAGAAGGATATGGTCACGCAGTATTTTGTGCTAAAGATTGGGTACAAAATGAGCCATTTTTGTTAATGTTGGGTGATCATGTTTATAAATCCGACATTGATAAATCTTGTGCGCGACAACTTATTGAAATTTATCAACAAGTTAATCAAAGTGTAGTCAGCTTAACTACTATGCCATCTGAAATTATTGACAAAGCTGGATGTGTAGCAGGAGTATGGCAAGAGTTCAATTCACTATTGACAATCACACAACTAGCAGAAAAGCCAAGTATTGATTATGCACGCCAGCATCTACGAGTAGAAGGCATAGCAGAAGATGAATTTTTATGTGTGTTTGGTCTATATGTATTGACACCAAAAATTTTTGATTTTTTGGCAAAAAGCATTCAAGAAAATAGCCGCTACCGTGGTGAATTTCAGTTAACAACTTGTTTGGATCAATTATGTCAGGCAGAAGGGATGACAGGTTATGTCATACGAGGTAAATGTTTTGATACAGGTTTACCAGACACCTATCGCCAAACGTTAATTGATTTTAGGTGAGATAAAACCTAATCTAGCTAAAATTGGGTTAGTTTAAGAGATAAATTATGGTGCGATCGCTTTAAATAAAATCTTGGCGTTCACTCATAATGGAAGATAGTGAATTTGCCCATCTAGTTCTCCATCTAAGCTGCATTCTAGGATAACTAGAATATCTTCTATAACTATTCCAATCGAAACATTAAGACCAACTTCAATCACCCCTGGCATTGGCTGATTTTGTGCTAACCGTTCATAGGCATAGTGGGTGATTGTAGCAACATCGTGGGTAAGTAGCACTCGATTTTCCTGTGCAGCCCATGACAATATTGTTGGGTCATCCTTACCAGATAAACCAACGTCTTGGACTCTCACAATATCAATACTTGGATTGCGTCGCAGCAACCCTCTGACAATAGTGTTATCAAAGTTTTCATCAGCAAGCAGCTTTAACATTTTTCTTGTTCAGCCTTGCGATTCAGCAGCCTATCACGCCAACCTTGCGAATCAAATCTAGACTGATTCATTTTGCGAATCGCTTGTGCTTGCTGCTGTCTTTGTTGTAAGTATGCTTCAACTTCCTGCTGGTGTTTGAGATAAAAAGCAATTGTGGCGTATACATCAGCTAGCTGAAGTGATGGATAGCGATGAACGATTTCTTCGGCTGTTGTCCCTTGTTTAAAAACAGCAACTATGGTGTCTAGTGTGATGCGCGTTTTACTCACTAGAACCACACCGTCAGAGTTCATTTCTAGTGGTGCGGGTTCAGCTACAATTGTTAGTGTCATAAACATAATTATATATATTTTGATTGTAACATTGAAGGGTATTGGTAGGCGATCGCACTACTGCTTTCATGGCTAGTTGAAGTTGCCTGAAATTCAAATGTTTCCAAACCAATCCGTATCAACTTCAACAGACTCAATCATTGTTATCTTCACACCAAGCCTCAACTCTTTCAATCGTTGAACTAACTGTTCACCATCTATTAAATCAATTGGGGGTGCGCCATCTCGTGTGGCTTCTTTAATAGCGTCTCTAGTAAATGTTCCAGTTGTAATAAATAATCCTTTATCGGTACGTCCTTGCATTGCTCCCCGAAAGTCTCTGATTTGACTGGCTGTAACTGAACCTTGATAACGTTTACATTGGAACAGAACATGAAAGCTCAAAAAACCACTGATACGAGCAATACCTACACCATCAATACCACCATCACCGGATTTACCTGTAACTTGCACCTGTATAAATCCTGACTCACGCAGTAATCGCTGTACCAAACGCTCAAACGCATCTGGTTGCAAAGACAATAATGTTTTGTGGAGTTGTTCGTGCCAAGCGACTTCTTCTAAAGGTGCTGTAGGCACAATTGATTCATCAGAAGATTCTGTTGGTATTGGTTTAATTTTTTCTGCTTCACGAACGGCTTTGACAATTTCTTTAGCATCCAAATCGTCTAAGTTGATAGAAGTTGATACCAAAGACCATATACCCCGTGCTGAGTTTTCTATCAGTCCATACTTCTTTAAATAAGTGCGACTCCAAGCTAGTCTATACTCAACCTCACTTTGTGACGTACTACCATGCGGTATTTCTAGAACCTTGTCAGGCAAGTTCAAAATCTGAACAACCTTGTCGTATATCTCTTCAGTTGTACCAGAGCCACCTAGAGTTTGTAGAGCTTTGATAGCAGGCAAAAGCATTACATCAAACGTAGGCATTGACAAGGAAGAACGCTTCATTTTAGAAAAACAAAGATATAGATGCTAAATCAACATTTTATTAGCATTTCCAAAGAAGATTCTAGTTTAACGAGGTTACTAGACGAAAAGATTTCACACAACAGCGTATGTGAGTCTTGCTTTCAGTTCATCTATCTCTAAATCGGGCATTTATGCTAAAATTTGCTCGGCACTCAGTCCCGCAGCAAACAGATCAAGCACATCTAATACTCTGATTCTCATACCGCGAATACAAGGACGATCACCACACTGTCTAAGGTTGACTGTGATTCTTTGTCATAAGTCTGACATTCAATAGAACTCCGCAAGTGATTAATTTTAGTGTGGTGTCAATTCCTTTAAACCGGCACAGCTTGACGCACTTCTATGGGTTCGCCAGTCAAGCTAAAAGCTCGAACTTCGGTGATTTTTACTTTCACCAATTGCCCTTTTAACTCATTAATATCGCCTGTAAAGAAAGTGAGACGATTACCGCGTGTGCGTCCCATGACTTGGGTTTTGTCTTTGGGGTTTTGGTCTTCTACTAACACTTCCTCGATGCGTCCCATGTAACGTTGCGATCGCTCGCCTGCTTTGATACCCACTAAATGGTTTAATCTTTGTAGGCGATCGCTTTTCACTTCTTCACTCAACTGATTTTCCCACAACGCCGCAGGTGTGCCAGGACGGGGAGAATAAGCAGCCGTATTCAATTGGTCAAAGCCGATATCTTCTACCAATTTCAAGGTATTTTCAAACTGTGCTTCCGTTTCGCCAGGAAAACCCACTATGGCATCAGCACTAATTGACGCATCTGGCATATATTGACGAATTGTGTCAATAATCCGGCGATATTTTTCGTGGGTGTAACCTCGCGCCATTGCTTTTAATAGTTCGTTATCCCCAGACTGGAAGGGAATATGAAAATGCTCACAAACTTTGGGCAATTCTGCGCAAGCTTTAATTAATCTCTCGGTGAAATAACGGGGATGGCTAGTAGCAAATCTAATCCGCTCTACTCCCGGCACATCATGGACGTAATACAGTAAATCAGTGAAGGTATGCAGATGTCTTCCTTCTGGTGTTGTACCGGGTAAATCTCGTCCGTAAGCGTCAATATTTTGACCTAGAAGGGTAATTTCTTTGTAACCTTGCCGTCCTAATTGTTCCATTTCGGCGCGGATAGCTTCCGGTGTGCGGGACTGTTCCACGCCGCGCACGCCAGGAACTACGCAATAGGTGCAGCGTTCGTTGCAGCCGTAAATCACATTCACCCAAGCTGTCACGGTGCTATCCCGCCGCGCTTGAGTAATATCTTCCATGATGTGGACTGCTTCTGTCGCCACAACTTGATTCCCGGCAAAGACTGACTCTAGTAAATCTTTGAGGCGGTTGGCGTGTTGTGGCCCCATGACTAAATCTAATTCTGGGACTCGCCGCAGCAGTGCTTCACCTTCTTGTTGGGCGACACAGCCAGCAACAACTAAGGTTAAATTGGGTTGTTCGTGTTTGCGCTTGGCTTGTCTACCAAGATAAGAATATACTTTTTGTTCGGCATTATCCCGAATGGTGCAAGTATTGTAGAGAATGACATCTGCGTTGTTGGGATCTTCGGAAAACTCAAAACCCATGTCTTCTAATATGCCAGCCATGCGTTCTGAGTCGGCTTTATTCATTTGGCAACCGAAAGTAGTAATGTGATAGCGGCGGTTAGAAGTGGTCATGGGCAATTGCTGAGTTAGCTAGATGTTAGGTAAGTTTTGTGTTCTTCTCTATTGTATTAGAGTATAAGAAATACAACGTTAACATCTCCCTGAAAGTATTCCTGTGTTGCCAATGTAGCTGTTCTAGCATTTGTCAAGGTGAGACTAATTGTTCCTTCTGCCTTTCTCCAATTCTTCTTTGCCTTTAGCTGTGAATGTTTGAAGTGTTGTTAGTGCTTCCAACGTGGTTTGAGTAGTATATAATGAGGGATTGTGTCGAATTAGAGCCAATTCATGCCTAAACTCAAAACACGCAAAGCCGCAGCAAAGCGATTCCGCGCCACTGGTAGCGGTAAAATTGTGCGCCGCAAAGCTTTCAAAAACCACTTGTTAGAACACAAGACCACCAACAAGAAACGGGGTCTGTCTAAAATGGCAATTGTCAATGAACGCGACGAAGAAAACGTGCGTTTGATGCTTCCTTATTTGTAAATTCGTTCTTTAGGAATAAAATATGACCCGTGTAAAACGCGGTAACGTTGCTCGTAAACGCCGCAATAAAATTCTCAAACTAGCTAAAGGCTTCCGTGGTTCTCATTCAACTTTGTTTAGAACCGCTAACCAACAGGTAATGAAAGCACTGCGGAGTGCTTACCGCGATCGCAAAAAGAAAAAGCGCGATTTCCGCAGTCTGTGGATTACCCGTATTAATGCTGCTGCTAGATTACATGGCTTAAGCTACAGCCGCTTGATCGGCAACCTGAAAAAAGCTAACATCCAACTCAATCGCAAAATGTTGGCACAATTAGCAGTCCTCGATCCTGCTAGCTTCAGTAAAGTAGTGGAAATAGCCAGTCAAGTTCAAGGTTAAAGGTGAAACCGGATGAATAACAGATGTAACAAATGGCAAATAATTAGGCAGTTACATCTGGTATTATCCGCCACCATTATTTGTATTTTTTGCGTGTTTTTTAGCACAGGATTGGCTGCATCTGCCGCCCCTATAACAGAAATTCAACGGCGGGGTTATTTGACTGTAGCTGTAAAAGATAATACGCCGCCTCTGGGATTTAAAGATGCTGATGGCAAACTGCAAGGGTTAGAAATTGACTTAGCACAGCGTCTAGCCGCTGATTTATTGGGAAAAACCGACTCTGTGAAATTCCAGCCAGTCAGGAATCGCGATCGCTTATCGGCAGTCTACGATCATCAAGTGGATATGGCGATCGCTAGGGTAACAGCTACAGAATCACGCTCACGTTTAGTAAGTTTTAGTGTCCCTTATTACTTTGATGGCACGGTTTTAATTACTAAAGATGCGTCAATACAGAAAATCAGCGATTTGCAAAAGCAGAAAATCGCTGTCTTAAATCACTCCAGCACCATCGCTGAAGTCCGGTACTATATTCCCGAAGCGGAATTAGTAGGAGTAGATTCTTACATAGAAGCGCAACAGCAAATAGAAAATAATACTGTCGTAGCCTTTGCCGCTGATGCTAGTGTGCTGAGTGGTTGGGTACAACAAAATCCCCAATACCGCATACTACCCACAAAACTCTCAACTGCACCTTTATCTGTAGTCATGCCCAAAGGATTGCAGTACGATGAGTTTAGAAGAAAAGTGAATGAAGCGATCGCTAGTTACATCGCTAAAGGCTGGCTCAAAGAACGCATCAAATATTGGGGATTAGTCTCATAACTTTGCGCTGAATTCAAAATTCACAAATTCGATCAATCAATTGTGGTGATCATGAAATTATTTATACAAGAAATATAAGTATTATTCGTGAAAAACATCAACGGAAGAGAGTTACTTGATCAATAATCACGTCTAATGTGAATTAAAATCTTATATTCCGTAGGCATTTGTAGGGGCGGGTTAATCAAATATCATGAACAATTAACGATGATCCAGGTGAACCCGCCCCTACCGAGTCTCATTAGCTCTAAGCATAGGCTATTTTTTGGATATAGAAGGATTTCCTAATTCACATCAGGTGTTAATCTCTCAGAATTACTCCATATATTTTTATCTTTTAATAGTAGAAATTCTATCCTCACTAAATCTTAAAAAAATTAACGTAATTTCACGTACAAAGAAACCCATTTCAGATAAGATATTTCACATCTATAGAGATATTTAATACATCAACATCATATAGCAAGACTGAATACCTAATGAGAGATAAAATGTCCGAAATACTTATAAATGGTCGTTTTTCTCTTTATCTGCTAACTTTTCGCTGAGGATTGCTATATGTTGTGGCTATAGAGTTTTTTGTATCCATACATTTATGTAGCCGAACTGCAAATTATGGCAATAGATTTCTCTAGTGTTGCAACAAAAACTACATTGACTGCTTTGGCATCTCTCGCTTTAGCAAACAGTGTACAAGCTGCTCCGCCTTTCACTGGCAATTCCAGTGGTACTTGGGGAACTCCCATCCCTTCTACTGCTAGTATTGTATACAGTGGAGTAGGTACAGATACATTCACATGGGGAGATGCTGCTAGTTTTGGTACAGGAGCTAACTATCTAAATTTCGTCGGTAATGCCTTCAGTACAAACTTCGATACTCCATTTCAAATTGGTAATTTAACTTATTTCAACGGCACAACTACAATAGGAACAACCCCTGAGTCTGTACCATTAGATGTTTTATTGGCTTTTACAGATCCATCAGGATTAAATGAGAATTTTAATTTTTCGTTTAATCTAATTAGTACTGATAACAATGGTACTCCAGACGAAAATGCCGATTTTGTTTTTCCACCTAATAGTTTTAGCAGCACTAACTTTAACTTTGGTGGGCAAGACTATACTTTACAGTTACTTGGTTTCAGTAAGGATGGTGGGACTACCTTAGTTAACGAATTCCGTGTTCGGGAAAGTGAAACAGATACCGCTTCCCTCTACGCCAAAATTACAGTTACTCCTAGAACTACTCCTGAACCATCTAGCATTCAAGCACTCTTCAGTATTGCTGGACTTGGTGTTGTCGTAGGTCTGCGTAAAAAGTTAGCGTCTTCTGTAAAAAGCATAAGAGGTTTCAATCCGTAGCAGTCTGACCCAAAGAAGTGCGTTTGATATGGTCTTGGTTTTCCTTACGTCAACCTAACCTACTGGACTGGTGTGAGGAAACTTTTAACAGGGATGGTCATCTCAACCTTTCCCTGCTAAAAGTTTCTCGCTTTCCATCATCGTTTAATAATTTCTCTCGCTTGTCTTTACTCAGCACCCTACTCAACGTTCCACTACCGCTAACAGCACTCCCAATAAGACCGATAATAGATAGAGAAGCAACTTTAATATTTGTATTTGAAGGTAATGGATAACAGTCTAGCGGTTGTTTATCTCTCTGTTTTGGTGGGTTTACTGACATTCGCAGTTGTGAGTGTTTTCCGCCAGCTGTTCAAAACTCGTAAACGCGAAAGTTCGTTATCGCGGTTGCGAAACAAGTTGAGTAAAGAAAAGGGTACGACTCAGGAATATTACGAACTAGCTTGTATTTATTCTGAGAAAAAAGTGTTTACCCAATCGATACCATTGTTTCAAAAAGCACTCAAGTCTGCTGAGGAAGAAGGAGAAGAAAATACTGCTCCTATCTACAATGGTCTAGGTTATGCTTATTTTGCCCAAGATCAGTATGACTTAGCGATCCGTCATTACAAAGAAGCTCTGAAATTGAAACCGGATTATGTGGTAGCACTAAATAATTTGGGTCATGCTTATGAGCGGAAGAAATTGAATGCTCAAGCGTTGCAAATGTACGAAGAAGCACTCAAGTTTCAACCAAATAACGCTACAGCTAAACGTCGTGCTGAATCTTTGCGTCGGTTGGTGGCTGCGTAGTCAGTAGAAACTTTGGGGGGCGATCGCTTTTAATTTGGTAAAGGCGATCGCTCTTAAATTAATATCAAGTAACAAACGAGTAAGAAAAAAAATTTAATGAATATCTAAAAGTAATCTCTGTTAAGGCTTTGAGCCGCCATTATGTCACAACTTCCTTGCTCGGTCGAGGTCGTTGCCTTTGTGTTATCTATGCTATGTCTGTTCCCCTAAGCTTCTCATTTAAACTTCAATCCCTTCTAAAATTTTCCTATAGTAGCGGACACTCATTATTTAGCTTGTAAGCTTATTCTTGTGTTTCTTATATAGAATTTTAACTAAATTTAATATCAGAATAATTACTAAAATTGTAGGAATGACTACTTTAAAGCCTGCTATTACTGATGTATAAAGACGAGGAGAAGGAAGGCAAGAACGTACATCTTGATTTCCACAGACTATGAATTGCAAAAGCATTTGCCCTCGAAAAGAACACAGAAATGAAATTAGACCAAGATATATCCAGCCTAAATTTCTAGACCACAGGCTATCTTCTAAATGCTGTTCTGCTGTGTTTAGTGTAGTAGTATCATGCAGCGTCGCCTTTAGAGTTGATTTTCGTCTTTCTCTTTGATTTTTTTGTTCATACCATTGAAAAATGTTTTTTCCTGCTAACCATCCTGCGAATCCAGCAACTACAGATGCAATTACAGAGCTAAAACCAATCAAAACTCCTGAAGAGGGTGTCATGTAATTGGAGGAAAAGTACCAAGGGCCAAAACTTGCTACTCCGACTCCAGCTATAGAAGCACTAATAACCTTGACAATCACATGATAGAGTCGAAGAGACTTTAGTGGATAAAAGAATAGACAGGTTATTAAACTCAGCAATATTCCATTAACTAACCCCAGTCCTAAACCTAATACCGCCCCAACTGTTCCAGTCCAAACAAAAAAGACAAAGCCAAAAAGCGCACCCAGTATACCGCCAGATATTAGCCCTATTGCCATACTTCGCAAGATAATTTGAATTGTTAATTCCAGTCTAGATATAGGCTTTTGGCTCTTAAAACTATACTCATTGCTATTATTCATTGCGTTTTTATTAATAAGCAAGTTTTTACTTTATTATGCAGGCACACCAAAGTTTTTAGTACCAATCCCTATATATCAATAATAATTACTTATCAATATAAAAGCAGTGATCGCAATTTTGGGAGCCTATACTTTGCAATAGAGATACACCGCACTGGCTCTCAAGAACATTGATTTCACTGGGTTGTGGCAACTAAAGTAAAAAATTAAAGGCTGAATTTTCTTAGTTTTGGGCTTTTGCGAGTATTGTAACGATCTTTTGCAACTAGGTGGAGAGCTTACTTCCCACTTTCTTTGGTATAGACACAGTCTAATTGACGCACAATTCTGTTTTTTATCTGATTTCTGGAAATAAATAACAATCAAGTTGTTTCCAGATACTCAAGAATGAATAAGCGAATCCGATTATTCTTTTGTTTACTTGTTACCATTATTCTTTGCTTCGCTCTCTCACTGAAATTCATGGGGACACTTGCAGCGCAACAGCCAGCAATTACTCACCCCCTTACAGCGTTAACAGAAGCAGAAATTAAAACAGCTGTAGAAGTGATTAGAAAGGAAAAGTCTTTAACTGATATGGCGGCTTTCCCCCTGATTACTCTAGCTGAACCAGATAAAACCGAGGTTTTGAAATTTACACCAGGTCAACCATTTACACGCCAAGCTTTTTTAGTAGTCTATGAGAGAGTGCAAAACAAAACCTATGAGGCTACAGTTGACCTCAAAACTCAAAAAATCGCATCATGGCAAGAGATTCTCAATGTCCAACCGTCTATTCTGTCCTCAGAATACGAAATCGCTAGGCAGGTAGTCAAATCTGACCCCCGATGGCAAGCAGCAATGAAAAAGCGGGGAATTACAGATTTCAATCAAGTACAGATTAGTTGTTGGGCGGCGGGAATTTTAAGTGAAGCGGAAGCCGCCACAGGTAGTCGGATTTGTCGGACTTTATTATTTTACAGGGGTAACAATTGGAATTATTATGGCAGTCCCATTGAGGGTGTACTAGCGACTGTTAATTTAAATACCAACACAGTTAGCAGTTTTATTGACCAAGGTATAGTTCCCATCTCTCAAACTAATTGGAACTATGATTTACAGTCTTTAGGTAAACTTCTATCCCCGCCAAAACTTTTAAAAATCCTCCAACCCAATGGCAAAACTTTCCAAATCAAGGGTAATGAAATCACTTGGCAAGGTTGGAAATTTCGTTACATGATGCACCCCCGTAGCGGACTGGTGCTGTATCAAGTCACTTATCAAGACGGCGAAAATGAACGTCCTGTGCTGTACCGCGCAGGTTTATCGGAAATGGTAGTCCCTTATGGCGATCCTAACCCCACTTGGTCATTTAGAAACGCTTTTGATGTGGGGGAATATAATCTGGGATTACTCGCCAACACAATGGAGATGGGAAAGGAAGTCCCCGAAAATGGGGTTTTACTTGATGCTGTGTTTGCCAATGAAGAGGGTGAACCGTATACAATGCCGGGAGTGGTGGGAATTTACGAGCGCGATCGCGGCATCCTTTGGAAGCATTACGAGTATAATACTCAACGGAATGACGTACGCCGCGATCGCGAGTTAGTCTTGACGATGACGGCTGCTATTGACAACTATGACTACAGCATTAATTGGATTTTCCATCAAGACGGAAGTATTGAAGTAGAAAACGATTTATCAGGAATTGTTTTGGCACAGGGAACGGCTGCTGAACAAGAAAAGTTTGATAATTCCTATGGCCGGATGTTGGCAAAAAATACCTTTGGGGTAAATCATCAGCACTTTTTCAACTACCGCTTAGATATGGATGTTGATGGACAGGCTAATTCCGTCATGGAAATGAATGTGAACAGCTTACCAATGGATGAAAACAATCCTCTAGGAAATGCCATTGTCGTAGAAGATACCCCATTAACCACCGAAAAAGCTGCCGTTCGCGATGCGGATATTAAACATAGTCGTGAATGGATGATTACTAGTGCAGAGAAAAGTAACACTTTAGGGGCTGCATCTGCATATATGCTCATGCCAGGAGGGAATACAATATTGTTTCCAGTAGAAGGGTCAAAAATTCGCCAGAAAGCTGGTTTTGCCACCCATCATTTCTGGGTGACAAAATATCAGCCTCATGAATTGTATGCTGGTGGCAATTATCCCAATCAAGCTACACCAGGAGAAGGTCTACCAAAATATATTGCTGATAATGAATCTTTAACGGGTGAAGATATTGTTGTCTGGTACACAATGGGTATTACTCATGTACCTAAACCAGAAGATTGGCCGGTAATGCCTGTTCACAAACTTGGGTTTAAACTTTCCCCTAGAGGATTTTTTAGTCGTAATCCTGCCATTAATTTACCTGAGTAGTTGATTAATTAATTTACCTGGATATTCTCCAAAATCCAGGTATAAGATTCTTTTAGCTATTAAGACAAATTTGTCAATCACCCAATCAGGTAATCCAATAGGGTGATGTGTAGTTGATAGCTTACATTATAAATTTTGAAGACAATCAAAACAGCAGTAACGGACATGATATCCTCATGGACAATTAGAAATTACCTTCCCTTCTGCATTTTTAAATGTCTGAAATATCACCGTTAACTCACAATCTTGACGGAAATTATGACTTTAATTAAAGAAATCGCCCAACAAGCTTTAAGCATTGGTTACTTGGGAATCGTAGCCCAAAACCAAATTAACACACTTTTACAGTCAAATTATGACTCTGAAGATGTGGATGCGTTAATTCTTTTGCAAAGAGCGATCGCATCTGGAAAAGTACAGCGCGAGTCGCGTCGTCAAAAAAGTCAGGAAAATAAATCAAGTCTCAAACAGGCTTACTTAGCCGCAGCTGAAATGACTTTCGCCGCAGCAGTGGCTCTGAGTATGACCAAAAATACCCATGAGCAACCTTCACTCGGTACATGAAATTTCATCAAAAATATCATCAATCTAGATGATTGTAGGGTGAGCATCGCCGCAGGCATCGCTTTTTCCCAAAATTTAGTGTGATACTGATACCAGATTTTATATAAGTTTTCAATAAATATAATTATTATTTTGGGATCATCATTAACTCGGCAAACCTAAAAAGATATTAAACAAAATTAATGATTATTTGTGAAACCCTTATACAGTTGAAAATTTATAAAAAAATCATTAAATTTTACGGAATTTAAGTATAAATTTTTAGGATGAGCAAATAGCAAGAAATACCATTAGGATGAACTAATAGCCAATCAAATTTTGTAAATTTCAATGCTTAACAAAGTCAGGGCAATTTTACAAACATAGTATAAAGAATTGGCAACATTGGGTAAAGACAGTCAACAATAGCCATAGCTATACTAGGAACTTTGCTAACCTATGCAGCCGATTCGCACATTCAACGTTTCTCCTTCACTACCGCCAAGACTAGAACCAATGCGGAAGTTGGCGTACAACTTACACTGGGACTGGAATGTAGAGACTAAAGATTTATTTCGCCGCCTAGACCCCGATTTGTGGGAATCTAGCCACCACAACCCAGTATTGATGCTAGGTACAATCAGCCAAGCGCGGCTTTTGGAAGTGGTCGAAGATGAAGGCTTCCTGGCGCAAATGGATCGTGCCGCCCGTCAATTAGAAGACTATTTGCAAGAACGCACTTGGTATCAGAAACAGCGCAGTCAGAAACCAAAAGAATGTTACGCCTATTTTTCGGCTGAATTTGGATTGGTAGATTGTCTACCTGTCTATTCTGGCGGCTTAGGTGTACTGGCAGGGGATCACCTCAAATCTGCCAGTGACTTGGGCTTACCGTTGGTGGGAGTGGGTTTACTGTATCAGCAAGGCTACTTTGCTCAGTATCTCAATGTGGATGGTTGGCAACAAGAACGCTATCCCATTAACGATTTCTACAATATGCCCTTGCACCTAGAACGCAATGCCGACGGTTCGGAACTGCGGATTGCCGTAGACTATCCAGGGCGGAAGGTATACGCTAGGGTGTGGCGAGTACAGGTGGGAACAGTCCCCCTGTATATGCTCGATACCAACATTGAACCAAACAATCCCTACGACCACGACATCACAGATCAGTTGTATGGTGGTGATATCGATATGCGTATCCACCAAGAAATTATGTTAGGGATTGGTGGTGTCCAGATGTTGAAGGCGTTGGGATATGAAGTCACCGCCTATCACATGAATGAAGGTCACGCCGCCTTCTCAGCCCTAGAACGCATTCGGATGTTGATTCAAGAACAGGGGTTGAGTTACGCCGAAGCTAAACAGGTGGTAATGTCCAGTAATATCTTTACTACCCATACACCTGTCCCTGCTGGCATTGACTTGTTCCCCCCCGACAAAATTCTGCACTACCTGGGTTACTATGCAGATATTTTCGACTTACCCAAAGAACAATTTTTAGGACTGGGACGGGAAAATACAGGAGATTTATCCGGCCCCTTTAGTATGGCAGTGCTAGCTTTAAAGATGGCAACCGCTTCTAATGGTGTTGCCCAACTGCACGGTGTGGTATCCCGCCAAATGTTCCAAGGTTTGTGGAAAAAAGTCCCTGTAGAGGAAGTACCAATTACGGCCATTACTAACGGAGTTCATGCCCGGAGTTGTGTGGCTAAATCAACTCAAGAGTTGTATGATCGCTACCTAGGGCCAAATTGGTCATCAACCCCACCAGATAGCCCCCTGTGGGAGAGGATGGAAGCAATTCCTGATGAAGAGTTGTGGCGCAATCATGAGCGTTGTCGCTTAGATATGATTCTGTATGTGCGGGATCATTTAGTCAAGCATCTACTTGATCGTGGTGCTTCCCCCTCTGAAATTGCCCAGGCACAAGAAGTTCTCGATCCCAATGTTTTAACCATTGGTTTTGCTCGTCGTTTCGCCACCTACAAACGCGCTACTCTGTGGATGCGAGACATTGAAAGGATTAAGCGCATTTTACTAGGCAACAAAGGCCGCAAAGTGCAGTTCGTAATTGCAGGTAAAGCACACCCGAAAGATATTCCCGGTAAAGAACTCATCCGCGACATCAATCACTTCATCACGGAACAACACTTAGAAAAACAAATAGTGTTTGTTCCTAACTATGACATTCATATTTCTCGATTGATGGTGGCTGGTTGCGATATCTGGTTAAATACACCCCGTCGTCCCCGTGAAGCCTCTGGTACTAGTGGGATGAAAGCAGCCATGAATGGATTGCCTAATCTCAGCGTCCTAGATGGTTGGTGGGATGAAGCCGATTATGTCCGTACAGGTTGGGCAATTGGTCACGGCGAAAACTATGAAGATCCCAACTACCAGGATGAAGTAGAAGCTAACGCTCTCTACGATTTATTGGAAAAAGAAGTAGTACCGCTATTCTATGATCATCGGGATGTCGATGGTTTACCCCGTCCTTGGGTTGCCAAAATGAAAGATGCAATTCGCTTGAATTGTCCTTTCTTCAATACAGCGCGGATGGTTAGGGAATATGCACAAAGGGCTTACTTCCCAGCTAGCGATCGCTATCATACTTTGAACTCCGATAACTATGCTCCAGCCAAAGAATTAGCGGCTTGGAAAACAAAACTTGGTGATCACTGGTTTAATATCAGAATCAAAGATATTGATGTATCTGCAAGTGCAGATATAGAAGTTAATCAAACTGTTGGTGTAAAAGCTAAAGTTGACTTGACAACTTTAACAAATGAAGATGTGCAAGTAGAACTATATCAAGGCTCAATTGATGCCAACGGCGAGATTGTCAACGCTGTACCCGTAGTCATGGATTACCAAGGACAGGATACAAACGGATTAAGCGTTTACACTGCTGATATTATCTACACCACCTCTGGTTTACAAGGCTTGTCTTTGCGGGTATTACCTAAACACCCACACTTGTCTAGTCTGTATGAACCCAGATTGATCGCTTGGGCAGAGTAAAGTAGGGAACAGGGGATGCACGGGGTTTACCCAATCCCCAATCCCTAGTCCCCAGATCCCGCTTCCTTGGGAATGACAATGTAACCTGTAGTGCGATCGCCTAAGACTAAGTTGCGTTGTTCTCCCCAATACCACCAGTAAGCAGCCACATATGCACAGATGAGGCTATCGAGTTTATCTTCCGTGGCTTTGAGTTCTGTACCTGTATAGGGAATTTCATCAGTCAACCAACTACCGATGCACAAAGCAGGCTCAAACTGAGGCAGAATTTCCACAATATATTGATAGAGTTTGATTAATTCTAAGCGGCGTTCACTGATACGCCCTTTTTTGTATTTTAGGATGCGTTCTAAACCAAATAAGTGAACTATGGCAGGGTGGGGAAAGACTTCGATTTGATATCTCCCTGGCGTTTGTGGTTCGATGGTGGGTGCATGGATAAAACCACGGGATTCTAATTCTAAGCCAAAATTAATTGTGCGTTCAGCAAACGGGAGATTTTGGTTAGCGGGATAACAGCCTGCGTGATATTTGCCAAAGTATTTGTGAGTCAGTTGATCAGGAAGACGGCTACCTGTAGCGTTAGGAATGAGAGTAGGCGCGTCTACAGCAATGAGTGCAGATTCATCTGGTTTTACCCAGCTATCTATCCAAGTTAGGATGTGAGCGATCGCATCTTGGCGTTCTAAATCAACTAATTCTACTTTCCCTTCTACCAGTTTTAAGCAACATAGCCCACTAGGTTGAGATTTCCAACCTAAATCCACACCAATAAATTTCATGACTATAAATCTAAAAGTTTATCTCGCCTTCGGGCAAGGCAGCTATGCTGAGAGCAGAGGGTATTCTTCAGGAGTTTAGTATTTTACCTTTGCTCAAATAGGTTATTTTTCTGGGTCTGATGCCAACCTAATACCACAAAGCGATCGCCTACCATGAGTGTTAGAAGCAATTCCTCTCACACTCACAGCATGGACAATTCTTTGTATATTTAAAAATGAGTAGAAAAAATTATCTGTGATCAAGACCATCATTCTAGAGATGATGTTTAGTTGCTCACATTATTTTGATCAACCCATATTATTGTATGGGTCAATTTATGCAACTAATCATTGCAAAAATTATCGACTCTGATATCTCGCCAAATATCAGAAACTTGCCATCCAGAATTACCCACAGATTGAACTAAAGGGTAGTCACGTTGCGGAATATAGTATGGTTGTTTTGCTTCAATATATAGATTGGATTTTTCTTCTGCTACTGGCTCTTGCACATCAAGATTATCAGTTGGAAGATTTTGTTCTTCAGCCTCTTCCATCATCTTTATTTTCTCCATGAGGAGTTTTTCTGATTTTTTGATGAGTCTTATATCCATTTGTTTTGCTCAGTTTGAAAGATTTACAGAAAAAAGAGAATCTAAACGTCGATTCTTGGAGAGATAATAAAGTTCTTCAAGAATCATGATATAGATCCGTAAGAAAGTTTTATGAACTTAGTGTTGAAAAAATTACCCAAGGAAATCTAGGATACAGCAAATTTATGGAAAATAGGTAGTGTTATTCTCAGATTTTTTTTAAATTAAAGATAAAGAATTACAACAAAACTGCATCGGTTCTCAGGAGTATTTACAACTATGTCATGTCAAACCATGTGCAGTGATTGTGCTTTTCATGTCAAAGCACAAGATGAAATAGAGTGCGTTCACCCTGACGAAAGTGGAATTAACTGTTCCACTGTGATTTTTTGCAGTTCATTTCAACCAGCACAGGAAGTTGATAGTCCTTGCGTTTCTTTTGAGAGTGATGCAAAATAAAAAACCCCACGCCGGCGTGGGGTTTGTGAGACAAGGATGATAGGGGAGATCAGGAGAGAAGTTCTAGTCTTTCGCAAAGCATCTTACAGAGAAGATCTCACTGCTTTACCCCCTGCCTCTTTGTTAGGATTTTGTATAATTTTCAATCACCTGAGCAAAGTCTGGTACTGCTTCTTCTATATGTTGTTTAGCTGAACCACGCAATTTTTCATATGTTCCACGCACAATCGAGCGAGTGCTACTTTTAACTCTAGTATCGGTGACACTGAGTAGAGCATCTGCCGTGTGAGAACGACTAGCAACTAAATGTGCTACTGGGTCGCCTTTTTGTATACCTTCGCTCCAGATAGGATCAATTGCGCTAAAGCATGGTGGTAGTAGCTGTTCGACAATGTAGGGAATATACCCTGGTTTAACTCCCTTTAAGGCAGCAAAGGCAGTTCTCAGAGCAATTCCACTAATACCAGACTTAGCTGCTAGCTGGGTTTCGATCATGTTGCAGCAGTCATCCACCACCATAGCCTTTTTCTTAGGGTCTAAGAGTCCATCGCTCAGTCCCATTTCACTCCTCCTTAATTTCACCGTGTCTGATGTTTATTCAAATAGTTTTCCTGATGACCAGGAAATTACAGAAAATAGTATCAGAGCAGGAGTCAACCCATTCGGGGAATTCAAAATTCAGACTTTAAACTTCATCAACTAGCTAAAAGTTCAACGATGCTCTGTCCCAACCGAGGCGATCGCCTCGATGACCCCGAAAACTAGAGATTAATACTTTTGCAATAAAGCTGACAGAGAATTGTGTTTACGCCAATCTACTAAATCCGCTAATGATTCCTTGCCGCTATCTAATGGATGCTTTTGTTCTGGTGGTAGAATGCTCATGACGGATGCTTGACGCGATGACAGTGGCGCGATCGCAGGCAAGGGTTTTACTGATGCGAAAAGAGGTTGGGGTTTTAAAGTCTGCCTTGCTAATCTTTGGCGGCGTTTGGTTGTTGATGGACGAGCAGCAGCCACACGTTGATTTGAAACTGTGGGACGTTGTTTGGGTTGGTTAACTAAGCGGAGAATCACCCAGCAACCACTAGCGCAGCTGAGAGCGATCGCCACCACCATCCATAATGGTATGGGATTACTCATATCAGTGTTGGTGGTCACAGGTACTTCCACCACAGCCGGGACTGATTCTGACTCAGCCTGTTCCACATCACTCACATGAATCAGGCTGTACAAAGCAAGGGTTGCAGATCCTAGACACGTTGCCAAAAAACCGATCAATAACAGCAAAGGATGGCGTGTCAGCAGGAACATGAAAAGATTGGAACTTCTTTTTTGTGCTTCTGCTTTGGTTCTGTTTACCTGGGTTAGCTCATGCTGTAAGCTTTGACTGTTTTCCATGATCAATTACAGATTGTTTCCCCTCTAGTCAATAGATTGTACTAAAGGGGCGAGCTATCAGGTATCCGTAGCCAATTTTCAAAATATAGTAACTTTTTTGTGCTATTTAGGCTACAAATTGGGGCAGGGGTCAAGGGGCGGGGAGCAGGGGGAGTAGAAAAACAGAAGCTATACTCTAGGCCTCTTTAATTTTGCTGTTTACCTTTTACCTTTTGCCTTTATTTGTGTCGCTCCAAAGCCAACTGAATCAAGCGATCTACTAATTCTGGAAAGGGAACACCGCTATAAGACCAAAGTTGAGGATACATACTAGTAGCTGTGAAACCAGGTAAAGTGTTAATCTCGTTGATCAAGACTTCCCCTGTGGCTTCAACATAGAAAAAATCAATTCTGGCTAACCCAGCCGCATCCACGGCAGCAAAGGCTTGTATGGCTAATTCTTGAACTTTTTGACTAATTTTGTCAGGAATGGGTGCGGGGATCAGTAAATCTGCCCTACCTTCCGTATATTTAGTTTCATAATCATAAAAATCGCTGTTGAACGTAATCTCTCCAACGACAGAGGCTTGGGGTTGGTCATTACCTAAAACGGCACATTCTATTTCTCTGGCTGTGACTCCGGCTTCTACAATAATGCGACGGTCATAACTAGCGGCTTGATCTAAAGCGGCTTCTAATTCTTGCCGCGATCGCACTTTGCTAATCCCCACTGATGAGCCGAGGTTGGCAGGTTTGACAAAACAAGGATAGCCGAGTTCCGCCTCAATTTCGTCGCACAATTGAGGAAACACACAAGGATTTGACCATACTTGCGCTCTGGTGACGGCTTTATATTTTACTTGAGGTATGCTTGCTTGCTCAAAGGCCATTTTCATAGCTATCTTATCCATCCCTAAAGCCGAACCTAACACCCCAGAACCAACGAATGGCACTTGCATTAAAGTCAGTAAACCCTGAATTGTGCCGTCTTCCCCATTCGGCCCGTGCAGAATGGGAAACCACACATCTACTTCTGCAACTTGAGAAGGCGATTGCCAACGATCAAGGGCTGGTGTTTTGCCATGAGATACTAGATCATGTGTTTCCGACGCGGGAGAATTTTGTGTGTCTAACAGAGGTACACCAGATTGCAGAACTTGTTGGGGGGCTTCTCCTGCTAGCCAACGCCCATTTTTTTCGATATAAAAAGGCAGTATTTCATACTTATGAGCATTTTCTGCCGCACTTAGGGCTTTAGCGATCGCCCGTGCTGAACTAATAGAAACTTCATGTTCCCCAGAACGACCCCCAAACAGTAATCCTACCCGCAACTTATTCATTATCATTACCTCTACACTCCTGACGCAGATAGCCTATCACCGAATCAAGCAAAAGTAAAAATACCTCATCTCAAAACACTCTCAGCATACCTTTGCGCCCCTACCCTACGGGAACGCTTAGGGGCGAATGTGTTTAATTTCCTCCACCACTCCCCACACAACATAACTGCTGCTAAAATTCCTAAATGTTAACCAAGCAACATCCCCAGAACACCGAACCCGGATGGTCTTTAGACGAACGAGATCCAAAGTTCATCCAATCCCTCATGCCCTTTTTGGGTTTCTTCTACAATTACTACTTCCGTGTGCAAACTAGTGGTTGGGAACATATCCCACCCCTGGAAAAAGTCTTAATTGTTGGTTCTCACAATGGAGGACTAGCAGCACCTGATATGTTGATGATGATGTACGACTGGTTTCGCCGCTTTGGTGTTGAGAGACCAGCTTATGGACTGATGCACCCCAAAGCTTGGCAAGTCAGTCTCCCAATCGCACAATTAGCAGCGAAAACTGGCGCGGTTATGGCGCATCCCAAAATGGCGATCGCTGCTTTGCGTTCTGGTGCGAGTGTGCTGGTGTATCCTGGGGGGGCTGAAGATGTGTTTCGACCCCATCATTTACGTAACAAAATCTATTTTGCGGGACGGCAAGGTTTTATCAAATTAGCGTTGCGGGAAAATGTGCCGATTATACCTGCAATTTCCTACGGGGCGCATGATACGCTGATTGTCTTAGCTGACTTCTACAAGCTGATGGAACGGTTACATGAGTTGGGTTTGCCTTGGTTATTTAATATTGATCCAGAGGTATTTCCCGTTTATCTAGGTTGGCCTTGGGGATTAGCAATTGGCCCTTTACCGAACATTCCCTTCCCTATACAAATTCATACGCGGGTTTGCCCGCCAATTGTATTTAAACGCTACGGACGTTCAGCTGCTAGCGATCGCCAATACGTCAATGAATGTTATGAATTAGTAGTCAGTCAGATGCAGCAGGAATTAGATCAACTAGTATCACTCCACGAAGGGGCTAGCAAATCAAAAGATAGCTGATAGTGTTTGCTGTCAATCAAGGCAGTCCCAATTAAACAAGTTTCACAGTCAAGGAGGAAAGGTGTCTTTCCCCTACACCCCTATACCCCTATACCCCTACACCCCTATACCCTTACACCCCTATACCCCTACACTCCTACACCCCTACACCCCTACACCCCTACACCCCTTTCAAGTCAGTGGAGAGGATAGGCTTTTGCGCTTTCCATCTAGAGTTTAGTGATTGCAACTAATTCGCCAAACTTGATATTACTGGTAACAAAACCTGAGAAGCTGCACAATTAACTGTCAGTGTGATGATCTGAGCATTCATTAAACTATCGCTACTTAATACAGTCCCATTCCCGGAGTTCATAGCATAGGCTGGGTAACAAGCTAAACTCAAACTCAAACGCAAACAATTACCTGTGGCTATTCTGATAGATATTGGTTGCAGTTCTATCTTTCTAGTGACGCTGTTTTTACCGTCCTGGCAATGTAAATAACCCTGGGTTATGTTGTAAACACTACCATCAGGATATACTTGCGACAATACAGCACACAAATCATAACCATCTTGGTCAGATTCACAACAAATTTCTACTAATACATCCCCCAGTAGCAATAAATCTGCGGTCAAAGGTGCGCTCGTGTAAGTTAAAACATCAGAACGACAATCAATTTGCGATCGCTCAAATACACCAGCCGGGATTGCGGCATGACCACCCGTCGCTGGGACTGGTCGCCAAGGATCGTGGACTAGTAAGTCTTGGGGACTGAGGACTAGGAAATGGGGGTTGGGTATGAGGATTCCGGCATCTTCTCTGATGCTGGCTAGTCCTGTGGTTGACAAAAAGTAGGATTTTTGGTTTGGTGTAGGTAAGCTGGGTAAAGTTTGCCAAATGTTACTACCCATTTCAAACAAGCATACAGAAGACTCTTCTAATAAACCTGTATTTACACCTTTGAGAAATTGATCAAACCAGCGAATCTGCATTTGGTCTACAGGACTAGCAGCTAGTTGACCAAAATCGACTGCACCAACTTTGCGTCCCCAAGGTAAATGCGCCCAAGGCCCGATGACTAAATGTTGGGGAGTGGTGGCGCGGGCTACCATATCTTTGTAGAGGTGCAGTGTACCGCGCAGATAAGTATCAAACCAACCGCCGATATGCAACATCGGTAAGTCTACTTCAGAGAAATAGCTTTTGGGGGAGAGTTCTTGCCAATAATGATCAGCTTTGGGATGGGCTACCCAATCGTGATAAAAAGATTCTGGCGCGAGTTGTTGCAAAATTTCAGGATGATTTACAGGTAGATGACGCGATGCAGCAAATAAGGCTTGATACGCTAGTTGATCACCTCGTAACCGAGCTGTTTCCGTAGCCAATTGTATCGCCCAAGCTAAATTAGTGTGCAAACAAAATGCACCGCCTTCATAAGCCCAATCAGGATACAAATCATAGCCAATCATCGCGGGGCAAATAGTTTTTAGGGCTGGCGATTTGGCGATCGCCGCATATAATTGAGTCATCCCCTGATAAGAAAAGCCATACATTCCCACCAATCCGTTACTACCAGATAGACTTGCAGCCCAATTAACACTATCTGCACCGTCAGCAATCTCGTGAGTGAATAACTGAAATTCTCCTTCTGAAGTACCGCGTCCCCGCACGTCTTGAATCACAACGATGTAACCATGAGCTGCATACCAAGTAGGATGAGCATAAACCACAGTAGACGCGATCGCCCTACCATAAGGTTGTCGCATTAATAATACAGGAAACTCACCTTCTCCATCAGGACGATAGATATCTGCGTCAAGGCGCACACCGTCACGGGTGTACATAGAAGCAGTTTGTTTAGAGAGGATTTTGTACATTGTCTTTTAGTCAGCAAGAAAAAAATTCAGCAGTCACTACTGACTGCTGAATTATTCTTCAAAATACCATCCCATTTCTCAAGAAAGTAGCTCGATTCAATCTTGTTGAACGCGACGCTCAAATTCCTCACGAGTTTTTTCCACTACAGTTAAAGCAGATGTATAAACACTCTCATGTTCCTGTTTCAACCAATTTAAAAGACGAGAAATTTGGGCATTTCTTAAATCTAAGTCTGTCTGAAAAATAATAGAAGTTGCCATAAATTGAGCATACTGAGGCGGATGTCCTTGCTGTACAAAGGTAGCAATTAGCCCGGCTAACGCTCCTTGGCGTACTGGATCAGAAGTAGCTTCTATAGACATGATTTTGGTCAAAAATAATTGTTGAAAATATCCTATGTTATACCACCAAACATTTAGAAACCGTATTATTACTTAAATCGAAGCAACTTTTACTTAAAATAAATAGCGATGTTTTTAAACAAAAATATACAGAAAAACTCACAAAACAAACAATTTTTCAGATAAAAACTGACATTTTCAATAAAAAATATTGCAAGAACATACAATTCAAACTATAAGTTTACATTTTTGCTGTTACATTGTAACTTTTTTTGCATTTCTTTACACTTTTCATCCTGTTAAACTCTTTACATTACCGAAGAGCCGAGTCTAAGATTAATTCAGTAACGAGCTAGAGCAAATGCCTAGCCAGTACTAAGAATCAACAATGAGTTAAGGTGTAAAACAATGGCAGTTGAAAAAACTAATTCTTCCTCCAGCTTGGCAGAAGTTATTGATCGTATCTTAGACAAAGGTATCGTTGTAGATGCTTGGGTACGTGTTTCTTTAGTTGGTATTGAACTATTAGCAATTGAAGCCCGCATCGTGATTGCATCTGTAGAAACCTACCTGAAATATGCAGAAGCCGTAGGTCTAACTCAATCCGCCGCAATGCCTGCTTAATTACTCAGAATTACTAATTTGTAATCCTGATATTGATTCTGCTTTTATTCCCTCATCCTGATACTTTTGAATCAAGAGTATCAAAAAGGAACAGGCGAAAAAAGCAGATATTCTGCGAGCTACATTTGCTGAATCTCAATTATCCAGTAAATGTAGTTCCTTCAAGATTGTAATTATATTGCGGAGAAACTCATGACGGCTTTAATGCAAAGAATCCGGCAAGAGCATCAGTCAATCGCTGAGGAAGTCAATCAACTATTCAGAGAGACTCGTGAATTCTTGTCCGCAACAACAGAACACAGACAAGAGCAAGCTAAAAAGCAAGCGCAAGAGCTGCGTATGTTCCACGAAGAACTTGAGTACACAACTCAAGATTTTCTAGCGAAAACAGCCAAAGCGAGATTTGCTCAAGCACAAGCACAAGCAAAGTTTTTGCATCAGTTCCACCAAGACCTGGAGCATAATACTTACGACTTTTTAGCTGAAACAGCAAAGGACAGAGCTAAGAAAGCAAAAGCACAAAGGCAAAATCTGCACCAATTTCGGCAAGATTTGTTTGCCAGCGTTTTCGGCACATTTTAGTAATTAGTCAATGCTCCCCAACAATGGAGTGAACTTATTGACTTGGCTAGATAGTAAAACCCCCTAATCTTCCAGGTTAAAAACTGGTCAGACCAGGGGGCGAATTCAACAATGAGTTTTAATGTAAAACTTTAAATATCCTAAGCTATTGCTTAATTTAATGCAAGGAGCTGAACCACCCCTAAACTCTATTCCTCGATTTATGCTTCTAGTTAACAATAAATAACTCCTATATTTTGAAGGAGTTACTAAGCTATAGATACTGATTGATAATTTCTATACCTAGAATAACACATCTATTTACAAATTGTATCTAAGCATCTCAATTTTTTTGTTTGACAATATTAGTTCACTTCAAATTCATCTATGACTCTCACCACAAATCATCCCGCAAATAATAAGAAAAGAGCTGTTCTTCGTGTTCGTCCTGGGCAGTTTGTCGTCACACCAGCAATCGAGCGAGTGGCCATTCGCGCACTACGTTATCTCACATCAGGGTTTGCAATTCACTTACGCGGCCCGGCTGGTACAGGAAAAACAACTTTAGCTATGCACTTAGCTAACTGTCTAGATAGACCAATTATGTTAGTCTTCGGAGATGATGAATTTAAAAGTTCTGACTTGATTGGTAGTGAATCTGGTTACACCCATAAAAAGTTATTGGATAATTACATTCACAACGTTCTGAAAGTCGAAGATGAACTGAAGCAAAATTGGGTTGACTCTCGATTAACTTTAGCCTGTCGTGAAGGTTTTACCTTAGTCTACGATGAATTTAACCGTTCTAAACCTGAAGTAAACAACGTCTTACTTTCAGCATTGGAAGAAAAAATTCTTACCCTTCCTCCCAGTAGCAATCAGCCAGAATACCTCCACGTTAATCCCCAATTTCGGGCAATCTTTACCTCCAACCCTGAAGAATACTGCGGAGTTCATTCAACGCAAGACGCTTTAATGGATAGGTTGATAACTATTAATATGCCAGAACCGGATGAGCAAACTCAAATCGAGATCCTAGTTCATAAAACCGGCATTGCTAGAGAAGATGCTCAGTTAATTGTACGTTTAGTAAAAGCATTTCGTTTAGGAACTGGTGGGGAAAAGACCTCTGGCTTAAGGTCTTGTTTGATGATTGCGAAGGTTTGTGGGGAACACAATATTTTGGTCTTACCAGAGAATTCAGATTTTAAAGAAATTTGTGCAGATGTGCTATTCAATCGCACGAATTGGTCTGCCAGCGAAGCCACAACTATTTTCTTAGAATTGCTCAACCAGCTACACATACAAGCAATAGAGGAATCACATCATCGTGTCACATCAGATGACACAGTGAGCGCAGAAGACGAACAAGCAACTCCAGAAAATCCTATGCCTCTCCAACAAAAAGGCTTAGTGATTAACAAAACTATACCTAACATCAAAGAGTCGAATTAATCGTGACTACTACCCCACTACAGCCAACACGTCCGCTAACTAACTCCAGTCGAGCGATTTCCACATCTACGCAAGGTTCTACCTTAGCAGATATTCTCGAACGGGTGTTGGATAAAGGAATTGTGATTGCTGGTGATATCTCTGTCTCCATTGCTTCTACTGAACTGCTACATATCCGCATTCGCTTATTAATTTCCTCTGTTGATAAAGCCCGTGAGATGGGTATTAATTGGTGGGAAAATGACCCCTATCTCAGTAGCAAATCTCAACATTTAATTGAAGAAAACCAACAACTTCATCAACGGCTAGAAAGTTTAGAAACTCAGCTTCGTCTGCTCACGGCGGCCAATTTGAAAGAGAGCGTTACATTATCCACTAATGCTGAGAATGAGGTCAGCAGTCAATTAAATGAATTAGTAGAAGATTCGCAACTTGAGGCTTAGTTAACTGTTGAAAATATCAAATTAATTTCACCCCAAGATTGCACAGATTTCAATAACTTTAGAAAAGGTAGATGGCATCATGACAATGGTTTGTAATCCAGTTGAAAGCTCTCCTGATTTGCCACCTATCACATCTAAAGCTAATAGCCAAGCGGGTTTAGTTCCTCTACTTTTAACTGTAGTGGAACTAGTACGTCAGCTGATGGAAGCGCAAGTAATCCGACGCATGGATCAGGGATGTCTCAGTGAATCTGAACTAGAACAAGCCGCAGAAAGCTTGAAAAAGTTAGAAGAACAAGTTTTAAATTTGTGCCAGATTTTTGAGATCGATCCCACAGACTTAAATGTCCATTTAGGAGATGTCGGTACTCTTTTACCATCACCTGGTTCTTATTATCCTGGTGAACCTGGGACTCAACCTTCAGTGCTAGAACTACTAGACCGTCTTTTAAACACCGGGATTGTAGTAGATGGCGAGATAGATTTGGGTTTAGCACAACTCAATCTCATTCATGCCAAGTTACGTTTAGTTTTGACAGCAAAACCTTTGTAATTAAAGTTAGTATTTTTGATGATCATGGATTGCGGTTTTTATCTCTACGGAATTTTTCCTGATGCAATTCCCACAACAATTGCAATCAAAGGATTGGATTCTCAACCAGTTTATAGTCAAGTAATTGATGGATTAACTTTTTTATATTCAGAAGCAAAACAAGAGAAATATTTAGCCTCCCGTCGTAATTTAATCAGTCACGAAAAAGTTCTTGAACAAGCAATGCAAGAAGGGTTCTGTACTCTTCTACCTTTGCGTTTTGGATTAGTTGTCAAAAGTTGGGACACAGTAATCACACAACTCATCCAACCATACAAAGAGAGACTACAAGAATTATTCCAAAAATTGCACGGCACGCGAGAAGTTAGCATCAAGATTTTTTGGGACACTAAAGCTGAATTGCAAGCCATGATGGAGTCTAATCCCAATTTGAGGCAGCAGCGTGATCAAATGGAGGGAAAGGCTTTAAGCATGGAGGAAGTGATTCATATTGGGCAATTAATTGAAAGTAATTTAGCAGCCCGCAAACAATCTGTAATTCAAGCTTTCTTTAATGAGTTAAAGCCTCTAGCAAATGAGGTAATCGAAAGTGACCCCATGACAGAGGACATGATTTACAATGCGGCTTTTTTGATTCCTTGGGACAAAGAATCTTTATTTAGCGAACGCGTAGAAGCAATTGATGATCGATTTGGTGAACGTTTACGCATTCGCTATAACAACTTTACTGCACCTTATACATTTGCTCAAATTACTGCTTAGGAGTCCATATTATGCTAGGGAAAATCTTACTATTTCCAGTCATGGGGCCAATTAGTGGATTAGTGTGGATTGGAGAACAAATTCAAGAGCGTACCAATACTGAATTTGATGCCCAAGAAAATTTGCATAAACAATTATTAAGTCTACAATTATCCTTTGACATGGGTGAAATATCAGAAGAAGAGTTTGAGGAGAAAGAGGAAGAATTACTTTTAAGAATTCAAGCATTAGAAGAAGAATTAAACGTGAATGATGAAGCAGAAGAAGATGAACATTTTGCACTGCAACCTGCATTGCCAGCAGCATCAGAATTAAATGAAATTTACCAAGAAACCCCTCAATTCAATACAGATTATGAAGATAATGAAAATTTAGTTTTATCACCTTAACTTCTGAGTGCTGAATCATGAGTTTTTTGCCTCTGCTAGCTGTTCTCTTTAATTTAGAACCGACAGTGAAATCAGAAAATTAAAAACCCGCATTTGCGGGTTAATAATCTCATATTTACTGTGCTAGCTCAATATTCAATATCAAAAGTTTGGTAGTTGTTGGATTCAAAGAATATCTGTGGACGCGATACAGGAGAATTTTTTGCTTCTATACCTCGTAAATTTTGAATATTTCTTTCTGTGTCTTCTATTTGAGTTTTGAGCGTAATCAAGCGTTGTTTAAGTAGTACAGTCCGCTGCTCAATGAAATTCAATTCTTGCTTAATTCGCTGTTGTTCTGTCACTAGTTTATAGAGTTCTAATTGATTGGATGCTTCAGATTTACTACGAGGCATTGTAGTAACTTTAGGTCTAATTGCACCGCGATTACGTATTTTTTTCATTGAAGCTACCTGAATAATTGATAGCATTATAACTAAGATTTTGCCAATGTAAATAAATAGGTTAAACATCCGATTTTTTGAGTTTTGTGACAATATAAATATTTAATTGCTCAAGTTTCTACATAAAATACTTTATCTAGTTAAAATGATGCGATCGCAAAATTTCTACACTTACGCTTTTCTCAAAAATCCTAATTTTGATTTGAATTTACCAAAAGGTAATACTGCTCAGATAACTTTGATTAATGGGGTTAATCTCTCAGCTATCGTTGAATATGGCATATCCCCAGAGACATATCAAAATAATGATGAACAAGTCATCAAAATGGTTTTAGCTCACGATCGCGTCATCCGTGAACTATTTTGCCAAACTACAATTTTACCTTTGCGTTTCGGGACTCATTTCAATTCCCATGAAATCTTGCTCAATCATATGGATGATCATGCCGGAGAATACTTAGAAAAACTAGTAAGTATCAAGGATAAACATGAATATACTTTAAAACTAGTTCCTCAAGTATTGGCAGAGCCGACAAAATTAACAGTGGGAGGTGGTAGAGACTATTTTTTAGCTAAAAAGCAACAATATGAAATTCAAAAAAGCTTTAGTCTTGAACAAAATGAGGAAAAAAATCAATTCATTGATTACATTACGGAAATTTATCAATCATCAGTTATAGTTCAACCACAAGCAGAAGAAGTACGCTTGTATTTTTTAGTTAATACTGATGAGCAAGCTGCACTTTTAGCGCAATTTTCGGCTTGGCAAAAAGCTTGTCCTCACTGGAATTTAATCTTAGGAGAACCTCTTCCCCCCTATCACTTTGTTTAATTATTTTCAACTTATTATGAAATATTACGACTCACTACATTTAGTTATGTTTAGCGGCAAAGGAGGGGTTGGTAAAACGACCCTCGCTTGCAGTTTTGCTCGTTATTGGGCTAGACAATTTCCTCAAGAAAAGATTCTGTTACTTTCTACAGATCCAGCTCATTCTTTAGGCGATGTACTGCTGACAGAAGTGCAAGGTATTGCTTCACCGTTAGCTGATTTACCTAACTTGAGTGTTCAAGCATTGGATGCTCAAAAATTATTATTAGAGTTTAAAGCCAAATATAGCTGCTTTTTAGAATTACTGGTTGAGCGGGGTAGTTTAGCAGATGGAGATGATTTAGCACCAGTTTGGGATTTAGACTGGCCTGGCTTAAATGAATTAATGGGGTTATTAGAAATTCAACGCCTGTTAGCTGAAAAAGAAGCAGATCGAGTAATTGTAGATATGGCCCCTTCTGGACATACACTAAATTTATTGCGCTTAAAAGATTTTTTAGATGTTATCTTAAATTCTCTAGAATTATTTCAAGAAAAACATCGAGTAATTACCAAAAGTTTTACAGGTTCTTACACTGCTGATGAAGTTGATGATTTTTTAGTAGAAATGAGAACCCAACTGGCAGAAGGTAGACGTTTACTGCAAGACGATAAATTTACTGGTTGCTTGGTAGTAGGTATTTCTGAACCCATGTGTTTTTTAGAAACTGAGCGTTTTATTCAGAATTTAGAAAATCTAGAAGTACCTTTTGCTGGCTTATTCATTAATAGAGTATTAACAAATGCAGAAATAGAACCAGACCGTTATGCTGAACAGCAAAATCTCCTCAAGAAATATTTACAACTTGTTATTAAAGAGCCTGTTTTTACCGTTCCCCAACAAAGAGTAGAACCCTTGGGTGGGGTATCTTTAGATGCTTTAGCATCCCAAATTCAAAAAATTGAGAGTGTAGAGCTAGCTGCGCCACCGGAGATTCAATGGCCGACTAAAGTTTTACCTAGTTTTCGAGATTTCGTGAATGAAGGATGTCAATTAGTCATTATTGGAGGGAAAGGAGGTGTTGGTAAAACAACAGTAGCTGCTGCTATAGCTTGGGCTTCTGCTCAACAACATCCAGATAAAAAAATTCGTGTGATTTCTATAGATCCAGCCCATTCTTTAGGGGATGCTTTTGGTAAAAACTTAGGGCATGAACCTTTGTCTTTAACAGCTAATTTGAGTGGGCAAGAAATT
Organism: Trichormus sp. M33_DOE_039; assembly: GCA_015296085.1. Classification (GTDB taxonomy): domain Bacteria; phylum Cyanobacteriota; class Cyanobacteriia; order Cyanobacteriales; family Nostocaceae; genus Trichormus. The sequence goes on along the minus strand of DVDT01000101.1, from coordinate 6,499 downwards.
GATGCCAATAGAGTTTTAGAACAATTCCGTGCTGACTATCTGTGGGAATTAGCAGATATGATTAGCGGTGAAGGTTCGCAAACAGACGCAACAATTAATATTGCCTATGTTCCAGAGGCATGGCGGCAGATTATGTCTCAAGCTTTACCAGGAATCGATGAAATGCTATCCCTGGTGACTGTCATGGATTTATTAGATAGTAATCAACAAGATTTAATTATTTTAGATACAGCACCTACGGGTCATTTGATGCGATTTTTAGAAATGCCATCAGCCTTAAGTGATTGGTTATCTTGGATATTTAAACTGTGGATTAAATATCAAGATGTTTTGGGTAGAGTGGATTTTATTGGACGATTAAGAAGTTTACGCCAACAAGTTGTCCAAGCACAAAAAAAATTAAAAAATCCCCAACACACTCAATTTGTTGGAGTCATTCAATCAGAAGCAGCAATTATATCTGAACACATTCGCTTAACAGCATCCCTAAAAAAAATGGGTGTAGATCAGCGTTATGTAGTGCAGAATCGCTACAGCCAAGAGGGAAAAATTGATGGCAGTTTATTTCCAGAGCAAACCATAATTCGTTTACCGAACTTACCCCGCTCTGTTGAGCCTCTTGCCAGAATTCAAGGGGCAGCTAATCTTTTATTTGAAGTTGAGGAATTAACTGCAAATAAACGCTGAATTATTAGGCTTTGCTAAATAACAGGATGAATCTTTTAAGGTGGGCATCTTGCCTGCCCGGAGATACAAGGGACGGGTAAGATGCCCATCCCACAAAATAATAAATCATCCTTTTATGCAACGCCAATTATTAGTCAATTTTGGGAGTGATTGTATGAGTGAATTATTCAAGGGATTTGAGCAATTATTAGATTTGGTAAAAACTTTAGAAGATAAGATTGAGAAGGGAGAAATTAAGACGGATGTACAGATTAACTCCCGTCCAATGAGTAGTATTCCCCGTTATGGGACGATACCACGTCCTAATAATATGGGTAATGATGTTGGTACTAGCCGTTTTCGTACCCCGCCTACTCCTAATTCTAATAGTGGTCATGGAGACGATTCTGAGGTTGTCCCACCTCATAGCTCTGCGGACTATACGTTAAAAGATGTGGGGGGATTGGGCGAGGTTCTCAAAGAACTCAAAGAACTCATTGCTATTCCCTTAAAACGTCCTGATTTGCTGGCAAAATTGGGACTTGAACCGACACGGGGCGTACTGTTAGTTGGCCCTCCTGGTACTGGTAAAACTTTGACGGCACGTGCTTTAGCTGAAGAACTCGGTGTAAATTATATTGCCTTAGTCGGGCCTGAAGTCATCAGCAAATACTATGGGGAAGCAGAACAAAGATTGCGGGGTATTTTTGAGAAAGCGGCGAAGAATGCGCCCTGTATTATCTTTATTGATGAAATCGATAGTTTAGCTCCCGATCGCAGTGCGGTAGAAGGCGAAGTGGAAAAACGCCTTGTAGCTCAATTATTAAGTTTGATGGATGGTTTCTCCCAAAGTCAAGGTGTGATTGTTTTGGCAGCGACTAACCGTCCTGATCATCTTGATCCGGCGTTGCGTCGTCCGGGGAGATTTGATCGGGAAGTGCAGTTTCGTGTCCCTGATGTGAAGGGACGCAGAGAAATATTGCAAATTCTCACCCGTGCGATGCCTTTAGAAGAGACAGTTGACTTAGATGCGATCGCTGAACGGGCGGTGGGATTTGTCGGGGCTGATTTGAAAGCCGTCTGCCAAAAAGCTGCGTATACTGCCTTACGTCGTCAAATTCCTTCGATTGACGGCGAGATTCCAGAAAATATGACGGTGAGTGCAGCCGATTTCTTACAAGCACTCAAAGAAATCAAACCAGCCGTCCTGCGGAGTGTGGAAGTAGAAATGCCGCAAATCGCCTGGGATGACATTGGCGGTTTGGATAACATCAAGCAAACTCTAAGGGAATCAGTGGAAGGGGCGTTACTCTATCCAGAACTGTATCTGCAAACGAAAGCTTTAGCACCCAAAGGCATTTTGTTGTGGGGGCCTCCCGGAACAGGTAAAACTTTATTAGCCAAAGCCGTCGCTTCCCAAGCCAGAGCGAATTTCATTGGTGTCAACGGCCCAGAATTAATGAGTCGTTGGGTAGGTGCGAGTGAACAGGCGGTGCGAGAATTATTTGCAAAGGCACGTCAGGCAGAACCTTGCGTAGTATTTATTGATGAAATCGATACATTAGCCCCTGCACGCGGTAGTTTTAGCGGTGATTCGGGAGTGAGCGATCGCATCGTTGGACAATTGCTGACTGAGTTAGATGGTATAGAAGTAGGTAGCACTATCTTAGTGATTGGGGCGACGAATCGACCTGATGCCCTTGACCCAGCTTTGTTACGCGCTGGACGCTTGGATTTACAGATGAAGGTTGATTTACCAGATTTAGCTAGTCGATTAGCGATTCTGCAAGTTCATTGTCAAGGACGACCATTGCAAGATGTGGATTTGACATATTGGGCAGAAATGACCAAAGATTGGAACGGTGCAGATTTAACTTTACTCAGCAATCAAGCGGCTGTAGAAGCTATTCGTCGTTTTCGCTCTGAAGGTCTGACAGATCCAACGGAAATTAAGATTTCCAATGATGATTTCAATTATGCTTATCAAGTGCTAACAGAGCAGAGAGCAAATTAGTTTTTTGGTTGACTGTTGACCCTTATGGGTGACGCTCCTAACGTCGCTACCGCTACGCTAACGATAGTTGCTTTCCGACGCAAGGCGACAGGAAAGCACTATCTCATACCATTTCACGAAAAACCTGATACAGATGTAAACCCTGAAAGTTTTACTGCATCTCAGTTTTTTAATTGCGTTAGCGTAGCGGGACGTTCGCGCAGCGTCTCGAAGAGAAGTCCATTGCGTTAGCGAAGCGGGACGTTCGCGCAGCGTCTCGAAGAGAAGTCCATTGCGAATTGTGAATTGGTATCACTATTGACTGTCAGCAGTCAACAAACTTTATGAATGACTTTGGAATTTCAAGCCTATGTTTCTTTAGATAGGAGAGGTAGCTGGAACAACAAGCAACCTTGGCACAATCACCCCATTTGGTTGCTCTAGAATGAACCGCACACAATGGGCTACATCTTGGCTTTGCAAAGGATGCGGCACGATTTCATCGTAGCCTTGTTGACCACGATCTTTCCAGGAATCATACAAGTTTGTGGCTACAGCTCCGGGTTCAACTGTTGCGACACTAACACCTGAACCTGCCAATTCCATCCGCAGAGAATCAGTAAAGGCTTCGAGGGCATGTTTTGTGCCATCATAAACACCAGTCATGGGAGTGGTTTTTAATCCAGAAATACTTGATATGTTGACAATAAACCCACTGCCCTGTTTTTTGAAGTAGGGTAACACTGCATAGCTCATGCGAACTACAGCTTCAAAGTTGACGCGAATCATTGTACAGAGGGCTTCGATATCTGCATTTTCGATAGACATCATGTGCATAATGCCGGCGTTATTGATGACTGCATCCAACTGACCAAATTTGGCGATCGCTGTTTCTAAAAGTTGTCCAGGCAAAGCCGGATCAGTAATTTCCCCAGGTAGAATTACCGCATTTTGTAATTGGCTGCACAGATCAGATAGCTTTTGTTGCGATCGCGCTGTCAGCACTAACTTCGCACCGGCAGCATCCAAGTTAGTAGCAATAGCAGCACCAATACCACTGCTAGCTCCTGTAATAATCACGACTTTATCCCGTAAGGCCATAATTTCCCTCACCGCAGTTTTGGTAGATTGATTAACTTCACCTCAAGCCGTCTTGAAATTTATCAGGAATTAATGGTGAGCTATAGCTAGGACAGAAATGATTTTAGATTTTTAGGTGTTTATTGCCAAATTTATGTCAATCTTGCCTGTATTACAGAAGCGGCTTTTTTACTGGCGGTATCTGCGGCTGCAATTAAGGGTTTGCCCATATTTAAAACGGTTTGTGTTAATTGAGAACCAGCTTTTTCTGGTGAACCAACCCCAAAAGGTGGTGCAGGGTTATATTCCAACAATAATTCAATAAATTTAGCGGTATCTTCTCCGCATAACTGAGCAACAATAGTGAGAGCAAAATCAATCCCTGCGGTGACACCGCCGCCTGTGATCCGTCCATCGCGGTCTATCACCACTCGTTCGGGAACGACTTCTACTCCCATCGATGCCAACTGTTCCCGGAATGCCCAATGACAAGCTGCACGATACCCTTGGAGTAAACCTGCAGCTGCTAAGATGAGCGAACCTGTACACACAGCCGTGACATACTTAGTTACTTGTGCTTGCTTTTGGAGAAACTCCAACATCTCTACATCTTGCATCATCTCTACAGTTCCCATAGACCCACCAGGAACGCATAAAACATCGAGTTGCGGACATTCAGCAAAGGTGGTAGTCGGTAGGATAGTTAAACCACTGCTAACAACAGGCTCTAGGTTTTTCCACAACAGCAAAACTTGAGTATTAGGCATAAATGAAAAAACTTGATGTGGCCCTGTGATATCTAACTGGGTCATATCAGGATAAATTACCAATCCAATTGTGTGTTTTACACTTGACATACTGTTATTTCCAAGACTGTGACTAATACAGTTATCCTATAATTGGATATTTTGCCTGACAATTACCCAGTTGAGTACACTTTGATTCATGTCTTACTCGTTACAGGCATTAATTGAGAAAATAATTATTTAGCCTAGCAAATAAACCTCACATACATCGAAACCTACGCGATCGCAGTTTCTCCGCAGGTTGAAGCAAACATATGTCGGGAATACCCAAATGAATTGTATGCTTGCCAATTATCAGGGACTTACCCGCTAATGGGTAAACCAAACGTACCTGATTTACTGGTATCCGAATACGAAGCATAGAATTTTGGGTTAAATTAATTACACCATTCTTGGGAATACCTGCAATGATGTGAATTCCCAGCGTGTCTAATGTATGAAGTTTGGGTTAAAAGTGGGCGATCGCAGAAAATAATTCATAGCCGTGGTCGAAAGGTAATGTCTCATCAAGCAATCTAAAAGTTAAATCTGTTTTGTCTACACAAATCAAACCGCAGATTTCATAGAAGAAAGGCTATCGAAATCACTATTTGAAGGTAGTTCACTCTATTTTCATTTTGTTGCTCGTTGTTTATGAGAATGCTAGGCTGAGATTTTCTGTATAGGCTTTTACAGGGAAAATCTGGCTATTACTCCGATTTTGGTAGTGAGAAAAAGGATTTGGTCATGGTGCGAGATAAGGTTTATCGAGAAGTCAAGCAGCACATTGAAAAAGCAAGACGAGAGGGTGTGATAAAACTCGATCTGAGCAATATGGGACTCACTGAAGTACCAGAGGTGATCGCATCCCTAACCAAGTTGCAACAGCTTGACCTCTCTGGGAATGAACTGACAGAACTACCAGAGGTGATCGCATCCCTTACTCAGTTGCAATCACTTAATCTCTCTGGGAATAAACTGACGGAACTACCAGAGGCGATCGCATCCCTGGCTGGGTTGCAACGGCTTAACCTGCATGACAACCAACTGAGCCAACTACCAGAGGCGATCACATTTCTGACTGGGTTGCAACAGCTTAACCTATCCTACAACGCATTGAGCCAACTGCCAGAGGCGATCGCAAATCTTACTCAGTTGCAATCACTTAATCTCTCTGATAACCAATTGACCGAACTGCCAGAGGAGATCGCATCTCTGACTGGGTTGCAACAGCTTTATCTGAGTGGCAACCAACTGACCCAACTACCAGAGGCGATCACATCCCTGATAGGTTTGCAATTACTTGACCTATCGTACAACGAACTTGCCCAACTGCCAGAGATGATTGCATCCCTTACACAATTGCAATCACTCGATCTCAACACAAATAAATTGAAAACACTGCCAAAGGCTATTGCTAACCTTAGCAATTTACGATTTCTTTACCTCGCTAAAAACCAATTAGCAGTAATACCGGAAGTAATTAGCAATCTAGTATTACTAGAAAAACTGGTTGTTAGCGATAATCCCCTCATTGATTTTCCGAACTTTTTAGACAAACTATCAAAGCTCACAGAACTATTTATAGGCTATATTCCGTTGAACAATGTTCCTTATTGCATCCGGCAACTCAAAAAACTTGATACGCTTTGGGCTGGAGGATGCAACTTGAAAACATTGCCTGACTGGTTAGGAGAATTTAGTTCTCTAAATTCTCTATACTTACAAAAAAATTACCTGAGTGACTTACCAACCTCGTTAAGTCAACTTCCCCTGAAAGAGAAGCTTGATCTTTCAGATAATCCACTTAATCCAGACTTAGCTGCTGCATATAAACCAATACGGTTCAGTTAAGGCTAGAAAGCTGATTAGTGATATGAAATTTCGGAGCTTCTACTCGTTGTCCAGTCCCTCTGTGTTGCGGTTTTTTAGAACGAAATTTTGATACAGGTTTTTTCACGACTCTGGGATTAAT
>DVDT01000076.1 GCA_015296085.1 Trichormus sp. M33_DOE_039 | reverse complement strand
TTTGAAAGCAACTTTGGTAGAATTTAGGTAGTATTATCATTTGATAGGTCTTGTTGAGAATACCTGACCTATCTTTTTTTACCTCAAAACGGTCGCACTATCCTATTTCCTTCGCTTCCGCCTCTCTGTCACCCCTTCAGAGTCTTGAGCTTGGTTCGCGTAGACCATATAGTCCCAGTGCAGAATTTTGCAGATATTAACCACCAAATCTTCAGGCAGAAAAGGCTTAGTAATTACCCCAGCTACTCCTAAATCCATAAACTCCTGTTGTTCGCGACTTTGAGCTTTAGCTGTCAACAAAATAGTAGGAATATCACTAGTTGTATCAACTGTCTGTAGCCGCTTAAAAGTTGTTGGGCCATCCATAAAAGGCATCATCACATCTAACAAAATAGCGTCAGGATGCTCAGATTGAGCAATTTCTATGCCTTCTCTACCTGAAGATGCTGTTAATACATCCCAGCTTGTTGTTGATTCTAAGGAGAGTTGAATAATCTCCCGCACGTCATCTTCGTCATCAATTACCAAAATTCTTTTTGTCATCGTTCTTCTTAATTGAAAGTAATTTTTCAGGCAAAAAATCTTAGATTAAACGCTATCTAGCTAAATTGTTCTTGATATGTTTGTTTCATTTAATATGAGGTGCAATGTCTCCCTTCGTACTACCCAACATAAGGTTAACTAATAGTTGTGAATAACTTGTGAGTTAGCCAAAAGTAGGAAATATAATCAACTGTCGCCATCTAATTTGCACATCTTTTTAGTTTTGACTGTTGATTGTCAACGAACCTCATGAGTAGCTGTGTAATTTAAAAGCGTAACAGATCAAAATTCTTTTAAACTTGATAATTAGTGGCAAAATAGTAATAAAAACTGTAACTATCAACTTGATTGATTTTGAAAATTCTCTTAGCAAAATACGATACAGATATTATTGAATTACTGAGGACAACACTGAGCGAGCAGCGTTATTTAGTGGAGGTAGTCCTGATTATTTATTGTTATTTCTCACCAATAAGTATTTAGGTGAAACATGAATAAAGTTAAAAATGATACACAAACAAAAACAACCATGCTACCCAAATGCCCAACAGGAATTCAAGGGTTAGATGAAATTACTTTTGGAGGATTACCACAAGGAAGACCAGTATTACTGTGTGGGAAAGCGGGGTGTGGTAAAACGCTGATGGCAATGGAATTTTTAGTCCGGGGGGCGACTGAATTTAACGAACCAGGCGTATTTATGGCGTTTGAAGAAACGGCTGAAGAATTGAAACAAAATGTTGCTTCTTTAGGATGGGATATAGCAGAACTAGTTAAAGAAAAGAAACTCGCCATTGATCATGTTCGTGTCGAGCGTAGTGAGATTGAAGAAACCGGGGAATATGATTTAGAAGCACTATTTATTAGATTAGGGTTTGAAATTGATGCGATCGCCGCCAAAAGAGTAGTCATCGATACGCTAGAAGTGTTGTTTGGCGGGTTGGATAATGCAGCGATCGTGCGATCGGAATTGCGGCGGCTATTTCTCTGGCTGAAATCTAAAGGTGTCACCGCCATTATTACCAGCGAAAGTGGCGAAAATAGCCTCACACGCCACGGTTTAGAAGAATATGTTTCCGATTGTGTGATCCGACTTGATCAGCGCGTCGTTAATGAACTCTCAACTCGGCGGTTACAAATTATTAAATATCGTGGCTCTAAGCACGGCTCAAACGAGTATCCATTTTTAATTAAAGAAAATGGAATTTCCGTTCTGCCTATTACCTCAGTCGGCTTAGATTATCCAGTCACAACCGAATGGATCTCTAGTGGGATCAAACGCCTAGATACAATGTTGGGAGGAAAAGGTTTCTTTCGCGGTAGTAGCATCTTAGTTTCTGGTACGGCTGGAACAGGTAAAAGTTCATTGTGCGCTCATTTTGCTGATGCGACTTGTCAAAGGGGGGAAAAATGCCTCTATTTCGCCTTTGAAGAGTCTCCGCATCAAATCATTCGCAATATGCGTTCCATCGGTATTGATTTAGAGACGGCGGTCAACAAAGGTTTACTCAAATTTCAAGCTTTACGCCCGACTTTTTACGGCTTAGAAATGCACCTAGTGAATATTCTCAGTACAGTTAATGAATTTCAACCTGATGCAGTCATTCTCGACCCCATATCTAATCTCACCTATGGCAGTAATGATATTCAGGTTAAATCATTTATGATGCGCCTGATTGATTATCTAAAAACCAAAAACATTACCACAATTATTACAAATTTAAACGAAGGGAATAGTGCTTTTTTAGAATATACAGAAATAGGTATTTCTTCATTAGCAGATACTTGGATACTACTGCGAACAACAGAGACTAACGGCGAACGTAACCGTTTAATTCATGTGCTGAAATCTCGCGGTACATCCCATTCTAATCAAGTCCGGGAATTTCTTTTAACCAATCAAGGAGTGCAGTTATTAGATGTTTATTTAGGAGCAGAAGGGGTACTTACGGGTACAGCTAGAATTATCCAAGAAGCTAAAGACAAAGCTGCTACCTTAGCTCGTCAGCAAAAAATTGAGCAAAAACAGCGTGATATTGAACGAAAACGTTTACTAATGGAGGCACAAATTAAAGCCATAGAATCCCAATTTGAAATAGAAAAGCAAGAAATTGAAAGAATAATTACTATCGAAGAAAATCAAGAAAGTTTTTTATTGATGGAAGAACAAAAAAGAGCAAAATTACGTCAAGCTGAATCCTAATTATTAAGGTTATATTTAATTATGGAATTCATAGATTACCAAGATAAATTGAGCGACACAGAAATAGACTTTTGGGAGTTACGATTGTATGTAGCTGGACAAACGCCTAAATCTTTAAAGGCATTTGCCAATCTCAAGAAAATTTGCGAAGAACATCTTGAAGGCAAGTATCGCATTGAAGTAATTGATCTTCTAGAAAATCCCCAATTAGCGAAAGGAGACCAAATTTTAGCCATCCCCACTTTAGTGCGAAAACTCCCCGAACCTGTAAAGCAAATTATTGGAGATTTATCCAATACTGAAAAGGTTTTAGTAGGGCTAGATTTACGTCATATTATTTAACTGCAAGCCGAGGATAACCATGAATACGTCCAATCAAACTCATGATCATTCGGATGATACGATTATAGAATCTACAGAAGATTTTGAAAAACTCCTAGCAAAAACAGATTTACAACAATATGTTTTTCGCCTGTATGTTGCTGGTAATAGTCTCCGTTCCATGCGTGCTATTTCAATGCTGAAAAATATTTGTGAAAAATACTTACCAGGACACTATGAACTGGAAATTATTGACATATACCAACAGCCTGAAATTTTAGAAAAAGACCACGTATTTGCTGTCCCTACTCTCATTAAAGAACTGCCACCACCTTTACAGAAGTTAATTGGCGATCTGACAAATGTTGATAAAGTAATTATTGCTTTAGACATTGCTTAAAAAATTCTGATGTCCGACTTTAGATTCATAGGTTGATGCAGTGAAAACACTTCAAGAACTTGAGAATGAAAATATAGCTCTACGTCAACAAATACAAACTCTAGAAGAGACTTTTAGAGCTATCAAGATGGGTGAGGTAGATGCTTTAGTTATATCTAGCTCTCAAGGTGAACGAGTTTTTACCTTGCAAGACGCTGATTATCCCTACCGTGTTTTTGTCCAAGAAATGCACGAAGGAGCTATAACTCTTGATGAGTATGGAACAATTCTTTACTGTAATCACCATTTAGCAACCATGCTCAAAAAGCCGCTACAGAAAATTATTGGTTCTAACTTTGAAGAATACATAGCACCGCTAGAAAAACAGGTATTTAGAGGATTATTTCAACAAGCAAGACAAGTAGTTAATCGCGGCGAGTTAAACTTAATTGCTGATGATGAAACTCAATTACCTGTGTATTTGTCTTTTAAACGACTGCAAATAGACAATGTATTAGTGACTTGCTTAGTAGTAACAGACTTAACAGAACAAAAACTTAACGCAGAAATTGTTGCTTCCGAAAGACTAGCAACTTCAATTCTGGAACAAGCTGCGGAAGCCATCATTGTATGTGACGGAAATGGACAAATTATTCGCGCCAATCAAGCAGCACAGCAACTTTGCGTCAATAATCCATTATTTCAACAATTTGATATAGCGTTTCCTCTGCAATGTAATTATTGTGACTGTTTCCAAAGGATAAAATCATGTTTATTTACTCATGAGGCAGCAGCATCTCAACCAGAAAGTCAGCAAAAGTTTTTATTATCTAGTTTGCTGGAAGGTCAATTTTATCAAGGCATAGAAGTATCATTAAATCGGGAAGATGGTAGCGAATTCAATTTACTATTGGGTGCTGCTCCATTATTCAACTCAGAAAACCAAATCATTGGTAGTGTGATCACACTAACAAATATCACAGACCGCAAGCAAATAGAAGAAAAAATGACACAGCTTGTAATACGTGAGCAAGCTGCTTGTGCAGAAGCGGAAACAACTAAAAAACGCTTATCTAATATTTTAGAGAGTATTAGTGATGCTTTTATCACTTTAGATTCTCATTGGTGTTACACCTACATTAACCAACAAGCAGCAGAAATTTTTGGTAAAAAACCAGAAGATTTAATTGGTAAAAATATTTGGCAAGAAGTTAGCGAAGAATTTAGGCTGCGTTCTTATGATGCTTATGCTCAAGCTTTCACCGAGCAAAGTTTTATCCAATTGGAAGTATATTATCCATCAATTCAGCGTTGGTTTGAAAATCGCATTTATCCTTATGGAGATGGTGTATCGATTTTTTTAAAAGAAATCACTCAACAAAAACAGACTGAAATTGCTTTAAAAGAAAGTGAAGAGAATTTAAGGCTAGCTTTAGAAGCTGCTCAGATGGGAACTTGGGATTGGAATATTCCAACTAATGAACTCAAATGGTCAAGTCGTCAAGAGCAATTATTTGGTTTAACTGCGGGTACTTTTGGAGGTAGCTACGAAGCTTTTCTCGCCTGTATTCACCCAGAAGACAGAGCATTAGTTGACCAAAAAGTGATGGATGCCAAAGACCATAAAACTGAATATTACGTGGAATATAGAGTTATTTGGCCTGATGGTAGCGTTCACTGGATTGCGGCTCAAGGAAAATGTATCTATGATGACAAAGGTACAGCAGTAAGAATGCTTGGTACTTGTTTAGATACCAGTGAACGCAAACAAGCAGAAGCAATTTTACGAAATTCCAAAGCAGAACTCGAAATTCAAGTTGCAGAACGAACTGCTGAATTATCACAAGCCAACACACACCTACATAGATTAATCAATGTTTTAACCACAACTATTAATCAACAGACCAAAATTGAAGCTCAATTGCGTGAAGCCGAACGTCGTTGGCGTAGCTTATTAGAAAATGTGCAATTGTTAGTTGTGGGACTTGATAATACAGGTAAAGTTGAATATGCCAATCCTTTCTTTTTAGAATTGACTGGATATACTGAGGAGGAAATTTTAGGTAAGGATTGGGTAAATGATTTTATCCCACAGGAAGAGCAACAGCAAATACAAACATTTTTTGTAGAAATATTAGAACAAGAATTACATCCCCACCATCAAAGCCAACTGCTGACTAAATCACAAGCAGAACGAGTAATTGCCTGGAATAATACAGTGCTGCAAGATTCCCAAGGAAAAATCATCGGTACTATGAGTATTGGTGAAGATATTACTAAACGTCAGGCATTAGATAAAATTAAAAATGAGTTTGTCTCAGTTGTTAGCCATGAACTCCGTACTCCTATGACCTCAATCCAAGGGGGGTTAAACTTATTAGCGAAAGGTTTAGTAAAACTTGATTCCGATAAAGGTAAGCGCATTATTCAAATTGCCTCAGATAATGCCGAACGCTTAGTAAGATTAGTTAATGATATTCTAGATTTAGAGAGGTTAAAATCTGGTAAAATTAATTTAAGTAAAGAAAAAGTCGATGCTAGTGAGTTATTATTCAAAGCAGCTGATTTGATGCAATTGATTTTCCAGAAATCTGAAATTAATTTATCAGTATCTTCTCAATCAATAGAATTGTTAGTTGATAAAGACCGGATCATTCAAGTCCTGACAAATCTCTTGAGTAATGCTGTTAAGTTTTCACCTCCAGATTCTACTGTATGGATGACAGTAGAAGAAATACCAGCCAAAGATACTCAAGGAGCATTTGCCTTATTTAAGGTACAAGACCAGGGTAGAGGTATTCCTATTGACAAAATAGAAGATATTTTTGAGCGTTTTCATCAAGTAGATGCCTCCGATTCCCGCAAGCAAGGGGGAACTGGTTTAGGTCTAGCGATTTGCCGCTCTATTGTAGAGCAACACAACGGCAAAATGTGGGCTGAGAGTACGGTAGGAGTAGGCAGTAGTTTTTACATAGAGCTACCTCTTTGAAAGGGGTGTAAGGGTATAGGGGTGTGAGGGTAAGCAAGGTTTGAATCTAAAATTCGTATGAGACGTAACTTAACTAACGGCAAAACCTGTATATTGCCTGACCAAAGGCTCATGAAATGCTAAAACAATATCTTCCTTTGGCACTCCTAATTTAACTAACTCATCTGCTAGTCCAATCTCAGTTCCATCATGCTGTATCCAAATCTTGCCATTTTTAATGTCGAGATGTAAAACACAACCATACATCGGTCGGCGATTTTTCCAACCTGTGTAAACAACCTGATAATGATCCCGTTCCCTGTCGAAAACCAGCTGTGTTTCCACTTCATCGTCTGATGGACTTCCCTTGGCATATTCACTTAATAAATGTTGAATATATGTACGATATTGTTCTATTTTTTCCATGTTAAAATCACCTCATTGTTTGGGTCATAAATGAGCAAACTGAGTTGAAAACGCTGAGTAATGGTTTGCACAAATGGCAGGTTAAAAAATGTTTGATAAGCTCCCTGCGGCACTGCTAAATATAAAACACGGTCAGGTTGCTGTTCTTCCAAAGCAACACGATAGTTAAGAAATTGACCCAAGGCTGTATGAAATTCCGAAATATTTGAGGAACTAATAAAGCTTTTAATCTCAACTGCGATTTTTTCTTCTCCTCTCTCAGCAGCAATGATTCTTTCCGCTCCTAAATCAATTTGCATATCAACCCTACCTGAGCGAATCCTCAAAGGGTCATCTGTGATCACCCAATCTTCTTTTTCAAGCCCTTTCCTAACAGCATCATGAAAAATATCTTTAGCAGACATCGAATTGACAATATTTAAACTTTTTACTCATAATTATAAGCTGGATATGTAGAGAGCTTCACGCAGGGTGAACCATACTGAGGACTGTCTCCCTTCTAGTCCTCTGAGAAGGGGGGTATTAATGTTGAAACTTAAAGATTTACTCAAGATAAGGTAATTGCGATCGCAAATAGGGATAAATAAAAATAGTTGCATCTACGATGGCTATTTTTTAGTTGTTTTATGACCTATTGCCTGAGAATTGCTGATATACCAGAAAATGAACGTCCTCGTGAACGATTAATGACCTATGGCCCCAAAATTCTCGCTACAGCTGAGTTAATAGCAATTCTTTTAGGCACAGGACAAGGGCCTGGTAAACTTTCAGCCGTAGGTTTAGGGCAATATATCTTACAAGAATTAAGCAAACATCAACGTGACCCTTTAGCAGTGTTGAGAGAAGTCACACCTGCGGAGTTAATGCAGATACCGGGAATTGGCCCAGCTAAAGCCACAACTATTTTAGCTGCGATCGAGTTGGGTAAACGCGCCTTTCAGTCTCGTCCTTTAGACCGTACACCGATTGATAGCCCAATGGCCGCGGCGGCGGCTTTAAGTCAAGACTTAATGTGGCAAGCACAAGAAAAGTTTGCTGTCTTATTATTAGATGTGAAAAATCGCCTACTAGGTACACAAGTAATTAGCATTGGTACAGCCACCGAAACCTTAGCCTCTCCCCGTGAGATTTTTCGGGAAGTGATTCGTCAAGGCGCAACACGGGCGATAGTTGCGCATAATCACCCTTCAGGAAATGTAGAACCGAGTCCAGAAGATATTGAATTAACTCGCCAACTGTTAGCCGGGGCGCAATTATTGGGTATACCGTTGTTAGATCATTTAATTTTGGGGAACGGCAATCACCAAAGTTTACGAGATATTACCACTTTATGGAATGAGTATCCGCAAGGGGATTAGTTAGGTGACAGGTGACAGTGAACAGGTAAGGGGCGTTTTCATCTGTTCCTAGTGCATCGCTGTGCTAGTTGAAGGTTTATAATCAAACACGAAAATCTTTTTCCCCTACACCCCTACACCCCTAATTAAGAAAATTTAGTTAAAAATCCTAATAATTTTTTAGTCTTTGGTGTCAGCAGTGTACGCCGATAAGCGTCGGCGGCTTTCTTAATTGCTTCCGCTTGGGTGGGGTAGGGATGAATTACACTGCTAAGTTTGCTTAAACCGATTTTATAAATAATTGCTGTTGTCACTTCGGAAATCATCTCACCTGCATGGTTAGCAACAATTGTTGCCCCGATAATTTCATCAGAGCCTTTTTTGTGGTGAATTTTCAAGAATCCCTCTTCTTGCCCATCTGCGATCGCTCGGTCTACACTACTAAAAGGAATTTTAATTGTCGCTACATCAATTCCCTTTTCCTTGGCTTGACGTTCTGACATCCCAACATGAGCAATTTCTGGGTCAGTGTATGTCACCCACGGCATTACCAAACTACTCAGTCTTGACCTTCCCAACCCAAAGGGCGAAAACAAGGTATTCTTAATCACAATCCTCGCGGCTGCATCTGCTGCATGGGTAAATTTCCAATTCATGCAGATATCCCCAGCCGCATAGATTTTAGGGTTAGTGGTTTGCAGATAATCATTCACTTTCACACCTTGGTGCTTGTCGTAATCTACCCCCACACCTTCTAAATTCAGTCCTTCCACATTTGGCGCACGCCCCGCACCCACCAGAATTTCATCCACTGTTACCGAATCTCGATAGCCATTCACAGAAAAATACAGTCGCTTACCTTCCGTGACTGTCACTACTTCTTCTAATTTGCAATTCAATACTAAGCGAATTCCTTCTCGAATTAACGCTTGCTGCACAACTTGTGCCGCGTCCCCATCTTCCTTATTAAGAACATGAGAACCGTTATGGAATAGCACCACCTCGCACCCTAAACGCCGAAATGCTTGTGCCAATTCGCAACCGATAGGCCCACCACCAATTACCGCTAATCGTTCCGGCTTTTGGATGAGAGAAAACACTGTTTCATTCGTCAAATAACCCGCCGCTTCTAATCCCCGAATTGCTGGTTTTGCCGCCCTCGCACCAGTTGCAATGACTGCTTTTTTAAACTTGAGGATTTTACCGCCGACTTCTACCGTATCTTTGCTAGCAAAACGACCACTACCCAAGAACACATCCACACCCAAGGATGAAAAACGTTCTGCTGAGTCATGACGACTAATTCCCGCCCTGATGCGGCGCATCCTTTGCATGACGGTGGGAAAATCAATTTCGATTTGTTGTTTGGGAATATTAATCCCCAAATTCTTTGCATTCCAGATTTCCCCAACTACTCGCGCCGACCGAATTATCGTCTTAGATGGGACACAACCCACATTCAAGCAATCTCCACCCATGAGATGCTTTTCGATTAATGCCACTTTCAACCCCAAACCCAAGCCAGCCGCACCAGCAGCTACCACTAACCCCGCAGTTCCTGCACCGATTACCACCAAGTCATAACAATCAGCAGGTTGAGGATTCACCCAATTAGGCGGATGTACATAAGCCACTAATTTCTGGTTATACTCATCCACTGGGCGAACAATAACTCTCTCTAACTCAGAATTAGACATTGATGAGATATCCTCCGATACGATTGGACTGGGGACTGGGGATTGAGTGCAGGGGAAGAATTATTGACTATCTTCCAATACTTCCTCTTCTAAAGCTTTTTGAGCAATGCGGGTGACATAGATGGTAACAGCGACAGTAGCGATAAAACCCACAATCCGAATTATCCATTGTGCTGTGGGATTGGTAGGTTGACCTTCAGTCCCAATCATAGCGAGGTTTCCGGCAAGTGAACCAATGTAAACATACATGATAGTTCCCGGAATCATGCCCACAGAGCCAATAAAATAGTCAGTAAGTGCAACCCCTGTAATCCCAAAAGCGTAATTTAAGAGATTAAAGGGGAATACTGGGGAAAGTCGGGTTAAAAGAACAATTTTTAAACCCTCTCTACCCACAGCCCTGTCAATGGCGGCAAATTTTTTGTTATCAGCGATTTTCTTGGCTACCCAACCCCGCGCTAGATAACGTCCCACCAAGAAAGCAGCCGTTGCCCCCAAGGTTGCACCAATGAAAACGTAAATTGCGCCCCAAACTACGCCAAACACTACACCAGCACCCAAGGTGAGGATTGAGCCAGGTAAGAAAGCAACAGTAGCAATCATATATAGTGCAATAAAAGCGATCGCACCGACTGTTCCCAAACTATCAATCCACTGCAAAGCATGGCGTAAAAGAGTTTGAGGATTCCAGAGATTAACATCATTTGTGGCTTGGGCTACAGCAAAATCCGTATTCACCAACAAAGAAATCGCCACTGTCAAAAATATTAAACTAAATAATTTAACAATCTTGTAATTAAATATATTTCCCATTAATTTATTACCCTATAAATCTTTCTTCCTAACTCTTTCCCCCTGCTCCCTACCCTCTACCTCGATCACCACACTTTTCGCCAGAGCTTTTTGAGCGATTTTAGTTATATATATAGTGACACCAATAGTTGCAATTAAACCGATAATTTGCATTGTTAACTGTAGCATTCTAGTTTCTGGTGTAACTAGTTGATGAGTAGTATCAAGCGTTGCTAAATTAGTAGCTAAAGAGCCGATATAAACATACATTACAGTTCCCGGAAAAATCCCAAAAGAACCTAAAAGATAGTCTTTTAGGGATATTTGTGTGACTCCAAAGGCATAATTCAACAAATTGAACGGGAAAATTGGAGATAATCGCGTTAATAAGACAATTTTCCAACCCTGTTGAGCTACAGCTTGATCAATCGCTTTAAATTTAGGATATTTTTCTAGTAGGCGAGCAACCCAATCGCGTGATAAATATCTGCCAATAAAAAAAGCTAAAGTTGCACCGACAAGCGCAGCAATTAACACATAAATTGAACCCCAAACAACGCCGAATAAACATCCAGCTTTCAGCGTGAGTAACGAACCGGGAATGAATAATAAAGTTGCTAAGTTGTAAATAATTATATAGGCGATCGCACCCCAAATCCCCCAACTATTCACTCTTGAGACTAATGTTTGCAAAAGAACTGCAAAGTTCAATTGTTGAGCAGCAATTATTAATAAGACTACTGAAATAAATAACAGCAGCAGTTTGAGCTTACCATTGAATCGCGGTTGATACTTGGGAATCATGGGATGACCTAAATGTTACCGTTTCTATCCAATAATTCAAGGCTATTTTGAGGAAAACACTTAAAAAGCCAGAAATTCCTGAATTTTCAATTTTTTCTCCTCACCTTCCACTAGAATAAGCCACCTGGATGAGAGACAGGTTAAAAAGGCATAAATTCTCCGCGCTTACCTCTGACTCGAAAGGGGTGTAGGGGTGTAAGGGTATAGGGGTGTAGGGGAAAGACACTTTTCCCCCTTGACTGTGAAACTTGCTTCATCGGGACTGTCTGAAAAGTTGAGCAACTGATTGAGATGGGGTTTCTGAATTGTCTTTGCTATGCAGTAGCGTTTACCCAAAAATATGGTGTTAGAAGTGCGTAAGTTGACATTTTTGTGATACAATTGTACTATACGCGTAAAGCTTGTACAAAAATTTATTCTCCGTGAGTGCTGATAGTAAATGGCTTAAGTAGTTCGAGTGAGTAATTATCAGCCGAAAATTTGTTGTGTTTAATCAAGAGGAAGCAGTATGACAAATAATGCTCAGATTTCTCTGTTAAAAGTTATTGAAATTTTAACAGCCAACAAAAACCATATCATTATCAATATCAAACATTTGCAAGAAAATTATCAAAGAACAGGTATCAAACGGATTCATGGCGTAAGAGATAGCAATGGAGAACTAATACAACCTTGGTTGCGAACAGAGTATATAGATAACGCAGAATATATTCGCATAAATAAATTTGAATTTAATCGCCATATTGCCACAATCAATATGCTAGTTAAGCGTCAGGTTAAGCTAGTCAAATCTGAGGATAAAACTCCGATTTTAGAAGTGGCTGGGTTGCTAGTTAATGATTTACATACATTCAACAATTACACAATTGTTAGCAACGGTAAGATTAATATCCCTTGCTTAAAAATTAAAATCAGTAGCAAAAAAGTTTTGGAATTACTCAAAGATGTTTTAGATACAGCAGAATTTGATTTTCATCGAGAATATACTCTGCAACTAGATAAAATACCTTTAGTCACAGAGGATATTCAGTATCCAGCTATTGATGGTTTATTCGATGAGTTAGCAAAAGCTAAGGTAATTTCTAGTATTATTGCTGCTCACCTTAAAGGAGAATCAGAGATATTCGTAGAACCGCAACTAGATGAATTAAAGAACCACTATATTTCTAGTAATGTCTATCTTAATTTTCCCACAACTAACGAATATACAAGTCGCCAAGCAGCGTTAGCAGATGGCACTATTGACTTACAAACCATTTATCATATTGATATCGGTAGTAAGGACATTTTGAATCTCAGCAAGTTTTATTCAGCTAACAAGTTTCTTGATAAGATGTATCGGGTTTATGACAAATATACAGGTGAAATTTTCACTAAGCCTAATTTTAAAATGGCTTTTGATAATAATCTTGCCTTTAGACATAAACTACTATCATCTCGTGTCAAAATCACCAAAGTCGATGAGTTTATGAAAGTAATTTTTGATGATTTTTTAGGTATCGAAAATTACGGAATAGTAGTAGCAATGTTATCTAAAGTTGGTGCTAGCAGTTTGGCTCAGTTGTTGCAAGATAAATTTTTTAATCATAATCTAAGCAAAGAAACAGTGGTGGCAGCTTTAGCTGATGCTAAAACTAAGTTAGAACAATATGCAGATAAAATTTTCCAAGAAAATATTTCTCCTCTGGTATTTTATATTGGTGTTGTTGGCATGCCACCAGAAAAAATGTCTACACCAGTTATGAATGCAATAGACCTGGCAAAAAAATATCCTGATTTACAGTTTTCTAAGTATGAAAAAGCAGGTCAGTTCTTTGTAGTTGGTGATAGTGTCATTAGTATATATGCCCAACCTGCTTATTATTCCAAGCAGACTAGTATCGATCCAAAAATTCCACTTTATTAATTAACGTGTAGAGTGGGTTAGCAACAGCTTAATCCACTCTATCAAGATTTGATAATAATAAATAATATTTTTAAAACAAAATTATTATATCAATTACTGTCCAAAATATTAATAATAAAACAATACAGCCTACAATTAATACTAAATCCTGATTCAGTATTTGAATGTAACGCTGAATCAAAGAATAATTTCCTCTCACACCCAAAGTTCCACAGCCAATAATAATCAGCAGTCTCATTAATAAATTAACTGCACTGCCCAGGAGCGATCGCTGTTGCACAAAGCTCAAACTTTCCGGTTTTAAACCTGATTGGTTGACCGTTTTTATTAAAAAAAATGCCTCCTCATCTTTAATTTTTAAACTACTCCAATTATGATGAATTACTAAAATATTTTTATACTGGAATTGACTATTTAAGTCTTGACTTGCTCCTAATTTATCTGTACCCGCAAATAGAGTAAAATAGCACATTGCAACTACTATTATAGTGGCATTCTTTTTTGCCGATATCATCTTACACCCTTCATAGCTATATACGTGGCTAATTAAATTCCAACTGTCACAGAAATAAATAATTCAGCTACCATTCTTAACCCTCTACCAAAACCAGGAACTGTAAATAAAAGCATCATGGCAAAAACTCCAAAGTGTGTATATTGCAGTTGCTTTAATTGGGGAAAAATTTCGCTAAAAACATGAAAGCCATCAAGGGGTGGAATTGGTAACAGATTAAAGAGAAACAAAGTCAGATTAATTCGAGATGCTAAATAAAGAAACTCAAAACTGAGAATTCCTGAACTATCAGGGTTAGCAAAAAGTTTAAGTAAAATAATAAATAAAATACCTAAAGCCAGATTGGATAGTGGCCCGGCCGCAGATACTATAATGTTGCTCAGTTTAGGATAACGAAATTTAGCCGGATTAACAGGCATTTGTCCCCAAGCTATACCTGTGAGACAAAGAAAAACTATCGATTCTAATCCCATATGAACTACAGGATTAAGAGTTAGATGACCACTTTTTTCTGGGGTATTATCTCCTTGACTCATAGCAGCCCAGCCGTGAGCCAATTCATGTAAAGTAATAGACAATATCACGATGACAACAATGCGAAAGAAAAGAACTGGTTCAGTGAGCAGTGTTGTAATAAACATAATTTTCTCGTAGTATGATTTCCGTGAATGTGCATTATTACTCGCCCCTTAGAAGATACAAACTAAGGGTAATCAAGCTGCAATGAAGCTAAACACTAAATATTCAGTAATTTAAAAACCTGGAAATAAGCAATGTCTAGCGACAAAAAGCCAAGCTTTTACGCAGGATTATTTGCTCATGTCTACATGAATGTTTTATACATAGTTACTATATTTTGGTGATGCCCCATCTATGCAACCATATCTATTTGATACAAATTTTAACTAGAAAGTTACTGAGTTGCTATAGTATTTTTTGGTATATTTTTTTTATAACTATTTGCTGATTAAAATACAGCAACTAGACTTTTATCTTTAAAAACTGAATTAGTTAAGTATTTAAAAGGGTATAACTCTTAATGATAAATACTTAATTAACTTTGTTTTTTCTGTATAAGATTTTTATTTAATCGATAAAAATCGAAAATATACTCATGTCAATTTTACACCTCAAAGACTGAAGAGTGATTTTGAATACTTAATCATTTAATACAATTAAATAAAAAAATAAATATACAACATTGTCAAGTGTAATTACGGTTAAATGGTAATATTTTTAATGCACTTAGCAATGTCTACGGTGATGTTCCCCCTAGACTTTCTTGATTATTTCCAATCAAAGACTTAAAGTTCCCAAAAACGATAATAATTACCTACTCGGTTTGAGATAAAGTTGATGAAACAGCAACCAAACAGACGCAAACGGGGTGTAATCCTCACTCTGAAAGGCTGGGATAGATTAAAGGCTGCCAAAACTCAAGCCGAGTTTGCTGAAAATGCAGGAGATAGCTTTTCATTAGAAGAACTTAGCGATCGCACAGGTTTATCTTTACACACCATCTCTAGGATACTGGGACGAGAAGAACCTGTAGATAAAAGTTCGTTGCAGTCTGCTTTTACTAGCTTTGGATTAGAATTCGGTAAAAGCGATTATACTCGACCCAATTCGCCCGAATTGGAACTCCGCAGCGCAAATCCTCAGTATGACTGGCAAGAAGCACCGGATATATCTATATTTTATGGTCGCAGTGGAGAGTTATTGCAGCTACGACATTGGATATTAGAAGAACAGTGTCGGTTAGTCGGACTAATAGGAATTGGCGGTATTGGCAAAAGTACGTTAGCAGTAAAGTTAGGATGGCAAATTCAAAGCGAATTTGAGGTAGTGGTGTGGCGCAGTCTGCAAAACGCACCACCAGTAGAGGAGCAACTGACAAATATACTGCAATTTGTGCTGTGGACGTTGCAAAAGGAGATGGTAATCCCTGAAAGTTTTGACGGCAAACTATCAAAGCTGATGGAATGTTTGCAGTCAAACCGATGTCTGCTGATATTAGACAACGTTGAGACGATTCTCTTTGGTAGCGGTACAGCTGGACAATATCGTCCTGGTTATGAAGGATATGGTCAATTACTCAAGCGCGTTGCGGAAGTACCGCATCAAAGTTGTGTTTTGCTTACTTCCAGAGAAAAACCACGAGAAATTGCGTTGTTAGAAGGAGACAAAACAGGAGTGAAGTCGCTCCCCTTAAAGGGATTAAATCCTAACGAGGGACAACAGTTATTCCAGCAAAAAGGAGAGTTTACGGGTACAGGACAAGAATGGCAAGAACTCATTGAACATTACGGGGGAAATCCCTTAGCACTCAAGATGGTAGCAGCCGGGACTCAAGAGCTTTTCAACGGTAAGATTGCTTCCGTTTTAGAGTATGTAGAACAAGGCGTACAAATTTTTGACGACATCGGCAACTTGTTGGAATGTCAGTTTCAGCGATTGTCAGCAGTAGAAGCAGAAGTAATGTATTGGCTGGCAATTAATCGAGAGCCAGTATCCTTGACTGAGTTAGCTGTTGATGTAGTGACATCTTCCTCCCAGCGTCAATTACCGCCAGCAATTAAATCTTTATTGCAACGGTCATTAATTGAAAAAAGTGGAGAGCATTTCTTTTTGCAACCAGTCGTGATGGAATATACGACACAGCGATTGGTTAAACAAGTTTGTCAAGAATTAGTAGGAGAAAAGTCTGTCCGTTTACGCTTGTTTCAAACCCATGCTTTGATTAAGGCAACAGCTAAAGACTATATCAGGCAAACACAAAAGCAATTAATTGTACAACCATTGGTAGAGCAATTGTTGTTAGAGATAGGCTCTCAACAACATCTGGTATTTTTGTTGCAGGATTTAGTGGAGCAGCAAAGACATCAAGCTCCAATACTAACAGGATATGCGGGGGGCAATGTCCTCAACCTGTTAGCGCATTTGCAAATAAATTTACAGGGGTATGACTTCTCAAATTTGAGGATTAGGCAAGCAGACTTACAGCGTGTAAATTTAGCTGGGGTTAATTTCCAAAATAGTGCTTTTGATCAGTCTGTATTTGCTAAAAGCTTGAAGAGTGTTTTTTCCCTTGCCTTGAGTCCAGATGGAAAACTGTTGGCTACAGGTGATATTGATGGGCAAATTCATCTGTGGCAAATGGCTGATGGAAAAAACTTGTTAACATTTCAAGGACATGAAGATTTGGTTTGGACAGTCGCCTTTAGCCCAGATGGGCAAACCTTGGCAAGTGGTGGCCATGACGGATTAATCAAATTGTGGGATACACGAACAGGAGATTGTCTAAAAACTTTAGATAAACACACAGGTATTGTTTGGTCTGTCAGCTTTAGTCCAGATGGTCAAATTCTTGCAAGTGGTAGTCTAGACACTTCAATCCGGTTGTGGGATATCCGTCTAGGTATGTGTTTTAACGTATTGCATGGTCATAGTAGTGGAATATCTTCAGTCAGGTTTAATCCAGATGGTTCTAGTCTGGCAAGTGGTAGTGAAGATTGCGACATTCGCTTGTGGGATATCAGTACAGGTATCTGTATAGAAACTTTGCAAGGTCACGTTGGCAAGGTATGCTCGGTTTGCTTCAGTCCAGATGGTAAAACTCTTGCCAGTGCCAGTAGTGACCATTGTGTTCGGTTATGGGATGTGACTAAAGGGACTTGCATCAAAACATTTCACGGTCATAAAAATTGCGTGTGGTCTGTTTGCTTTAGTTCAGATGGTCAAACTATAGCCACGGGTAGTCATGACTCCAGTGTGAGGTTGTGGAATGTGCAGCAAGGTACGTGCGTTAAAATTTTCCACGGACATACCAGTGAAGTTTACTCAATCACTTTTAGTTTGGATGATCGCATCTTGGTTAGTGGTAGTAGAGATTCCAGCGTGCGTTTATGGGATGTAAGTAAAGGTGTGTGCATGAGAACTTTACAGGGTCATTCTAGTGGGGTGCGTTCGATCAGTTTTAACCCTGATGATTGTATGTTGGCGACAGGTAGTTGTGATGGTTTGCTTAGGCTATGGGATATTGCGTCTGGGTACTGTACTAAAATCTTACAAGGTCACACAGGTTGGGTATGGTCAGTTTGCTTTAGTCCTGATGGTTCTATACTAGCGAGTGGCAGTGATGATAAAAGCATTAAGTTGTGGGATGTTATTTCTGGTGATTGTATTACAACCATTAACGGTCATAGTAGTGAATTAACATCAGTGACCTTTAGTCCAGATGGTCGAACCTTGGCTAGTGCTAGTAGGGACAAGAGCGTGAAGTTGTGGGATATTTATGAGCATAAGTGTGTAAAAACACTAGAAGGTCACACAGATGCAATTTGGTCAGTTTGCTTTAGTCCAGATGGCAATATTTTAGCTACAGGTAGTGGGGATTGCTTGATTAAATTGTGGGATGTGAGTGAAAGTAAATGTATAACAACTTTGCCAGGTCACACTGATTTAGTCTGGCCATTGAGTTTTAGTCCAGATGGTAAAATGCTCGCTAGCGGTAGTAATGATGGCTCAATTCGATTGTGGGATACTAGTAACTTTACTTGTGTAAAGGTGTTGCAAGGGCATACTACTACTGTATGGTCAGTCAGTTTTAGCCCTGTTCGCGCAGCGTTCTCCGAAGGAGTTGGTTACATCTTAGCATCCGCCAGTTCTGACCAAACAATTCGCTTATGGGATATCAATAACTTTACTTGTGTCAGAGTCTTGCATAGTCATAGTAGTGGAGGATGCTCTGTTAGCTTTAATTCTGTTGGTAATATCTTGGTTCATACTAGTCAAGATAAGGGAATTAAGCTGTGGGATGTGGAAACAGGTGAGTGCATTAAAACCCTGAAAGTTGATCGCCTTTATGAAGGGATGAACATCAGGGGTGTAACTAGGTTAACAGCAGCACAGCGATCGGCTCTTTTAGCTTTGGGGGCTGCGGATGGCGTGGGGTAGGTTTTGGATGAGGGTGATCTTTTTTAATTTTTTGAAATTTTTCTCAAGCTATCTTCATTAATAAATTTTTGCTTCTTTATAAGAGAATTTATAAAGTTAACAAAAGGTTGGGGATAACTAGTATTATTAGAAATTAGATACCAGGATTGCTGAAACGCTGGTCTATCAAAACTTGATGCCATACCAGATTTCCATCTTCTCCATAATGTTTTATTAATAAGTCTTAAATCATAATATATTGAAAACTCTTCATAGCATAAATCAAAATATATCCACATATAACGCAAGATTTTATCTCGTTCTTCCCCATCTAAAGATTCAAGATTAAAATCATCAAATATTACACTTTTTGGTAAATTCAAAATAATTTCTTGATACCGTTTTGTATATTCACTAACGTTTGCTACTAATAATTGTTTGCGAACGCCTCTGTCTTGTATCCATATACTAAAAAGAGAAGCTATTAGAGCTAATATGGAAAGAACATCACTAAGCTGTAATTTCATTATTTAATAATCCAGTTTAAAAAAATAAAAATCTTTTCTTTTTACATAATTTTTTGGGTTTTTGAGAAACGTGATCGCGTACTTTATTTGCAAAGATTTCAACTGTCTGAGGCGACCAAAGTTTCATTTTTGCCCAACCAGCACCAAGTAGTTCTATATCAAAAAAAATGTTAGCAGCATACAGAACACTTCCTAGTATAGCTAGGAATATAAAGATTGGAGTCCATCCATCAAATTGATTTGGAGGTGGTAGTTCAATTCTACGATAACCAGTATTTGGGTCTACAGGTTTTTGAAACTGTTCTCTGAAATAATCTGCTCGGCTTTTTGTTGCATAGTCAATACGATTTGACGAAACATAAGACCTAAATAAAAACACTATAGGACTTATAACAACTATGACTATTAAAGCTCTTCTAGCTCTATGCTTACTTACATTTTCAGTTGGAGCGCAAAAACGACACATCTTATTTCCAGGACATTTTAGACCTGCTTTTAAAAAAGTAACAACAGCCCTAGAACAATTAGAAGATTTAATATGATATTTAGAAATTTCTAACTTATTAGAATCATACTCTTCCCACAAGGCTCTCATTTGGGCTTCATCTAGACCTTGAATTTCAATTTCAGCATGAGGATAACCATTGGGGTTATCCTTATCTGTTCTTTTTTTACAATCTTCGTTAAATTCAATATCTCCAGCTTTTGCAACAGGAGGTAAGAAAACATATATCCATTGAGCGAGATTCTTATCGCTTTTCTTATCTCCTTTACCGGGCCTATGACTTATGTATATATCTTTGTTTAATTTAGTATCATCAATAATGTGCATCGCTACATGACCTACATTATTTGGAGCGTTATAAACTGAAAGATCAGGATTTGTCCCTTTCCAAATATAAACTTTAACAGTCATAAATCATTCCTTTTATCAATCACGTTTACCGTTTAAACTTGAGGCAGAGAAAATAATATATTCGATGTCCTTGTTGATGTTAGGCTTATTTTTCTTCTAAGTCACAGTTATTCAAATTGTGTGTAAACTGAAGATATTCGATACTTTTACCCGGTTAGGTATCTATAGTTTGCGTGTTTTTCCTTACTCACACAAGGCAACTTTAGCAAGTTAATTTCAACTTAAGGCTTTCGTAAACAAATAAGAGCGATCGCCAACATCAAGTCCATCATCAAAAGTATGATCGCAGTATCTTTACTCATTGCAGTAAATTTAGTTAGCAAACCGGAGTTTGTTAGCTCATTTAGCTGAAATGCTTTCTCATTTTGGTGTTTTCCGCAAGCAAACTGGAGTTTGTTAGCTCATTTAGCTGAAATGCTTTCTCATTTTGGTGTTTTCCGCAAGCAAACTGGAGTTTGCTTTCTCATTTGGGTAGTTTCCGCATTTATAACAACTATCGCTTGTAGCAAAAGTTATTGCAGATTTGCCAAAATTCTCTCAGGCTGATTGATACGGTTATTTTTTAAGGTAAAGAATATTAACCGTACTATTGTACCAAGTGAGTATTATGCGTAGAAAGAGAAGCTCTCTAGTATTAAAAAAAGCAGTGCGTCGTGCAGCTGGTATGAACTCAATTAACCCAAATTTAGATGTGGGCAATGGACTCACCCTACCTGTTTTTTCAACTCTAATTGAGACAATGCAAACTAAAGAGAATGCGTACAATAGCGCGCTTGCTAACTTAGATAAGTTGTACCGCGAAATGCTGGAAACAGAGCGTGAATTAGGAGATATGACAGAACATATGCTGATGGGAGTGGGCGTTGTATATGGTAAAAGCAGTGTAGAGTATGGTATGGCGGGAGGAATTCCTAAAAATCAACGTCGCAAGGGACTGCGAGGTGAGTCGTCAACTTCTAGTTCACAGCAACCGTAAATTGCAAATATTGCTTATAAACTCTGCTTCCTGTCGCTAGACATCGGCTTGAGCAGAAAATTTGTAATTACGCACTTAGCGATCGCAGTTTTTTCTCTAGATGAATTTTATTATTTGCGATCGCTTACTGTAACCTTATTACTAGAAGTGCGTAGAAACTTTGCTTCTTGTCGCTAGAGATCACTTTTTTGCAACAGGTGGATAGAATGCGATACTTTTGAGTAAGGTATCAGATGTGATCAGTGAGCAAATATAAATTTCACATCATCTTTTGAAGGTGAATCTCTAGTTTGTCATACTGTCTTTAGTAGACTATATCAAGAAAAAAGCTTCTCAGTTATTGATGATTATTTTTGGCAAACTAATCTCCCATCATCATTATTAATTGTACCCGGTTTGCAAGCAGTATAACCTGTTAATTGTGTACTTACCAATTTACCATTCCTATTTCGACAATTTGCTATCAAGATGTAGGCTAAAGGAGAACCACGACGCACAGGTTTTATTTCTCTAATATTTTTACAAGACCGGATGTAACTTCCTGACGGAATAGCAAAAGCTGGCGTAAACATTATCTGAGCAGCAAATATAGAACAGATTAAAATCACTTGCTTCATGATGATTTTTCCTTTTTTTTACTTGGTGAGATTGCTAAGGTTTAGCTTGCAGAAAATATGATTTACACGAAACTTGATAGTCATCTGACTTTTCACGGGATCTGGAAAACCCCTCTCCAAACCTCTCCCCTGCAAGGAGAGAGGCTTTAATTTTTCCCCCTTCCCTCGTAGGGAAGGGGGTTAGGGGGTTAGGTTTCATGTTAGCTTTTCCACATAACGTGAAAAGTCAGGATAGCATCTCAGTGATATTTATAAATTTGCTATCAGGTGCAGCACTTTTAACTCGTGAGTACTTACCATTCCACACAAAAATCCCTAGATATTAATAGTGATTAATCACCATCATTAACAGTGCGATCACTAAAGGCTGAAGCTTTGCTTATTGCCAACATCAACCCCATTATCAAAAATGTAAAAATGCGATCGCTGATTTGGCGCAATTCCTAAGAGTGAGATAGCTGAAGGCTTAAGCTTTGCTTATTGCACAAAGTGACCATCGTAGATATTGCCTACATGAATCTCATGTGTAATTAATAATGACTCTCCTGACGCTAACTACAAATCAGCTTTCACAATGCCTTTGTTTCAAGAATTTTTTAAGTATTATCTCTCAAGCTATTAATACCTACCTCCCCGGTAAGGTGGATTTGAGCGAACCCCTGGGGAACGTGGATTTGAGCGAATACAAACTAATTGCCCATTATTGTTAGAAATATCTGAACAAGTACGATAATTGTCTAAATGTGCATTTACTGGGTTACCATTTTGATCTCGACAAAGTGCTGACAACCTACCGATTTTTTGCCCATATTGACGATACGTTGATTCTACAATACCTATACAAGACCGAGTGTAGCTTCCTGCTGGAATCGCAAAAGCTGGTGCTAACGCTATCTGAGCAGCAAATATAGAACAAACAAAAATTACTGGCTTCATGATTATTTTTCCTTTTTTACGTAGTGATAAGGCTAAATTTGAGCTTGCTGAAAATGTGACTAGCATGGAATATGATGCTAATCTCAGTAATATTTAGAACGTGGTAGTTGATTATTTTTACCCTTTGTTATCAGGTACAGCATTTCTAATTTGTGATCTTTTGCTATTCCACACAAAAATCTTTATCTCGGAGTGTTTAATTAACACCATCATCAGAAGTGCTATCGCCTAATAAAATTCTCAATTCAACTCCTTCTCTCGTTAAAATGATATTTTCCTGGATTTAGTCAAGCTCAGTATTAATCAGCTTGGCTTCCATATTTTTATAGATGTCAGCAAAATCAACTCATGCACTTCTGGGGGAAAAATCACCAAGAATACCCGCAAATTGCTTACAGACTCAGCCTCAAGCGATCGCATGCAGCATCACTCATATCACGAGTTATTTGTAAAGTTCGATGGAATTGTTGCATAATTTCAGTGTGATACCAATTCTCTATGAAGTTGCACCAAATAAATGATGTAAAGAGGTTGCATACAACGTCTCTACAATGGTTTTGTAAAAAGAGTAGGGCGATCGCTGAAGGCTTAAGCTTTGGTTATCGCCGACATTCACCCCATCATCAGAAATGCGCATAAGCTCTGCGTCTTACCGCTAAACATCGCTCATTCAATACAGTTGTTCAAATTGTGTCGATGCAAAATAGCTCTTGGACAGACATCGCCTGATAGCCACATAATATTGATGAATTTGTAAAAATTTTGTCTATCTAAAAAATATAAAATTTACTAAAAAATATAAATAAATATACAATATCGTCAAGTGTAATCACGGCTTGCTGGTAATATTTTTGATGCACTTACGTTCAACAAATATGAATGAACATCAACGTCAATCCTACTGGCGTGCTAATACTGCTTTAATTCGCAATCTTTTAATTATTTGGGGATTAGTATCTCTAGTTTTTAGTATTTTGTTGGTTCAACCCTTAAATCAATTGCGCTTTTTTGGTGTGCCTTTCGGGTTTTGGATGGCACAGCAAGGATCAATCCTAGTCTTTGTAGCGTTGATTTTCATTTACGCTTTTCAAATGGACAAGTTAGACCGCAAGTATAATAATAAACAGTAAGGAAAAACAGTGTCAGTTGAACTTTGGACAATTTTAATAGTAGGCCTGTCTTTTGTTGCTTACATTTACATTGGTTGGCAATCACGAGTCAAAAGTAGCAAAGACTTCTACGTAGCAGGCCAAGATATCCCCTCTATTGCTAATGGTGCGGCCACCGCCGCTGATTGGATGTCTGCTGCTTCATTTATTTCAATGGCGGGGCTGATTTCTTTTTTGGGCTACGACGGTTCTATCTATTTGATGGGTTGGACTGGTGGTTACGTCCTACTGGCTTTATTACTTGCCCCATATCTGCGGAAATTTGGTAAGTATACAGTGCCGGATTTTGTAGGCGATCGCTATTATTCTAATATTGCCCGTCTGGTGGCGGTAGTGGCAGCAATTTTTGTCTCCCTCACTTACGTCGCAGGGCAAATGCGCGGTGTGGGTATTGTATTCAGCCGTTTTTTACAAGTAGACATCAACACTGGCGTAATCATCGGGATGGTGATTGTCGGCTTTTTCTCTGTGTTGGGAGGAATGAAAGGAATCACCTGGACACAAGTAGCTCAGTATGGTGTGTTAATTGTCGCTTATTTAATTCCCGCGATCGCGATCGCCTGGATACTCACAGGTAATCCTATTCCTCAATTAGCCTTTACCTTTAGTGACGTTGCCACTAAACTCAATCAAGTTCAGGTTGATTTAGGGTTTCAAGAATATACTAAGCCATTTGTGAACAAGTCCATGTTAGATGTACTGTTCACCACAATTGCTTTGATGGTAGGAACGGCTGGTTTACCTCACATTATTGTCAGGTTTTACACAGTTCCTAGTGTACGCGCCGCGAGATTTTCTGCTGGTTGGGCATTATTATTCATTGCCATTTTGTACACCACAGCACCAGCACTTTCCATGTTTGCCCGTTATAACCTGATTACTTCTCTGCACAATCAAACAGTTGCAGAAGTACAGCAGTTAGACTGGGCAAAAAAATGGGAAAAAACGGGATTGCTGGCATTTGAGGATAAAAACCAAGACGGACGTTATCAGTTAACCCCCAGCAAAGACACTAACGAAATTAAAATTGACAGGGATATTATTGTTCTGTCTACCCCAGAGATAGCCAAACTTGCGCCTTGGGTAATTGCTTTGGTAGCGGCTGGTGGGTTAGCAGCGGCTTTATCTACAGCATCGGGTTTGTTACTAGTAATATCTAGTTCCATTGCCCATGATATTTACTATCGTATTGTCGATTCTTCCGCCTCAGAAAGCAAACGGGTGTTTGTCGGGCGGATCATGGTAGGTTTATCCTTGGTACTAGCTGGTTACTTTGGTGTTAATCCGCCGGGATTTGTGAGTGAAGTGGTAGCTTTTGCCTTTGGGTTAGCTGCTGCTAGTTTCTTTCCCGTGATCGTCTTAGGGATTTTCGATAAGCGTACTAATTCTCAAGGTGCGATCGCAGGGATGTTAACAGGGTTAATTTTTACCATCATCTACATTGTTAGTGTCAAGTTTGCAGGTGTGCAGCCTTGGTTTTTTGGCGTATCTCCCGAAGGTATCGGTACGTTGGGAATGCTAATTAACTTGGTGGTGACACTAGTAGTTTCTCGTCTCACCCCTCCACCCCCAGCAGAGATTCAGGCGATGGTAGAAGAATTACGTTCTCCAACAATTGAAGATGAATCTGAAATACTGATGCACTAAGCATCCACAATTCAAAGTATTAGAGGGACACAGGTATACTGTGTCCCTTTTTGTAGAATCAATTGAGCTTTTAATGAAGATGCGCTTTATTCTGGACTGTAGAAACGTTGCATGTAACGTCTCTACATCATTTATTTGGTGCAACTTCATAAAAAATTGGTATTATTTACTGTTTACTATATTGATCTCGTTTGCCAGCAGCCATTCCTGGGTGCGTCGCATTCCTTCTGGCAAAGCAATCTTAGGTTGATAATTCAACATTGCTTTGGCTTTAGCAATCGAATAAGCATAAGGGCGACTGATAAAATCTAGAGATTCAGGGACAATATCAGCTTTTTTGCCAAATAGTTTCTGTCCTTGATAACGTAGTTTCACTAAAAGTTTAAGTTCGTCCTTGGGAAAAGAAGGATAATCTACAGGTAAACCAGCAATTTCTGCTAAATAAGTAAAATAATCTTTCCAAGAAGTTTCTATGCCATCAGTAATATTAAAAATTTCTCCATGCACTTCTTTTTCTACGGCAAGAAATATAGCATCAATTAAGTTATCTATATATACGTGGTTACTGATTCCTTTACCATCATTGATATAGGCAAACAATTTTTGGCGCATCAACTGCAATGGTCGGATGATCCAAGGAAGACTCTCTGGCCCATAAACATCGCCTGCTCTAATAATAATAATGCCAAAATCTGGGGAGGTATGGAGTTTTAACAACGCTGCTTCCGCTTCTATTTTGGTTTGACAGTAAGGATTATTCTGAGTATGAAGTGGAGCTGCTTCTGTGACATAGTTAGGATAGTTAAAACCATAAACCATCACACTAGAAAGATGTACAAAGCTTTTAACTCCCGCATTTTCGGCAGCTTTAGCAAGATTGATAGTCCCGTCAACATTTATTTCCCGAAACTTTTTAATTGAGCCAACTTCTTCAGCTAATTCAGCTGCATGTAAAACAATATCAACTCCCTGACAAACTTTTTGAGCGATCGCAGGATCAGTAATACTACCAACTATTACCTCAACACCTAAATTTTGCAGTTTCTCGGTATTATAATTGGAACTTTTTAACCCCCTAACTTTCATTCCCTGTGCAATAGCTAATTCAGCACTACGGAAACCAATAAACCCATCAATTCCAGAAATTAAAAGTGTGCAATTCGATAGCTTCATAGGTAATTTATAGAGTGTCAACAACTATGATCTTTCAAGTTTTTTGCACAGTAGGGGTAATTGCCATTTGTATTAGCTATAATATGGCAATCCTCAACCGCAAATAAGTATTAAACCCTTGTCAAACAAAGGTCAAAACCACATTTTTATAGAAGTCTACTTATAAAAATCACAGTTTGGTTGTGAAAGTCAGATTTGCTAAAATTAGCTATTGATTAGCGTCACTAATATTCGTCTTTTTCCCTTAAATATGCACCTGCCGTGAGCCATGATTATATTGTCAAGTAATAAAATATCGCCCTGCTGCCAGCTAAACCGAATTTGCTGACTGGAAATAACTTGGCGTATCACATCCAGATCTACACTGTTAATCTCTGAGTTGTCCCCGAAAACGTGATGATAGTAATAAAGTTGCGAAAATATCGGTGCAAGCAGGGCAATAGTCCAAAGTTGAAAACCCCCGTAACGCTTCGCCCAATGTAATAAATTACTTTTGTGTAAGACATGGGCTTGGTTAAACCAAACTTTTTCTCCTGTAACTGGATGAGTAATAGACGCAGGGCATACACAGTTATCAACTTCTAAATAAAATGGATTCCATTTCAGTTGCCAGCCTAGTTTTTCTGCAATATGCTCAACTTCACGGCGATTATCTGTCTCAAAGGTTTCTTGCCATGTTCTAACTGCCTGATTACCAGTCCAATTCTTCGTAGGTAGCCTCCGACACAGCTTGACCCCCCGCTTTTCAAAACGCTTAATCAGGTCTAGCGGTAAGGCTTTATAGACTGCTCGCATATCTGCTATTGGAGTTTCTCCACCTTTAATGGGAGCAACATCACAGAAAAAAGCGATTTTTTCGGGGAACTCTGTATGAAAACTCCGCTCTTGATGTAGTTCAATTGGTAAATAAGGCGGAGCATTTGTGGAAGTATAAATCCCATTGTGAACTAACGTTCGCGGTGATGTGCTGCCCTGATCACTTGCAGTCTGTGAAGAAAACACTGACATCACAGATTTAAATGCTTCTACTCCATGAATGGCTTTGAAGCCACGCAAAAGGATAGCACCTTTGAGTTGGAGTTCTTTTTCTAGCGATTGACGCTCTTGAGACAACCAAGATACTATCTCGTCTAAATGAGCATTTTCACTGTCAACTTTAGGGCTGATTACACAAGGAGATTGATAACCAAATAAAGTGCTTTTGTTAATTTTCATTACTTTGAACAAGAAATTGAAAATTTGTCATCCTTTGAGTGCTGCCAAAATGAGGTTTGGAAGTCTGTGCCATTGAGGATTGGCCTCGAAAGCAGTAACGCGCTTACCGAGTTCTAATAAGTTTTTATGGGTTGCGAACCATGCTGGCGTGGGGAAAATGCGAAATGGTGCGCGCACAACTGATTTTTGTGGATGATCAAATAAATATGTATTGTGAACTACCCCACAACCAGAACCAATATTTGTTAAAGGATTACCAGGGAAAGCACCCCAAGTTGTTGACCCCAGAGCATAAATGATTCCTGACCAAACATTAACGCCGATGCCACCATAGCGTAGATCAGCGATCGCTTGATCTATCTCGGATGAATAGGCTTTTTCAGTTGCGGGATGCACCAATAAGACACAAGAAAGTGTCCCCTTAACTTTTTGATTGGCAAAATTAACGGCTTTGGCTAAAAATTCCCCTGCCTCATAGGCATCTAAAGAAACCTCTGCTAATAATCCGCAAAATGCTTCGTGGTTAAGGGCATACTCTCCTAGTGTTGGAGCTATATCAGGAATTACTGTCCAGGGTATGCTCTCTTCATCGGCACAAGTCAATGGTTGAGCTTGCGGATAATGATCTAAAAAGGCTTGATATCTTTGTTTAGCACCAGGGTAATATGCTTTACGATTAGGAATAGCAGCTAACTCTTGGTGTAAAAGAGTCAAAAAAGCCTCCCGTTGCTCCCAGCCTTTAGCAGTCACTAACACTTTGGCAGCATCACAGTTAAAGCTAGCATTATGAGTGACCATGCTGGCTACATGACGAGCCTGAAACAGTAGATCAGATTCAGACCACAATCCAGGAACGACAAACACAGGAGTAACACATCCTAGCTGTGAAGTTATCGGCTTTGCCAGCAAAGGTTGATTTACTGCCTTCCGCTTTAATTGTTCTTCCAATGTGTTTCCCCAAACAATGGCATCATGGGTGCGATCTGAACCTGTAATATGGATAGTATCAACTTCAGGATGATGGCAAAGATAGCTACCTAGTTGAGCGTCACCACAAACCACAGCTAAAAATCCATGTTGCACCAGTGACTGAAATGCTTCTTCAATGAAAGGACTATCATATTCGTTAATCTGACTCATCTTGAGAATCACAACTTGGTCTTCGACAAATAACTTATGTAATGTGTCTGTCAGACTAAGTGACCAGTTGTTTCCTGCTTCCAATATCAGTGCAACCTTGCCATCGCTATGTTTTTCTCTGTAGATGGCCCCTTGAGTGGTTGGCTTACCAGGTTCTATCCATACCTCAGCAGTAAATCCCCTCCATAAAATTTTGTCCATTAAACTTTCAGGAAGTACTTGAGCGATCGCCTGTCCATCAGGACGGGTACGCCAAAGTTTAGGCTTGGGTTGACCACCAGCTTCCAAAGCTTGAATGAGCAACCGCAAATTTCGCATGACAATCATTGGCCCAGACAACCACTCCTCGCCGGCTAAAGGCTCAATTGGATCAATTCCTTTTGCCTGACAAGTAACTTCCACAGACCTTGCAGCTATTTTCTGAACTCCCTCTAAGCAACGGCGTAGATAAGCAATTCGCTCTGGAATTCCTATCTGAATCCAAGTGTTTTTGGATTGAGCTAACCGAGAGATTAATGCGTTAGCTCTCTCAAAAGAAGTGGTCTGAATAGATGAGACAATTTCATTATTAACTATTTTTGTCATGATTAAACTTACACTCAGCTATCAAATACTCAGGTTGATATAATGTTGCCTAATCTGCTTACATACAAATTTAAGTATGTCGCTTTGAATGAATATTGATGATTAGGATAAAGCAGTTTGCAAAAGCGATAAGATAACGTTAATTTTTCTCAGTTAGGATATATTTCATCAGGTTGAAGGGACTCCAAAGCTAACGAAATTTTATTCACCGGAATAGATACCACTTCCATCATCATCTTAGCTAAAGGCTTTGTGTCCAAATAGGCAAACTGATATATATTTTCTAGTTTTCCTTCCATAGCAACGGGACACCCTAATTTACTAAAATGTTCTAGCAATTCCGAAAAATTCAGCTTATCGCTACTCACTCCGATATAATGAACTCCTTCACCTTGGGTAGAAAGTAACTCATGATATATACTTTCGCCATCCAATGGCTGAACAAGTTCCAATAAGGTATTGCCAATATAAGTGACTGCCATTCGCACAGATAAACTAACGTTTTTTCCACGAACTTTAGTTTGTAAAAGCCTTGGCTCTTGAAGAGTATATATTTTCCAAGGGCCAATTCCTAGAGTTTTGACATAATTACGCACAGTTTTATCAATGTCATAAGTTAAAATACCAACCTTAAATATTTGATTGATAAAACTATTAGGCAATGAACTATTAATGTTTTTATTTCCCTCTGGAATCCAATAGTCTGGCTTAGTAATACTAATTCCACTTTTTAAAGGTAAAAAAGGAGGTAGCTTTAACAGTTCAAATGTGGTTTTAGCTAAATTTTCTGTATCAAGATATGCAAATTTTGGAATTAATAAATTGGACAAAAAACGAGGGGTAGGGGGAAGATTAATAAATCCCAACTGAACTGGAATATTGAGCATACCCTCTTGAGTGACAGAACAATCTAGTTTAGCTAATTGGTTAATGGATTGTTCTAAACTTAGATTACCAGTATCAAAAAGTAAGTGTTGAACACCTTCACCTTTAGTTTTAAGATATTCACTATAAATAGTATTCCCTTCTATATTTTCAACTACTTCTAACTGGATATTACCAATCCAAGCAATAGCTATTTTCATTTTCCAATCCACTTTTTTACCATAAACTTTGGTATTAAAAAGTCTTGGAGATTGATGATACCAACACTTAAAAGGGCCGATTCCCAGGTATTTAGAAAGGCAACGAACTGTTTCATCACAATTATTTGTAACTATACATACCTGATTAATATTTGTGAATAAATGATTTAAAGATGGAGATTTTTTAGTTATTTGCATCATGTTATGTATGGTTTTTAGAACTTAAATTAATTTACACTGCATACGGTTAATATCAATTCTGGAAAACTTTTTAACAGTTCTACATTCAGAAACGTTGATTAAATCTAGATTTATTAATTTTGAAGTTTGTAGACTTTGCCTTTGCCGAAGGATATTTTGGATTTTGAAGTGCGATGAATGCCATATTCAAAATGTTGGTAATACTTAAATAACGTCCCCCGGATTTCTGAACCAAGGTTTTCTGTATGTGTAGAGGTCGTAAGGGCGAGTTGACAAATATGAATAAGTGATAATTCATGAATATCCCACTCAACGCGCCCTTTTTACTAGCGATAAATGCGGCTTCTGATCATTAATCTAAGCTTCGCATTTATTTAAGTTTGTCTTCAAGGATGCAAAATGTTTTCCACCCAACTCAATTTGACCTTCTGCACATCCAGCTTTCAATCTTGAGACTAAATAGTCCATATCACTGGCTATAAAATTTGTGCCATGATCTGGTTCTACTAATCCAACTAAATTTATAGTTCCCTGAGAATTTCTAGCTAAACTAGAAATTCCTAAAAAGTTAAACACTCCAGATTCATAAGTTCCACATGGTACAGAAGGATTGTTAACACCAACACAATATTCATTAGTATTAAACCAATCAAACGCCGGATAGCCATGAAAATGAACAACAGGCGCACCATTTTGAATCAATTCAGGTGTATACAAAGCAGCAGCTAAACTAATAGCAAGCATGACATAAAGATCATAAGAGGGCTTGATATCTACTACCTCTGCTTGAATACCTTCTGGCAGTTCTAGCAATAATTTCTCTTTCAATCCAATACGGACAATATCACTAGCAAGATTTAAATCAGTTTTATTTGCACCTGATCGAGAACTTACCAACCAAATATCAGGAATTTGCTTAAAGAAATATTCTTCGCCAATCTTGATTTTAAGATAACGTCTATTATTATGATTCTTCCTGATTTCATCACTACTTAATCCCTGAATCGGTGCAAGATTTTCCCATTCGCTAGCAGTAATTTCTGGTGAGCCTATATATTGTGGGGGTTCAGCATAAGCAACAAACCCATAAGAAACACCAGTTCTGCCATTCACTATGACATTGACAATATCTCTATGGGATTTTCTTTTAATAACATCATCTAGTTTAAAGCCAGATGGAAATAAACCAGTTGATGCCAAATCCTGTCCTAATCTAACTAAATTTGCAGCGTAAATAGATTCTTGAGGATTATATAATCCTAACTCAAATTGGCTCAATAATAGTGGGGTAATTGGAACAAATACTTTAGGAATCAATGATTTTTTAACAAACTCTTCTATCTCATTCTTGGAAAAAATAGAGTCACAAAGATTCATGTTTAATATGGAAATTTTATCACTTGAGACTCCAATGACAATTTCTGAAAATGTCCTAACTAAAGTTTTTAATCCAATATTTATTTTTTGCTTATAGGATATACTAGGGTTAATAAAATTTTCGTCAATATCAGTAATAATTATCACTTGTGTATTGGTAGGATCTTCGACGTATTTAGCAGCGTGTTCCTCAGCCCAACTGCTCAGTTTTGCAATTTTCACGACAGGAACATTACGATTTTTTAAAATTATTTGGGAATAAAATTTATAAAAGTTTTCGGCTACCGCAATTCCTAATTTTCTGAAGCATGAAGGAGGATTCTCTACATCAATAACAGCATTGATTTCAGCTTTAACTCCTCTGAGATTAACGGTTATTTTTTGATTAATTACCGGAAGAGATATATCATAATTAAATTCTCGTGTTGCTTCTTCCCATGCCAAAATTTTAACACCATGATTTCTAAGTATGTTCTCCAATTCTTGGCGAAACTTTAATACTTCTTGATTTTTGTAAGTATGCGGTAAAGGTTTAAACGTCACCTTCAGATTTTGAGCCATAATTTCAGCATCAATAATTGGCGGCTGATTACCATCAATTACTCCTCCAATTAAATATCCAATAGTTTGCAGGCTTAATCCTTGATTTAATATTATAGATGCAGAGTTTTTAACAATATTCATTTCTCGTACGAAAGCCAAAATCTCTGCTTTATGAACAACCAATTTTTCCTGAATTTCAGGTGTAATTACTCCTTTAGGAGAACGAATATTGAGTTTATCTTGATCAACCCACAGATGAACACCTTGTTGACTAAGAGTTTCGAGTAATTTTGATGCGTTCATAGTTGCAAAAATCATCTAATTGTTCAAATTATTTGCAGTATTTAAATTTGAAAACTTTCTAATTCCGAAGTTTCCAATTCTTCAGCTAATCGTTCAGCTAGCAATTCAATGGTGGGATAATGCCAAAGTAACATAGGAGAAAGCTTAAATCCCAATAATTTCTCTGCTTTTTTTGCAAGTATAATTGCCTGTACAGAATCTAAACCATAGCTGTCTAAAGGCTCTCGAATATCTATCACATCTGGGTTAATTTCCATCTGTGCAGCAATATTAGAGATTAACCACATTTGAATTTCTTCCGTTGTGTAATGCAGATTATTAGTTGACTGACTCATTCATGTACCTCGAAATTAATTGGTCAGTGGTAACAGTATTTATCTAGACTCTGAATGTCTTAGATTGTTAGCATAAAATTTTAAATTCCCATTGCATTGTCTGAGCATATATTCATTAATAGTCCCCCTAATCCGACTACTAGTAACTAAATTCAACTTTGTAAAATGAGGATTTAAAAGTTTCATAGCTTGCTCGAACATCCCAACTTTTTGTCGTGAATCATATGAATTTGGTGACTAGAAAATTAATCCAAATTAGCAGCCTATTGATGAACAAGTACAAAATCTAAATCCTCTCGTTGATATAAGAACTCAAAATGGAGAATTCCCTGAGTTAAATAAATTTACTAACAGGGGAATATTGACTATATTCATTCGGCATTTGTAACCCTTGCAGTTTTAAACTTTGAATACGATATAAAAACGCTGCACCCGTCATAATATGATGAGCAACATCTACGACTTGCCGATTACTTGATACTTCTAAATATGAACCCCTTACCCAATCATTAAAACTACCCATCGCAGGGCCACACCAAATTTGATAATCGGTTTCTCGGTCTTTTTCCCCAGAATTCGACCAACGAGATGATAAGCCAAGATACCAGCGAAAAATCAAAGCCATTTTCAATTTAGGGTTATTAGCTGCTTGGGCTAGTTTGATTGGATTGCGTTGAGAAAGATAAGCTACTGTCTCCTGCCAAACTGCTTCTAAACTTTTTTTGAAAACTTGTTTTTCTAATTTTTCTCTCTCGGCCAATGGTATATCTTCAATTGATTCATAGCTTTTGTATAAATCAAACAGCTTTTGCGCTCGTAAAGGAAAGAAAGTTCCTCTTTTAAGAACTTGAACTTTTACTCCCATTTCAAACATATCTGCGGCGGGTGCCATCATTACATCAGCCATCTCAGCTTGAGCTAACAATTGCTTGGTGTGTTGAGACGTACCTGCTTCAATGCAGGATTGGTTAATAGAGCCGGTGACGACATAAGCAGCACCCATCATAAAAGCTGCTAGTGCTGACTGTGGAGTTGCAATTCCTCCGGCTGCTCCAATTCTTACTGGTTGCTCATAACCATATTTGCTTTGAATTTGATCTCTCAATTCCAAGATGGAGGGTAATAGACAAACTAGAGGACGATTATCTGTATGTCCACCAGAATCCGCTTCAATGGTGATATCATCAGCAACTGGGACTTTTTCTGCTAGATTCGCCTGTAATTCACTAATTAGACCTTGCTCTACTAATTGTTTCAGAATTTTTCTAGGAGCAGGTTGTAAAAATTTAGTGGCTACTTCTCTCCGAGAGATTTTGGCAATAATTTTATTGTTGATAACGATTTGATGGGCTGAATTTAGACTTAGTCCAGCAGCTCGGTAGTAGATAATATTATCAGTCAAATCTAAAAAAGCAGATGCTTCTATTGTTCTAACTTGATATTGAAGATACAAATCTACAACTTTGCGCTCAATAGCCGGTTCGCTGGGACTGTGGAGTAAATTAAAAGCGTAAGGCCCCTGGGGTAGAGCTTGTTGAATACGATTAATAGCAGTTTCTACACGAATAGGAGCTAATCCACCAGCACCAAAAGAACTCAAGATGCTTTTTTTGCCGAGAGCAATCACCAGTTCTTCTGAAGCAATTCCATGCGCCATTGCACCGCAGGCATAAGCATACTTCACATTATGAAAACTCAAGAAGTTGGGATCACCTAACTGTTGAATCGTCAGAGGGGGAATCTCTATCAGTAATTCTATATTTCCAATTTTACCATTATTAGGATGAATTAAATAGCCTTCATTAGTAACACCTATTTTGCCTTGAACTCTAACAATGTAACACGGTTGATCTAAATTTAAAAGCTTTACTTTTATCCCTGCTTCATCAAAGACCAAAGTATCTAAAGAACCTTGCCAAAATTGTTTTTTGCCATCAAAAGAATTGAGTAGTTTTAAGTGGTTATCATAGTGTTGTGAGGAATTATTGGTGACAATCACGTTTTTAGACCTCGAATTTTGAAAATAATTATCCGAAAATTATGACAATAATGCTTGAGAATGGTTTTTTTTAGGAGCTTTAGCAAAATACAGCAGCAAAATTACTCTGATATCTAGTCAGTTACTGTTCTAGAGTTTCAACTACTGTGATCAGTGCCAATTAAATTAACAGTTATGAATTACAGTTATTTAATTAATTTGGTTCTGATTCCAATATTTCTGCTGACAAAGCTAGCTGTTGCTGAATAATGTTACTAATTTGTTTGAGGGATTCTTGCCTATTATGCAGAAAAATGGCATGATTCTTAGTCATATTCTCCAAATTTTCCTTGAGTTTCTCATAGTAAGGTCTACGTAAATCAGGTAAGTGCTGTTCATTAATAAAGTTGTGCATATTCAAATCATAACTTGTAAGATTTTTATCGTTTTTATCTGCTAGCACAAATTCTTTCTGTTGTATATTTGTATGATGTTCCAATGTGCGATCGCACATTGATGTACTAATAGATTGGCTACAATTTTGGTCTTGCACACCTTCATAATCTAAATTGAATTTCATATTATGTCGTATGGCTTTTGTACTGTTGTTATTCATGGTCAAGCTGGACAGTTCACGTTCGGTAATTGTTTGATATTCTGCCT
Source organism: Trichormus sp. M33_DOE_039 (assembly GCA_015296085.1). Lineage (GTDB taxonomy): Bacteria > Cyanobacteriota > Cyanobacteriia > Cyanobacteriales > Nostocaceae > Trichormus. Next base: position 33,534 of record DVDT01000076.1, on the reverse strand, counting down.
CTAAAGACATGATAGGAGTTTTATGATTATCTAAATGTATAGTTAAGCGTTGTGGCTGAGAATTTACTTGCGAAAGACAATATAGCGGCGATAAATTTAGACTCACCCGATGACTAAACAGTTTTGCTAGTGTTTTAATAATAGACGTATGAGCATCCACACCTCTTCTATTCAGAGACACTGTGAGATGTTCTTTTTGCTTGAGAGTTTCGTCAATCCATCTTGAACAGCTACTACCAACACCTACTTCAATAAATATTCGGCAACCATCATTGTAGACGCGGTTAACTAACTTGGGAAAGTCTAAACATTGACACAGACTTCTAGCAATTTTATGCCCAATAGACGAGCTGTTAAGGGCAATAGGCGCATATTCTGCTGCTGAATAAAAAACAGTATTTGATACTGTTTGAACAGGCAAAGAGTTGATTCTAACGAGTTCATTGTACTCAGATTGCATTGGCTCACAATGGATCACATGGTTGATAGGCATATGGTGAGCATGACAATTTAGGGCTTTAATCACTCTCTGGCAAGCTTCTGTCTCACCCGCAATTACAACTTCCTCTGGTGTATTAATTAAAATCAAATAAACATGCTTTTCGTGTTTGAGAGCTTCTTGAATACGCGATACTGGGCATAAAAGTACAAAGTTACTCCACAATGTTTTGTCTTGATAATCATCTGGCATTAAAGGCAAACCCCAATATTCACGCACTGCATTTTTGGGGCCAGCTAGCCGAGTTTTAAACAGCGGAGATGTATTTAACCCTTCACTACTTTGGTTAAATTCAGTCCAAACACCTTGAGCAAACATCATGCTATTTTCACCAAAGCTATAGCCGAATACAGCCTGTGGTTGCAGTTGGAAATAATTTCTCATAATGCTCGTCATTAGTCCGGCAATACCGACTTCAGATTCGAGTATTGTTACGGGATCGTCTAGCAATTGCTGTTCCAGGATTTCCAACTGCTTTTTAGAAAGTTTTTTCAAACTTCTAGGATAGAAAATTTTCTCGATATTGGCGACGCGATTGTAAATACCTTTAATGCCTGGGTCATCATAAGTGTTAGGAAATAAGCGGAAGAGATCGCGAGCCATTCCTATATAGGAACTGAAAGAACCAGGGTAAACAAAACTTACTTTACCTCGTTTACCTAATGGTTTGCCTGTAAAATAGCTGCCTACGGGAGTTTGCCAGTCTTTACCAGTCTCGAAAGCAACTGCGACACCCTCAATTGCCCGTTTAATTTCTCGTATTAATTCATCTTGATTGCGTCCAAGAATCGCTAGGGCATAAGTTGCGTATTGACATTCTTGATAAGCTATGAAAGTGAGGCTGGCAGCAGCTGATAGAGAATAAGAATCCTCGATAGTTTGTTGAAGAGTATGGATTTTCTCTAATAGGGTAGCTTGATCATCAGCAGCGATCGCAAACATATAATAAGGCATTTGCTCTAAATATCGGCTGCTGTAATTTGTCTTAATAATTTCCTCTGACAAAATTACATGAGCATAACCCCCATCCATTTCTATGCCGTTAATAGCTGCTATTCTTCTGTTAGCACCTGTTTCTAAAAACCAAGGTTTCGATTCCGTCGCCACATAAAAAGGACTTCCATGCCAAACCTCTGGCATTTTAGGACTAGACCACTTGGGAACTGCGGGAATATAACGATGATATAAACAGAGTGCTGTTTTAATTAAACTGACTATTCCCGACACAGCGAAAGTATGACCAATATTGGCTTTAACACTACCTATTGCACAAGTCAGACTTGGCTTATCCGTCTGATATGCGCGAAGCAAACCCTGAATTTCTGACTCATCTTGTTGGGGAATGCCACTACCCACAACTTCTAAATAGTTGATGTCTGCGGGTTGGATGTTTGCCAAGCCAAAAGCTCTTTGACAAGCTTGTGTTATCGCTTCTGCGTTTGGGGTAGTAGGAATTGAGTAAATTTTAGATTTGGAATCTTCTATCAGACTGAGAGCATCAATCACTGCATAGATGCGATTGTGATCTTGTTTGGCAGTTTTGTGGAGTTTTAACACTACAGCCGCCGCACCTTCACCTATCATCCAGCCATTGACGTTTTGATCATAACTAAGGGTGTTTACACCTGTATTGATTTGTGTAATTTGATCCGGACTTAAAATGCCAGAACTACTCTCATTTAACTCCACTGCGCCCACCAAAATAGCATCTAATTCTTGAATAGTGAGTAGTTTTTGGGCTATTTCTAAAGCTTTAAAAGCGGAGTTTTGTTCAGATGTAAGTATAAATGTATTTATAGTAAAATTCCACAATTTATTAATCTGTTCAGAGATTGTTTTTTCCAGATAAATTGGGGATTCACTGCTGTTGATAGTGGGTAAAAATTGTCTGTGACTTTGCAATTGAGATGGAGCAATATCTTTAGAAGTAGTGATAACTATTGCGATTTTCATGCCTTGAGGTAGACCTGCATCTTTGATGGCATTATTCAATACCTTCAACATCAACAGTTCATGAGCATGAAAATTTTCTAATTCCTGAGGTGATATTTGTAACTGTAAAGTATCAATTTCCCAATCTTGAATATATGTACTTAATGATGATACCTTACTAGCAAATTGGCTTTCATCGATTGATTTATCTGGACATTTTTTATCATTCAGCGGAGTAAAGTGTTGTTTTCCCTCATAAATACTACGTTCAAAATTATCTAAATCTTTGCATCTGCTCCCCAAACAGCAATCCATCCCAACAATTGCTATTTTAGGAATGTCATTATCGATAAATTGTGGCATCAACTAACTCCTCATATTTTTGGTTCACGTATTTTTTATATCTCGTACTATGAATTAAAGTTGGCAGTCTCAATGAAACGTGTTTTACTCTCCGTGTGAGGCTGCTATGTCGTTAACGTTTTACTAACATACTCCTATGAAGAAACAAGCTACACGCTAGAAAAATCTTTCTCTGCCAAAGGCTACTGCTATTGCATACCAAAGAAAAAACTGACCTGTTTCACAGCCAAAGATGAAAAATACTTCCCTAAATCCACTTCCTTTTTTAAGAGAGATATCTGGTTAGAGTTGGGCTAATTGTTTGGGTAAAATAGTCCCTTTAGCACCAAGCATTTGAGAATATATTTTTCCTTGAAAATCATGGGTTATGACATCAGCTATTAAATATGAGTCTGTTTTTGATTTTATTTCACAGGAAATATAGAACTTTTCGTCAAATGGCACAGGTGTAAACTGTTCAAAATATTTAATTTCTGAAGGTAAACAACTAAGTTGGTAAAAATGCTGTGTCCATATCCACAAAGGATGAATTTGAACATCCACAATATAAGGGTTGAATGTTTGTACTGGAAATTGTCCTTGTTGTCTAGCTGTTAAATTAGCTAACAGGCATTCTATGGTTATTTTTTCAGAACTAATATTAAAAATCTTTTTGATGCCCTGAAAAGCTGTACCATGAAATAAGCTGGATGTGCCGTTTTGATAAAACGACTGATTGAAATCTGAAGTGGTTATTTCTGGGTTAAAAAACTCATAGTTGGGAGCTAAGGGTATTGTTCGCTTGAGTTTGATATTAGCACTGAAATGATATCGATTTTTTCCTAGATGATTACTCCATATTTTAGCTTTAAATTCAATTTCATTAGCATCTGATTTACTGATTTCTTCTAGATCTAAAGTATATTCATTTGCCTGTTGCCCATCAAAGATAATTCCCTTTAAAACTTTAAAATTTAGACAACTAAAGAATTGGTAGCCTGGATATAGTTGTTCACAGCTATGAGCAATCCAAGAAAAGGCACAGGTGGCTGGTAGAACTGGATTACCGACTATCACATGGTCTTGTAAAAAGGGATTAGCTGCTAATTTTAACTGTCGCTTAATACGATAGGTTTTTAACTCAGGAGCTAATACTGTTGGCGTATAAGTAAGAGGGCTACCAATGACTGCTTGTACAGTTTCTTGATTTATGGGAGCTAATTCATCAACTAGCATTTGCGTTCCCATCTCAATAGGAATGGTGTGAATATTGCGTTCAGCAAAAGCTTTCTTTAACTCTGGAGATACCATACCACTTTCCCAAGGCCCCCAATTAATTGCTACTACATGACAATTAGGATGGTTGAGCTTGAGAAGATGAGCTGATTTGTTGAGGATTTCATTGGCGATCGCATAATCGGCCTGGCCTACGTTACCATAAAAACCCACTACAGAAGAAAACAGTATTAAATGATGCAGTTGGCTTGTTGGTACACACCGCAGTATGTTTTCTAAACCTTTAACTTTGGTAGCATAAACCGTTTCAAAATCCTGGACAGATTTTTTCTCAATACGTTTATCTGCAAGATTTCCAGCCCCATGAATTACACCTGTCACCGCACCCACACGCTCAACTGCACCAGCCAGTTGTTCTGATAAGGTGACTGCATCGGTGACATCCACACTCAAATACTCTGCTTTTCCACCCCGCTGCTCAATCGCTTTGAGCGTTCTTTTAATAGCTCGCTGAGATGAAATCTCTTTGAAATTCTTCTGCACCATTGCAGGTGTTGGCTTTTCTCCTTTGGCGAGGAAATACTCCATAATGCGCTTTTTCAATTCCGCTTCATCCTCACAACCCTCAGTCCATACAGGCTCAGGTTCGGGCTTAGAACGGCCTAAGAGAATAAATTTGCATTGATAACGCTGTGCTAGTTTGATGACACAATCAGCTGTTATCCCCTTTGCACCACCACTGACAAGAAAAACAGATGTTTGATCAATCATGGTTCACCTTCTTAGCCAAGGTCTATGTTTAACAAACTAAAGTTACTCGTCCCTGTGAGCTATAGCCCACTTCCACAACCAATCTATTGGGGTCATAAAGTTCTGTCAGGATAGACTCCACCGATGTCTGGTCATCTAAATCTGGGCTAAGGTCTATAGCTCGACAAAATACAGATTCCCATTCCTGGTTCAAAGTTTTAGTCAGTCCGAACAACCCACCACCGATCGCACCAAAGTTAGTTTTCTGCCCTAGTCCCAACTCCCCATCCAGGTGAGCAACAGTGAGAAAACAACTGCGTCCTAAGAGTGCTGCTTGATTCAATGGCTCTTTGAGATGTTTAGCAATCAGGAAGACGTGGCGTAAGAGGGCTTTTTCTGATTCCAAATAATTGACATTACCTATATCTGCGTGGTTGGCAGGATTTAGATAGATAAAAGCACCAATCTGGCCATATTCAGTGGCGATCGCTGCTAACTGTTGTTGCAGATGCTGCTCGCTCACATCTGTCAGCACTACCCGATTTATACCTTCAGGTAAAGCAGATTTTTGAGAAATCAGGGTGGGCGGGAAAGTCAAGACAACGGTCTTCCAACCACGCTGACTAAGAGCTTCGGCTAGTTTGGTTGTTTTCGGTGAACCATCATCAGTTAACACAGCAATATGTTGCGCAGGTAAGGTAAACTCTAAAACATCGGGTTCAGGAAGAAACTTGAGTTTAACAGGATTGCGAAAAATTGGTAGTTGAAAATTAGAAGTGGGGGATGGGACAGAGATTTCCCCAAGTTCCGGCATTTCAGATGGCTGATTTTGCCAAGAGGTCTTGTGTTGCGTCTCTATCAACAGCATTTTTTTTTCAGCCTCTCCAACCTGCTGTTCTATATATGCAACAATCTCTCCTAAAGTTCGCAATTGACCTAGTTCTTCTGGATTGGGTTTGGGCAGTTCAGGATATGCTTCTAGCAATGCTCCCAAGATTTCTACACGTTTGATGGAATCAATCCCCAAATCTGCCTCGATATCCATCGACATATCTAACATCTCAGTTGGGTAGCCTGTCTTATCGCTCACTATGTTGAGTAGCGTGGGACTCAGATTAGCTAAGTCGATGGAGAGTGGAGGAGATGTAGCTTCTATTTCGTGCAGGGTGAGAAGTGTGGAGGATGTCAGGGAAGTAACGTTAACTTCTGGCAGGATGGAAGATAAATCAGAATCAGATGTGACTTCCGCATCTACTTGCTTCGTTACTATTCCCGATACTAAAGACCCCATATACTCAACTATTTGGCCCAAAGTACGTAGCTGTCCTAGTTCTTCGGGATTGGGTTTAGGTAAATCAGGGTAAAGTTCGAGCAATCCTCCGAGAATTTCCACACGTTTGATAGAATCAATCCCCAAATCTGCCTCAATATCCATCGATAGTTCTAGCATCTCAATTGGGTAGCCAGTTTTATCACTAACGACGTTGAGCAGAGTTTGGCTTAGGGTTGCCGTATCAATAAATACTGGTAATGGAGATGCTACTGTCGCGGTGGCAAGATGATGTTCCTGCGTTGCAATCACATCTACCACTGATTTTGTTTGATAGTTTGCCCCATTACTGATGCTATGACCGTTACCGTTACTATGACCATTACCATTACCGTTACCATTAGTTGATATCGGCTCAGATTTGCTGAAAACACCGTTACTTGGTACAGAAATCGAGGCGTTTGTCACCAGAACTGGATGATCATTTAACGATAATGGTGCAACATAATTTTCTTGATCATTAACCAGTGGTATGGGACGATGTTGAGTGTCATTGTGAGAAATGGGTACATTATATTGTTGCTGGAGCAACCGTAAAAATTGATTAGTGTATTCCTGCTGATAGTTCAGATATTGTTCATGGATGCGGAGGCTTTCAGCTTGATGGGTGTGGAACCGCATGATGCTGCGTTCTGAACTGGAGATTACAAGTTGTTGTGTTTGTGCTTGTTGCTCAGTGAATCTAGTATTTTCCCACAGCGATTGCTGTTGCTGCATTAGTTGGAAGAAGGTTTTGGTATATTCTGTCTGATATTTTAAAGATTGCTCATGCACCTGTAAGACGCTGCGTTGATGGCGATTAAATTCTATGAGTGCGTACTCTAAGCTATCTATAATTTTTTGATAATTCATAGATAGTTCTGAACTAGCTGGCAGAGGCTGGATTAGCGATTTGTCCGCTTGCCCATTTTGAACTGATGTCATCGTCACTCCATGATTGACGGCTGTCCTGTTTTCTGAGTCAGAGTTATGGGGAATAGAATCGTTGAATGTACTTTGATATTGAGGATTTGCAGGCTTGGAGGTCAGGAGGTTTGATATTTCTGGCTGAGATTGGGTAACTTTTTCGAGTTGATTCCCATTACTCAGAGCCGATGTCATTGGCTTCTCACTTTGTAGAGCTTTTTCAAAGGCTTGTTTCGTTTTTTCCGAAACATAGTTAGTACAATTTAAGCGAATCTTCAGGACTTTGTTGGTACTAACTTCTGGAATTTTGTGTTCTAGTTGATAAGCATCTATGTTTTGCAAAGCTAACCCAGCAACGCGCAACTGTACAACAGCTTCTTGCAGAGTGCGATCGCTATCTTTAGCAGGATTGGCATTTAGGGCTACAGCTATATGGGGGCGATCGCTCAGAATCTCTTTAACTAGATTGGTGAGAACTTTGCGCGGCCCAAATTCAATAAAGCAATCACCACCTTCAGCATAAATATTTTCAATCTCCTGCTGAAACAGCACCTGACTCATCAGGTGTTCTTTGAGAATGTTTTGAATAGCTTGTGGTTCGGTTGGGTAAGGTTTGGCTGTAAGATTACTATAAACTGGGACTTGCGGTTGCTTGAAGGTAACTGTCTCAATCGCTTCAGCAAAAGGTTTCTGTGCATGAGCTACCAAGGAAGTATGAAAAGCTGCGGAAACACCAAGCAAGACGGTAGAGAAACCTTTTGCTTTGAGAACCTCTTCTACTTTGGCAATTTCAGCTTTTTTACCTGCTAACACCACCTGATGATGAGAATTCAAGTTAGCAATGCTGACTTGAGAATCATTTTTGATTAGTTCTCTAATCTGATTCACATCCCCTTTCACCGCTAGCATAGCTCCAGCATCAAATTGCGGATCTTTAGGTGCAGCCATAGCTTGACCCCTAGCTTTGACCAGGAAACAGTAATCTCTTTCGCTCAAAACCCCTGCTGCCCAAAGGGCTGTGAGTTCTCCAAAGCTATGTCCGGCCACAAAATCAGGCTTTAATCCTGCTTGTTGTAATATCTTGTACAAACCAGCACTAAAAGCCCCAATTGCTGGCTGTGCATATTCCGTTAGCTGTAATTTTTCTAATTGGGCAGCTTTTTGAGCAGCATCAAATACAGGAGGCGGAAACACAACTTCTGAAAGGGGTTGTAAACCGTCTTGAGACAACAGACTATCCATCTGAGCATAGGTCTGGCGCAAACAAGGGAAGTTAATTACCAGTTCTCGACCCATTTCTAAGTATTGTGAGCCTTGTCCTGAGAATAGAGCGACTACTTTCTTAATAGGTACGCCTGTTTTGCGGTAGTAAATTCCTTGGGGATGCTCCCAAGATTCTGCTTGTGGTTTATTCTTCAGTAATTCAATAGCTAGTTGTAATAATTCACCAGCCTGGGTGATGGAATCGGCAACAAACCCAACTCTGGCATTAGCAGCAGGAATTTCTCCAGATTGAGATGCGGAAATTAGTTCTATATAATGCCGCTCTGCGACATCAGATTGCAATTGCTGGCTGATTTCTTGACAGCGTACCAACAACTGCTCAGTTGTGGATGCAAATATCAGTATCGGTTGGGCTGTTTTGTGTAAACGATAGGGCAGGTTGTGTTCCTGTTTATATTCTTCTAAGACAACATGATAATTTGTGCCACCAAAGCCAAAAGAACTGACTCCAGCCCGTCTTGGCTGGTGATCGGTGCTAATCCAAGGTCTAGTTTCTGTATTTAAATAAAATGCAGAATTATCAATATCAAGCTTAGGATGCGGTTTGGTGATGTTAATTGTTGGTGGCAAGACTTTATGGTGCAAAGCCAAAGCTGTTTTGATTAGACTTGCCGCACCCGCAGCCGCTTTTGTATGACCAATCTGTGATTTAACACTGCCAAGGGCAATATATTGCTTTTTAGGGTTATTTTCGCCAAAAAACTCTTTAATGGAAGTAAATTCGGTGGGATCTCCTACCATTGTCCCTGTACCGTGTGCTTCCATTAAACCAACACTGGTAGGTGAAAATCCTGCATCTTCATAAGCTCGACGTAACGCTGTGATTTGGCCTTCGGAGCGAGGTGCATAGATGCTTTTATAGCGACCATCACTAGAACTGCCGATACCTTTGATGACTGCATAAATGCGATCGTTATCTCGTTTAGCATCTTCCAAACGCTTCAGCACTAACATCCCGACACCTTCACCTAACATCATGCCATCGGATTCAGCATCGAAAGGTTTAACATTTTGTCCGGCGGAAACAGCAGGAGTCTTGCTGAAACACATATACGCCATAATAGAGTTATCTGTGTCAACGCCGCCTGTAATCATCATGTCGGCTCGACCTTCAACTAGCTCACTAATTGCTATTTTCAGCGCACCCAAAGAACTAGCACAGGCAGCATCAACTACACAGTTCATGCCCCCCAAATCAAGACGGTTGGCAATTCGTCCAGCAATCACATTGGCTAACATTCCGGGGAAAGCATTCTCATCCCACTGCACATATGCAGCTTTGATTTTCTCGATGATTGTTTGGATATGTTCATCCGATAAGCCACTACTTTTGAGAACTTTTTCCCAAATGGGGTACTGTAATCTGCTACTGAGGGGAATCGCCAGCTGCCTACCTATAGCTACGCCTAATACTACTCCTGTGCGTTGACGCAGTTCATCATAGATATCACTATTAAACTGACGGGATTCACCATAGCCGGCATCTTCCATTGCGGCTTTAGCAACTACCAAACCTAACAACTGTGAAATATCAGTAACTTCTAGAATGTTGGGTGGCAATCCAAATTCCATAGGATTAAAATCAATATCTGGAATAAATCCACCCCGCTTGCTGTAGGTTTTATCTGGTTTTTTGGGGTCGGGATCATAATAATCATCTATACTCCAACGTGAAGGAGGAACATCAGTAATACAATCTACTTTGTGAATTATTTGTTCCCAATATTCCTGCAAATTTTTAGATTGAGGGAATATAGATGCCATCCCAATAATAGCAATATTGGTTTGTGGATGCTGGAAAGTCATATTAGGCTTTAGGGTTTGTATATTTGTTTTCTTATTGAGTGATGTGTTGTCAATCATAGTTTTTCTCACGTTTATTAGTTTCAGCAGAGCCTTTTCACAGTTGCTCACTTCATCTTGCAACTGTGCCAAGCTAGCTTCGATTCTAGAAGCAGCCATGATTTCATCTTTAGTATTCGTTAATGTTAGATTTCTTGAGAAATAAATTTTCTCTGTGCATAGGGATAATAAGCATTCAATATTAGAGAGAATACTGCTATGTTCAAATAACATAGCGGTTTTCAAGTAGCGGGAAATCCTTAAATTTGAAATAATTTACCTATGGAATCCAGCATGCCTTACTAGTATAGAAAGCTCTATAAATACCTGTCATAACACTGAAAAAGAACTCCATGTTCCGCAGTTAGAGTAACAAATTATTACTTATACAAGACTTATTAGGAAAAGATAAATATTGCAATCCAAGGTGATAAAAACTTCTAACTAGGTTAGTTTTTACTGCTTATTTATCTTGTTCTTTAATATCCTGTATCCTTGAGAATTGTCAGTATTTTAAATTAATTCATTTCTAATCGCAATTCATATGCAACTTATATGAAGCAGAATATATTTATTAGCAGAATCCATGTATTTCGACTGATTTTATTACCACTGTAAAGTAGCCAGAAATATTTTATTAAAAGATATTTCCTCTTTTATATAGCACTAGTATTATCACAAAAACTGAGTTTAATCTCATTCAGATACTGATTCGGACACTTACGTTTTTGGTCAGTCATTGAATGTTTGAGTTTGGTACATAAATTACAATCTACAGCATTTGGCTCTAGATTATGGTTGGCATTTTCCTGATTGATCATTACTTGATACGGATCAGTATCTCATAGGTAATGAGCAAAACCATTTACAGTAATCTCGATTTCAGCAGATTTTTTAGGTTTAATTTTAAGATTAATTGTCGATGAAATCGGACTAGGTTTCCAAATTAGATTGCATAAACCCAGTTATACATCTAACCTAGGGTTGATTATTTAAGAAAGCTTGTATATATTGTGCAACACATTAATTTTAGAAAAATATCAAAGTTATATTAGGCATAAGTATCTCTACCCTAAGAATGAAAATTATCAAGAGATACTAGTTATAAGTTAAATAAAATACAATAGGAATGAATGTTTTTAAAATATAGGTACTTCCTCTTGGTGACGCTCGTATCACAATGATTTTAATGTTTTGTAACTATGTAGAACAGTTTCGATTAGTTAGCTATGTATAAATTACTTTCAATCTGTTGCATATGAGTTGTAATTGCTTATTAAAACATTTATCGTATGCTTTGAATAATTGAACTGCATACCGTTAGATTGCGAAACTACGTAAATATAAAAATAAAATAAGCAGAAGATGATTGACTTTGCAGTTATTAATTCAATCCTCTCAAATGATGAAGATTGGTAGTTGAGATTATTCCTGTTTACAAATTAAACACCTCAGTATCCATCATTCAACTAAAAACCACAATTATGGTACAAAAACAAAGACAAACATTCATCAAACCTTTTGGTTGGTGGACAGTAATTTTAGTAATTTTTATGGCTATAGTTCCTGGTGTCGTTTCTCTCGACAGCATTTTACGATTTCAATTGTTATCTAAATTACAGCTGCGAGATGCTCAACAAGAAGCTCCAAAAACTTCTCCTGCTGTAACTGCTGTTGCTGCGTTAGGACGTTTAGAACCTCAAGGAGAAGTTATTCGGCTATCAACAGCAGACTCTCAAGGAGGTGTAGGTTTGCGAGTAGCAAAACTCTTGGTCAAAAAAGGAGACCAAGTGCAACAGGGGCAAGTGGTTGCAATTCTTGACAGTTACAATCTCCGTTTTACAGCTTTAGAAAAAGCCCAAAAACAAGTTCTAGTAGCTCAAGCTAGTCTCGATCAAGTCCAAGCAGGGGCAAAAGCCGGAGATATCTTTGCACAACAAGCAACGATCGCTCGTCTACAAGCAGAGTTGCGAGGAGAAGTATCTGTACAGCAAGCAACAATTGCTCGCCTACAAGCAGAGTTGCGTAATGCAAAAAGTGAAAATCAACGGTATCAGCAGTTATATAAAGAAGGTGCAATCTCAGCATCAGACTTTGATACTAAACGTTTGCGAGTTGATACAGTTCAACAGCAGCTCAATGAGGCTATGGCTTCTTTTAATCGAACTGTAGAAACTACCCAAAAGCAATTATCCGAGGCTTACGCCAGACTCAATAGTATTGCTGAAATCCGCCCTACTGATGTGCAAGCAGCGCAAACTAATATTGACACTGCAAAGGCCTCTGTCAAGCAAGCTCAAGCGGATCTGGAATTAAGCATTGTGCGATCGCCTATCAATGGACGAGTTTTGGAAATTCATACTAAACCAGGAGAAATTATTGGGAGTACGGGAATAGCTGAATTAGGCCACACCCAGCAAATGTATGTGGTTGCAGAAGTCTATGAAACTGATATTAAAAAAGTACGCCTAGGTCAATCGGCTATTATTACTGGCTCTGCTTTTGCAGGAGAAATATACGGGACAGTTGCAGAAATTGGTTTGCAAGTTGGGCAACAAAATATTTTCAATAACAATCCTGGAGCAGATAGGGATAACAAAGTTATTGATGTCAAAATCCGCATTGATAGACCAACCGATAGTCAGAAGGTTACTGCTCTTACTGGTTTACAAGTTGATGTACTCATTAATATATAAGGCATCAAAAAAGGATTGATTTACTAACTATAGTTAGTCATAACAATATTCTATCAAGCATTCTAACTTTGACTCATTTAGGCTGTAAAGATGATTCTTAATATTCCTCTAGCTTGGTTACAACTAGCTCGACAAAAAGTTCGTTTTCTTGTAGCGTTAGCTGGAATTGCTTTTGTAGTAGTTTTAATGTTTATGCAAATTGGATTCCAAGATGCTCTCTATGCAAGTGCTACACAAGTACATAGTAACCTCCAGGCAGATTTAATTTTGATTAGCGCGCAATATAAATCCTTGACATCTAATCAAAGCTTTCCGCGCTGGCGTTTATACCAGGCATTAGCTGTTAATAATGTAGAATCTGTTAGCTCTGTATATTTGCAATTTGCTAAATTGAAAAATCCGATTAATGGTTTGAAATTTCCTATATATGTCATTGGATTTGACCCAGTTAAATCAATTTTCCAATTACCACAAATTCAAAAGGGACTAAAATTACTTCAACTTCCTAATATAGTTTTTTTTGATTACGCATCTCGTCCAGAGTTTGGCCCTATTGCTCAAAAATTCTCACAAGGTGATAATGTTAGTATAGAAATATTTAATTATCATACACTAGTTGGATATAAAGTTAAAGTTGGTGGCTTATTTAGCCTAGGCCCTTCTTTTGGAGTTGATGGAAATTTAATTGTTAGTTCATCAACTTTCCTTCGTATATTTCAAGATCGTTCGGCACAAAATATAGATGTAGGCTTGATTAATCTCAAACCTAATACTAATCCTCAAGAAACTTTGGCGAAGTTATCAGCTACATTACCTAAAGATGTCAAAGTTATCACCCGCAAAGAATTTATTGCTTTAGAAAAAAGTTATTGGACTCTCAGAACACCAATTGGATTTGTGTTTAATCTTATGGTGATTATGGGTTTTGTAGTTGGAGTAATTGTTGTTTATCAAATACTTTATAGCAATATTTCTAACCACTTACCTGAATATGCAACCTTAAAAGCAATGGGTTTCAAAAACAAATATTTATTGAATGTGGTTTTTAAACAAGCTCTAATCTTAGCAACTCTAGGTTATATTCCTGGTTACTTAATTTCTATTATTTTGTATGACGTAGCAAAGGATGCAACTGAATTACCAGTAATTATGAGTTTGGATAAGGCTGTTTTAATATTCAGTTTTACAATTTTCATGTGTTTAATTTCAGGTTTCTTGTCTACTAATAAATTACGTAATGTAGATCCCGCAGATATTTTTTAGATAAAAATCATGAAATATGCTTGATAACGTCACAAGAGACAATTGTATCGTTGACATACGTAGTCTGAACCATTTTTTTGGTAGTAAAACATTAAAAAGCCAAATATTATTTGATATTAATTTCTCAATTTACTCTAGAGAAATTGTAATTATGACTGGGCCATCTGGGTCTGGTAAAACGACTCTGCTGACGTTGATAGGAGGTTTACGTTCTGTTCAGCAGGGCAGCCTTAAATTTTTAGGGCAGGAACTTAAGGGTGCTAGTAATCAAGAATTAGTACACATACGCCGCCATATTGGATATATTTTCCAGGCTCACAATTTGCTTGATTTCTTAACAGCTAGGCAGAATGTGCAAATGTCAATGGAATTACACAAAGATATTTCTGAAAAAGAGGCTTGTAGCCAATCAGAAGCTATGCTTGCTGCTGTTAAATTAAGTAATAGGGTTGATTATTATCCATCTGATCTCTCAGGTGGACAAAAACAACGCGTGGCGATCGCTCGTGCTTTAGTCAGTCGTCCCAAGCTAGTTTTAGCCGATGAACCTACTGCTGCTTTAGATAGTAAAACCGGAAGAGATGTTGTCAACCTGATGCAGCAATTAGCTTATGAGCAACATTGTTCCATTTTAATGGTTACTCATGATAACAGAATTTTAGATATTGCAGACCGAATAATTCATATGGAAGATGGACGACTGACGCAACAAGTTTCTTGACTTGATTTAGAAATCAAATATAAGTTTTATATTAAACTTATTTCACCTGAAAAAATAAAAAAGCAGGAGGTGTTGATAGTCAACATCCTGCTTTAGTTCAATTTGTTGTATAAGTTAGAAATTTATCAAGTAGAAGTAATCCTATCTGGGAGGACGAGGATTACAGTTTTTGAAACAAAGTGTAAGAACTACAGGTTCTACAATTCATGACAAAAAATAAATGATTACTGAGTCTATTCTTACTTTAGCTGATATAACTATAAATAGAGTATTTATACTCCACATAAACCAGTTAAAGTTAGGAAATTTATCTACATTTCCTCCACCATTGGGAAACTTGATAGAAAGCATTTATTGTGCGAAATAGAGAGAGCCAGCACTCCAATTTCACCTGCTACAATTTCCTGAGAATTAGAACGACTAGTAGCAATAGTTAATTTGTCATGTTATTTTTAGTAACTGATTACTTCAGCAAAAGTCATCAGTTGGGTATATCTCATAGTCGGTTAATCACTGATTTTACTCTGGAAATTGAGCCAGCCAGCTAATTACCCTTGTTTGAGTCGTTACATCTAATGTATAAGATTTCCTGGCTCAATATTTGCCATTTTGGCAGAATTTAGCAATTAATTCTGTAATTCCTAACATTTAAGGTGTTGCAGGTTTGTAGAAATACCGAACTATTAACCCTACAGGAAATTACATTACCTTGACTTTGGAATTGACTATTGACTTTGATGGGTGAAGCTCCCAGGTCGCTAGTGCTATGCTAGCGATAGTTGCCTCCCGACGCAAGGCGACAGGAAAGCACTATCTCAGTGTTGACTGTCAACAGTTAACAATTAACTACAGCAAATTTAACCACGCATTAGCTTATATAAAAACTTACTGGCTTTTAATTATTTATGAGATTCAGCTCACTCAAAGTCAGAGATTGCGAATCAAATTGTAGAGGTTGAGTCTCGTAAATTTCTTGAGCAAACCAAGAATCTATACCACCACCACGAATTTCAGTTTTTTGTTTACCTACTACTTCAAAGTATGCTAGGTCTTTGATTTTGCTTAAACAACTAGAAGAAGTATGGGCTTCAGATGAATTACCCATTGTGGTATTGTTTTGATGTGATTGTTGCGTTCTGTTAGATTCCGAGTTTTCTTTGAGTAGTCGGTTATAGGTGCGGTAGGGAATGTAATGTAAGGGGTTATAACCAGCAATACGTAGCATTAAAACACAAGCCCAAGAATATTTTCCTGCCAGGATTGCTTCAACTACTTTGTCAAATTGTTGAGGGTTAACTGCTTTGTTGGTGTTGCTCATGCCTGTGATCTGTTGATTCATAGTGGTTGTTGTCTGCAAAAATACTACTTCGTTTGTGTGATGGTTAATACGACCATTCAGTGTGGTCAAGTACCACTGGATTAACTTAGTGAAAATGCTGTATTAGCAGATATTGCAAGGATAAATAACTGAATTAAAAAATGTACACAGAAATCGCTACATCTTTGATATGGAGGTGGACTCGTTTGCGTAATTTTACGTGTCCATATGTTGCGCCATACCTTGACAAATAAAAGTAAATTTTTAAAGGAGATTAAATACGTAAGTGCAGATAATATCTGCCCAATATATACTGGCGGCTTTGTAATAAATAACTGAATGTTAGATATAGCATTTTCTATGTTTATGGACATGTCTAGTAAAGTTGATGTTACTTTAACAACGCGATCGCTACTCCTAATTTTTATCGTTTTCATGACTACATCATCGTCACGGTCAATATTATCTTGTGTCATCTTTTAACTGCTCCTTGTCATTTATTTTGACTGGCAGACAAAAGTCTTCATTTTGTTCTTGGTAGATACAGTTTTTTTGTGCTTAACTGTCTAACTTCCTGATGATTTTTACCCTGATATATTCATTGTATGATATTTTATTCGCTGGAGAAATAAAACATTGATGCTCTTCAGTGTTTTTAAGTATGGTATAGAAAAATTATTTATCCATACTTACGATATCAAGGTTGATATTCGTATTTATACTATTTTTTTTCATGAATGTCATCTACGAATCTGGGAATTTAACCATTAAATTTACGGAATATTTTCAATGTCGATTTTTTTGCTGTACTGTTTTTCATATTAACTAGTTTTGACTGAGTAACGAGGGGTGTAACCCCTCGCCTACTGAGCGTTTTGACCTTTAAACCCACTAAGAGAATTTACCATTAAATAGGGTGATAGGCAACAATTAAAAATCAGAATTACTACTGTATAAAAGCTCATTAAATAACTTTTTGGGTGAGGGGTGTAACCCTGTTTACTGGAAGTAGACGACGGGTAAGCCAGTGACAGCTACGTAGAGGAAACCCTCTATGTAACTATCATTGGCTTACGGAGGCAAAACTTACTCTACAGGTGATACCAATTCAAAAATCAAAAGTTTCCCTAGATAGGTGAATTGATGAAGATAGTACAAGTTATTTGCCAATGAATATCATCGAGATGCGTAGCTATTCATTAGCAATCGTTGGTGCAAAATGTAGATTACGGCTACGTATTGACGAATATTGATTATCTAGTTGCACAAAAATAAAATAAATATAAAATTTAATCTTTGCAGCTAATAAATGTGTTTAAGCATTTGACTATAAATGTGATTCAATTTATCCAAAAAACTTTTCGCAAATCTATTGAGTGCTGAGTCTATAGTCTGACTTTTCACAGGATCTGGAAAACCCCTCTCCATAGCTTGCTTCCCGCAGGGTACCTCTCCCTTACAAGGAGAGAGGCTTTAATTTTTCCCCCTTCCCTGCCCTACAGTGTACACAGAAGTCTAATTACCTTATCCCACATCGTTTTGATCCCCCTAAATCCCCCTTAAAAAGGGGGACTTGAATTTTAATTCCCCCCTTTTTAAGGGCAGTAGGGGGGATCTAACCACATTCTGCACCTAGCCTAGAGATGTGTGTACACCGTAGCTTCCCTGGCAGGGAAGGGGGTTAGGTTTTACGTTAGCTTTTTCACATAACGTGAAAAGTCAGAGTCTATAGTAGAGACGTGATTAATCGCGTTTCTACTATAGTTATTAGTTATTTTTCTCGCTAATCTTCTTTCTTCCTAATTCCTACCTCATAGCTAACTGATGATAAATACCTGCGATGTTCATCAGTTCTTTGTGTGTGCCTTGTTCAATAATCATACCTCTGTCTAATACTAGGATGTAGTCCGCATGACGCACGGTCGTAGCCTGATGAGAGATGATAAAGGTAGTACGGTTTTGAGTAATTAGAGCTAAGTTGTATTGCCAGTCTGCGTCTGTTTCGGTATCTGAGTGGATACTCACTTCATCGAAAATCAAAATTTTGGGATTTCTAATCAACGTGCGAGCGATCGCAATTTTTTGTTTCTGTCCGGCTGAAAGTCCCAAACCTCTTTCACTGATTTGGGTTTCGTAGCCAAGGGGTAATGCTTGAATAAACTCATGGGCATTAGCTAACTTGGCAGCCGTCACAGCCTGTTCTCGGCTAAACTCTGGATCATGTAGGGTAATGTTGTCTAAAATCGTCCCCGAAAATAGAAACAACTCTTGTGATACTAATCCCAACTGACTCCGTAACGATTGAGAAGACATGACAGCCGTATCATGACCATCAATCAAAATTCTGCCAGTACTGGGAGCGTACAAACCTGCTAGCAAATTGGCTAAGGTACTTTTCCCTGCGCCACTGTAGCCAATAATGCCAATAATTTGTCCTGGTTTGGCTGTAAAAGAAATATTTTGCAGAATTTTACGTTCTTGCTCCACAAGATAATGAAAAGAGACATTTTCTAACCGTACCTCACCATGAATGGGAGGCATGACCAAAAGTGTGGTTTGCTGATTTTCTTCTGCACCAACAGCAAAGACATCGTTGAGTCGTTCTACGGCAATTAGCACTTGTTGAAACTCATCCCATAATCCTACTAATGCTAAAACTGGGTTAGTAATATTGCTAATCAGCAGATTAAAGGCGACAAATTGACCTAGTGAGATTTGCTTACCAATTACCAACGTCACCCCAAACCAGAAAATTAAGGTAATGCTAATGTGGTTAATGATGTTGCGAGTTAGCTGTAACCGATTAGTTAATTTCTGTCCCTGCAATCGTGCTTTCAACATTTTCAGGAAGCGTTCTTCCCAATATTTTTGCAATCCACGTTCTGCTGTGGCAGTTTTGACGGTGGTAATCCCACTAATCATGTCTACAATTGCTGTTTGCTGTCCGGCTGATTCTTGCCAGACTTCTCTCGATGCTTGCTTAATATAAGGACTGACACCTAAAGTAAAAGATGCGATCGCTAAAATCCAACTTAATACCAACAAAGTCAGTTGCCAGTTGTAATAAGTCATCAGCCCCAGATAAATTATTACCATCAAGGCATCGATAGTTGCACCAATTGCTCGCCGAGTGATAAATTGCTGGATTCTCTGGTTTTCTTGCACGCGGCTCACAATATCTTCCACAGGGCGAGAAGCAAAAAATTGCCAGGGTAATTGCAAAGTGTAGTGAATAAAACTACCAACCAAATTCAGATCGAGGCGACTGGCTAAATAATCGAGTAAGTATTGGTGCTGTACTGTTAAGACGTTACGCCAAATCCCCAAACAGAGATAGCCAATGGCAAATATATTTAAGGTCTCTAAATTTTTGGAGGGAATTAATTGGTCGAGAACGATTTGAGTGCACAGGGGCGCAGCTAGCCCAAACACCTGTATTAATAGAGCAGCAAGAATAATTTGCTTAACTAACTTACGGTAATGCCACAATATCTGCCCATAGCGACCCAGTGAGACTTTCTCACTTTTGAGGGCGTAAAAAACATCAGTGGGATTTAATAAAAGAGCGTAACCTGTCCAATTAGCTATAAATTTGGCACGTTTGAGCCATCGTCTACCTAAAGCTGGGTCAGAAATTAAGATGCGATCGCCCTTAATTTGCCACACTACTATATAGTGAATGCCTTGCCAGTGGGCAATCCACGGGTTAGTTTGCCATTCTAATTTATTCAAACTTGCCCGGACTGGTAGGACATCATAGCCCAAAGTCTGAGCTGTGGCGGCTAAACTTTCTAGAGTTGCGCCTAATCTATCTACCTGTGCTAATTTCCGCAGGGTAGGAAAACTCAATCTTTTACCCCAGTATTGGCTAATCATCGCCAAACAAGCTACCCCACAATCAGATAAACTTTGCTGCTGAATAAAGGGGTAAGAAAACCAAAACCTGCGTTGTACATCCCCTTGGGGAAAGTCAATTGCTTCTGTCTCGTTGGCGGCGATTGCTGTGGGTGGATGATGGGTATGAGAGTCGCGTACTGATACATTATTGAGTTTAGGCAGGAGAATTTTGGGTTTACTCTCCGTAGTTTTCACTTCTGGTTTTGCTGTGACTGGTTGATAATTAGTCCAGAAATTAGGTGCTAAAGCTTTGGCTGCATCCCAGTTTTCTATAGATAGGTGATAAATTAACAAGTCTGTTTGAGCTTTTCCCTCTGGGGGTGTCAGTTCAGGATATCCCCAACTATCACCCATAGCTGGCGGTAAACTGCCTACAGATATTGATTCAACTTGACCACGCGCTAGCCAAAACCTTCCGGCTTCTGGGGGAGTTGCTGCTAATAAAGATGTATCTGCGGGGATCTGCTTAGTGACAAACAAAGGTACTAACTCTCGCAGTTTGGTACTGTTGAGAGAATGTAATTCAGTGTAGCTTTTAAAGAAAATTAGTGTTTGTCGCTCACTTGTTAATTGCTGTAAATAATCTTCAAGCTGGGGTAGACGTTCTAACCATTGTTCTAGGTCGCTGATGGAGATTTGAATTACACTCCCAGGACTAGCTGCGATCGCTCGATATGATAAATTATGATGGCAAAATAAATGATCTGCCCCAAAAACTTGTCCATCCACCAATAGTTGAGCTGAAACTTCTCTTCCTAACTTATGGTTAAAACTCAACAACCGGACTCGACCTTGACAAACTAAAGAAACAATATTATTACTATCTGTAAATTCCCCATCTAATCCATAACTAGCCAACTCATCGCCTAGCTGGAATTCATGCACTATCCAAGCTTGACTAAACTCTGAAACTAGACTCGTGTCCCCTGCAACTAACCTCAGCAATTTAAGGATAGGCGCGACTGGAGTGGAAGATGGCTGATTGCTAGCATACTGATTCAGCCCTCCCGAAACTCTTAACGACGAAGAGGGTTTCATGGTTTAATTTCAGATTGGTGTGTAAACTCTTGGTTTGATTCAGCTAAAACTTGCTACTACCAACAGGTGATGTTGATTTGAATCATGGACATTAATTCATGTTTGTTTTCTCACCACAAGCAAGTCATCAATACATCAGCATTCTGACTTGAAAAAGGGGTGTAAGGGAAAGACTTTTCCATGTTTTATTATGTACGCAGCTCATGACGGCTACATAACAAATGATGTGTTTTTGGATGTATATGACTGGCATCAATGATGATTTGCCAATTTTATCAAATTTTTACTAATTCTTTAACCAGTATTCATGAACTTAGCATTGGGTATCTGGTGGTTATTCATGGGGAAATTTACTACAACTTATCAGTCGAGAAAAGATGACAACAGTGTTTTTAATAAAAAATTTTAAAAAGTAATTTTTACACTCCTTAAATGTTCATAACGAACAAAATTTTGTTGCTTTTAGTAATATTTTAACTAGGTAAATTAATACTACTACCTGCACACAAAATAATTTCTGTTTGTAAGTCTTGAGAACTTTCTTAACCTAGTTACATTTTCCTGCCATTGATTAAATAACCGGAAAATCAAACCAAAAATTGTGAATGCTCGTATTGTTTTTTAGGCAGATTCCTGCCCAAGAGAGAGATACTAAAGCATTTAAAACAGGTATTATGTATCTTCCGTTACAAAATTCTGACAGATATTGCTAAAACAAAACTAGAAAAATTGCCAAGGTAGTTGTCACCCCTCAGCAGTGTAATTAATTTCTGAAATCCAGTTATAAACAAATGCCAAGGAAAGCATAAATTTTTAGAAATAATCAAATTAGCTAGAGCAGAAGTGATTTTAGGGACGGCAAAAAGGAGAAATTTAATAAAAATTTTATATTGTCTCAAAGTAAAAATATTGTAGAGACGCGATACATCACGTCTCTGAAATTTAAGTAGGGTGTGTTGCTGCTATGTCAGAAAATTAAGCGTTTGAGAGAGGAATTAACCATAAAGTACCATCATGGTGAGTCGCGTCACTAAAATGTATGGTTGGCTTGATAATCATTGAGCAGAATCAGTATTTTGATTAGTATTCCCACTACTAGATGGACTGCTATCTGATTCTTCACCTTGTGGAGTCGGATTTGTTGTCGAACTAGTAGCTGGGGTTTGAGTAGAAGTATTGTTCCTGTTGTTTAGGCTAGGGACATTTCTGGGTGCAACACTAGGTGATGTTTCTGTTCTCGACTGCTGGGGTGGAACAGTCACATTAATTTGTGGATTAGTAGGCGCAGAAGGTTGAGGAATTACCACTGGAACTTCTCTGGTTCTTTCAATAATTGTGGTTTGTTGCGGTTGAGCGGTGATAGTAGCAGTAGGAGTAGGAGTAATATTAGTTGATGCTGGAGTCTCTACAGGTGTGGTACTATCAACCGCAGCATTTTGCTGATTAAAGTACCAGAATGCGCCGACGGTTAAACCTATCAAAGAGGTAAGTAAAACTCCCAGTAGCAAACCACTAGCTGTATTTTCGTCACGTTCAGCTAAATCAGCTTGCTGATATCTACGTTCTGTATTACGTCCATGTACATAACCACTTTGGTAAGAGTTGTTGTCTGTTGATGTGGTTCGTGTTACGTGTGTGTGTCTATTACCATTAGCATCTGTGTACGATTCTTGTCTAACTTCTTTGTTATCAATTTCGCGATCATTTGGATTATTCATAGCTGTGGATTTCACTCCTCAATTTGATTTTGATGTTGCAGAAATAAAGCAGTTTAAACACAAAAAGTTTAAGCAAATGAGATAGTAGTTCTCTCTAAGGGATTTATATTTTGATTGATAACCCCACCTGCAATATTCTTCAGAATAACTGCTGTATTCGCATGGAAGATTCTATCTTGGGGAGAAAATCACATCATTCAAAAGAAAGAATATGGCTGAGTTCGCATAGCATTTTTACCGAAGGGTAGAATGAAAACTATACTTAATGTATAAATATCTCTAAATATTGATGGGATGGGTTATGCGATCGCGTAACCCATCCCGCTACTGTTGTGTAACAGTTAATATCTTCAAATCAATCGGTTAAAAAATTGGCACTTTGTAAGGCTATGTGCTGTTTTCTGCTAGCTATTAGCCCATTCTTGCTAACAAATGCTCACCCACCCTTAAAGCATTGGCGATAATTGTTAATGATGGATTTAAAGCGGTACTAGAAGGGAAAAAACTCCCATCAACAACATAAAGATTATCAATATCGTGGGTGCGACAGTTGATATCCAGGACTGAAGTTTTTGGGTCTTCACCAAACCGACAAGTTCCAGACTGATGACCAACTTCTTTCAAGGTCATCTTTTGCGGAATCTGTATGGAAAATTGTTTAGTTTGAGAGCGTGATTCAATTGATTTTAACACTTGAGTCCAACGGTTGATTAAGTGATTAAAAGCTAATTCATTATTATTGCTATATTCGAGGAAGATTTTCTCACCATCAAGCCGCACTCGATTCTGAATATCCGGTAAATCTTCAGTAATTAATAGCCAAGCTACAGAGTGATTTGAGATGGTTTGAGCTACAATATTAGGCATCATGGGCGGCCCGTAGGCAGCAATTTTATCTTTGTTGACATTACCTAACATCTGCACGCTGCCCATCGGATAGGCAAAATTTGTATCTCCCCAATAAAAATCTGTGACGGCTAATGTTTTTTGAAAATTGGTAGCATTTAATTCTGTACTTAATGTCATGACCACCGCAAATTTATGTGCCATATAATTGCGTCCCACCAGATGAGAACTATTAGCTAATCCGTTTGGGTGTTGGTCATTGGCAGATTTAAGTAATAATGCAGCTGAGTTAACTGCACCACAAGCAACAACTACTATATCACTAGCAAATATTTGCCGTTTTCCGGCAATTTCTGCTTCTACTCCTGTTACTTCTCGACCAGAAGGATTTGTGTGTAATCGCACAACTTTGGCATTAGTTAATAAGGTAATATTACTACTAGCCATTGCTGGACGAACGCAATTAACATCAGCATCAGCTTTAGCGTTCAGTAAACAGGGAAAACCGTCACAGGTATCACAACGAATACAAGCACTTAAATGGCGATTTATTTCATTAAGTTTAATAGCTAGTGGTAGATAAAAAGGATGTAAGTTTTGGTCTTTTAACGCATCACAAATTTCTTGAATATAGGATTCGTGACTAACAGCGGGAAAGGGGTATTCTGTATCTGTGGGGGGTTCAGTTGGATCTAAACCGCGTTTACCATGTACTTCGTAGAGTTTTTCTGCTTGATCATAATAAGGAGCAAAGTCTTGATATTTTAATGGCCATTCAGGAGAAATACCATCTTGATGAATTATTTTTTCAAAGTCTTGTTCACGGAATCTAAACAACGCACCACCATAAAATTTAGTGTTACCACCAACATAATAATGTGCATTAGGAGATAGGGGTTTATCGTCTTTGTCATACCAGGTTTCGGCGTTACGATAACTTTCTTTTCGCATGACTTCACGGGAATCCCAATTACTTTTATTTCTGGCGATAAAGTTACCACGCTCTAGGATTAAAATTTTCTTACCACTTGCTGCTAGTTTGTATGCTAAAGTACCACCACCAGCACCAGTGCCAATGATGATAACATCATAATGAGTATCCGTCATTTCCGTATCTATTGTGTAATTATTGAAGTATTAATAATTTATAAAGACGCGATTAATCACGTCTCTATAAGTTTACTGTTCAGAGCGATTTTTATTTAATTCCCTAATACCAATCCAGCGAAAAATGTGATCTCCAAATTCTGGAAATAGCTGAACATTAGAGAATAAAAGTCTAGTTAAAACACCATCTAACATGACTTCTGGCTGATTTTGTTTAATCGCTTTAATAACTGCGATCGCCACATCTTGGGGTTGAGAAACTTTCGCTAATTTCGGTGCAGGTAAGCCAAAGGCAAAAAACATCCCAGCAGCAGTATAACCAGGACAAACTACTGATATATTGACTTGACTATCAGCTAATTCTTGTCTGACAGCATCAGTCCACATAATTAATCCCGCTTTACTTGCAGAATATATGCTGTTATATGGCGCACCTTTTTTTCCAGAACCAGAAGCAATATTTACAATATGACCACTATTGCGTGCTATCATTCCAGGTAGAATCAAGCGAGTTAATTCCATACCTGAGATCAAATTTGTTACCAATATCGATTGAATATCTTCTAAGGTGTAATCTTGAAAACATCGATATTTTTCAACCGCAGCATTGTTAATGACAATATCAATGTGTCCAGTAATTTGGTGAATTTTATCAACTAAACTAGGTAATTCGTCCAACTTACTGAGATCAAAAGGAATACTGATACCTTTTCCACCTAAAGCATTGACTTCAGCACATATATCATTCAGTTTATCTTCAGAACGAGAAACTAAAATTACGGTTGCTTGCTCTTTCGCCAAAGCACGAGCCATAAATACACCAATACCGCCTGACGCTCCTGTTAAGAGAACCGTTTTACCTGCTATTGATTTCATGTTCAACCGTGATTAATAGGTTTACTTGTTAAAGGTAATGAGGAAATTCAATACGTTGTCAAAGTAGAAATTGCACCAATTGCATCTTTGAAAGCGACACAAAATTCATGATTTGGAGAGCCGATTCATCACGTCTCAATCAGTAGTGCGCCTACAGTTGCTAATGTCACCCTGATTTTTAATCCAACAAAACTTGTGATGGTATACCAACCATCTCTGCTGAGATTATAGATTTTGATTAAATTACCCATCACTGATGATTCTGACAATGCTTATCTAAGACGCAAAGTTCATCAAGTTATAGATGGGTTATCTCATGAAGTTTGTGGTTGCACCTGTTTGTTGTGTGGCGGCTTTGTTGAAAAAGATAACTCCTAATTTAACAAGTATTACATATTTAGCCAGATATCTTTATAATTTCTTTATATGTGAACATACTTGCAATTTCTATCTATCTCCTTATCAGAATTTGCTAACAATTAATGGGAATTTCTGATAGAAAAAGAACAGTCTATCTTGATTTAGAGAAGTATTTGCTAAGGTAAGTTACAGGAAAAACAGCAAATCTGAAGATAATGTAAACTGAAGTTTTTCAAAAATTAAATGAAATTCCCACAGATCAATAGTTGATTAGTATATACTCTTGGCCTTGCTACACAACAGTTGCTGTTGCTGCTTGGAAACTATTGACTAGTGCAAACCAGTTTTGTCTCATGGCTTACAGTTAAATATGCTCTATACAATTACAATTTTTATAAAAATCCTGGTTTGTTGTTTGAAACCACAGACAAACTCCGATAAATTATCTGTTGAAATCTGTGGTTTCATTTTATTTGGTCATGAGTTTCAACTATATGAACCTAATTTTCCTTGTTCTCTGGTACAGATGAAACTTTTTTCACTTGCTGAGTAAAGTATGCCTCCTGATGTTTGAGTTGTCGCGCTAATTCTAACCCGTCTTTAAAAGCGGCTAATGCTTGTGGATAATCTTTATTTTCTAAATACAATTGTCCTATTTGATCATAGGCTTGCATCATCCCATAATAATTAGCACCTCTGGCTTCTGTTTCTAGCAGAATTTTGCTAGTTTCTAAAGCCGCATCTACTTGTCCTTGAGAACGATATAAGGGAATTAATTTCTGCAAAGCTTCCGCCGCACGCGCATACTGTTGTAATTGCCAAGCTGTGGTGTAGGCTGCTTGGTAGTTTTTAAAGGCTTCTGGTAGTAAAGTAGTATTTTCTTTGGCGAGAGTTTCGTAATTAGTAGCGATCGCCAGTTGCAAAGTTGGCAATTGTGCCTGATTATCACCTTGGGAATAAATTTCTTTCAGCTTACTCAAGACATCAATTGATTTTTGTGGCTGCTTCGCCTGTTGATAAATATAAGCTAGCTGTTGTAAGTAGGTTAATTCATCCTGGCGTTCACCTCTAGAAGTAGCTAAATTTAACAACTCCTCATAGCTAGCGGCGGCTTGGGGGTAATTAAACCAAATCAGATTTAAATTTCCCAAGGTTTTAAGAGTATCAATTTCCGCTATTGGATCTTTTTGTTGTCGGACAACTGCCAAAACTTGCTGATAAACTACGATAGCAGGCTGAAGCGATCGCACTTTCTGATAAGCTTCACCTAACGCACTCCAGAGTTCTAAATCCACAGTGGTTTGGGTTTTAGAAGTCTTGGGTTGTGCCTGCTTTTGAATCGCTTGTAACCTTTGTGTAATGTAGTATATCTCTTGGCGATCGCTTTGATTCCAAGCAATCTCACCCACTCTAGAGAGTGCTTGCACCTCAGCCACAGCACCCAAGTAGCGACGCAAGCGCAATTCCCGATTCCAAATTTCAAACGCAGCTTTCTTATCTCCAGTTTGTAGCTGCGCCTCCGCCTGTTGATTTAACTCATCCAACGCCACCTGAAGTCTCAGTTTTTCTGTCAGACTTAAAGGCTGTTTATTGCGTACAGATGGTAAAAGTGGATCTGGTGTAGTGATTTCTAAGGGACTAGGTGGGAATTTATCCGCCTGTTGAGGATCGTAACTCTGCGCCAGCGTCAAAGGACTACTAAATTGCCAGAGTATAGCTGCTGCAATAATCGCACTGAAGCCTTTTAGCATAATTATTTTAAAATTTTGGCATCTATGCCTAACAACTTTAACTGCAAATTAATCTGACGTATCAAGCCTTGATAATTATCCCCAATCTCCAATACCCAGACTCCAATCACCAATAACCTTTAAAATACTGGGAGATATTTTTAATCAACCCATTGATAATCTGTAATGACTCACTCTCAGGATATTGCCACCTTAGCGCGTTGGATGGCTGGTGACTTTAGCAATCAAGCGCAAGCTTTTGAAAATCCACCTTTTTATGCTCATATTCGCGTGTGTATGCGTCCTTTGCCTTGGGATATATTATCAGGGGTAGGATTATTTCTGGAACAAGCTTATGACTTTATGCTCAGTCAGCCTTATCGCTTGCGGGTGCTAAAGTTAATGGTTGTTGGGGATCATATCCACCTGGAAAACTATACTGTCAAGCAAGAGGAAAATTTCTACGGTGCATCCCGCGATCTACAACGCCTCAAAACTCTCACAGCTGAAGATTTAGAAAAAATGCCAGGTTGTGACATGATTATCGAGTGGACTGGTCATAGCTTCAAAGGCAGAGTTGAACCAGGTAAAGGCTGTATTGTTGTTCGCAAAGACCAAAAAACCTATTTAGATAACGAATTTGAGGTAAACGATGAAATATTTCTCAGTCTTGATAGAGGGCGGGATTTAGAGACAGATGAACTTGTTTGGGGTTCTGTCGCTGGGCCATTCAACTTCGCCCGTTGTCAGAGTTTCGCCGATGAAGTTGTATTAAATTCGTAAAGCATGGGGAATGGGAATGATGACTAACACTCAAATTGTTGCTGCTGATTTGAGTGGATAAGGATAAGCAACTCGCTCTACCCTAGTTTCCCATCTACCATCAGGGTAGAGTTTCAATAAGCGAAATCCGGGACAATCTTGATTAATGGCAAAAGTAGGACTTTCGGAATGAAACTGAAAACACGTTGAGGGACTACCTAAATAGTCAACTTGATGACGCTGGTGCTGAAATTCTTGGTGAATATGGCCAAATAGGACTAACTTAACTTGGGGATAGCGATCTAAAACGGCAAATAATTCTTCAGGGTTTTGTAGGCTACTAGCATCTAACCAAGCCGAATTGACGGGAAAAGGTGGATGATGTAAGGCTACCAAAGTGGGGCAGTTGCCAAGGATTTGTAATTCCGAGTCTAGCCATTCTAAAGTTATAGATGACAGATAACCATGCCAATGATCAGGTAAACAAGAATCCAGTAAGATAAAATTCCAACCCCCCCGTTGAAAAGACTTGCGTCGGGAAAGCATTCCTTGATTGAGAACTTTATCCATTGCGATCGCACAGTCATGATTGCCTGGTAGCCAATAAGTTGGTATTTTCAGTATGTTTAGCTGATATTGCAGATTCTCATAAGATTGGAGTGTACCATCCTCAGACAAATCTCCCGTCAGTAATATTAAATCAAGTTCCTCTCTCATCTCTTGCAACCGTTCGATTACTGCTTGGAAAGAATTTGTAGTGTGTATCCCTTGTAGTTGTTGGCTTTCTACTGCCAGCAGGTGTATATCCGTTACTTGAGCAACTGATATAGGAGAAGCTTGACTCTTTTTGACGTTTAGGGATTTGTGAGTATTAATATTTTGATTCTCCTTTGGGGAAAATAACCTTTTTCAAGAAAGTAAAAAAATTAGCTTGTTCGTCAATATATATTTAAGAGCATAAATAACATTATTTGCTTTTGATTGTCAGGTTAATCGGCCAAAAATACACTTTTTCTTTTTTGAGCAAGAATAAGCAAAAAAAGTCATTTTTTTGTATAAATTATCTTTTTTAAGTCTATTTTTTGATTTTTGGTCTATCCTAAGATAGAAATTTTCAGCTTTTTGTATCTTACGACACTTATTGGCAGAAGTATAAACAAGGGGTTCAGGCAAGGATTACAGAGGTGTTGGCGGCTTGTGGTCAACTCACCAGAGCTTCGTCGAATGCTTCCTGACGAACAAATTATGGAAAATTTTTCTAGTAAGGGATGTCAATTTACCTAACAATCTGATAATATAGATAATTGTGAGTACGGCGACATAGCCAAGTGGTAAGGCAGAGGTCTGCAAAACCTTTATCCCCCGGTTCAAATCCGGGTGTCGCCTTTATTTCAGGGTAAATTGGGGTAAGTTTATCCGGAGCAAATATTCAAAAGATAGTCAATAGTTGCTCGTACAAGTTAAGTTTACGAGTCGTGACGTGTAAAGCCCCCAAGTACAAGGCACAAAATCAATAAGTTTTATGCCTTGTACGTCCTAATGGCTGGGGGAGATAAGCGAATAAGCGAATTTATTCGGTCTTAGCGTGTTCATATTTAATTCTCCAAGATAAGTTATGCTGATATTACAGCGTAAGAGTTTATCAATTGCTAGTATACGAGTTCAAGCTAAAGGGTAAGCAACAGCAGTTCACTCTGATTGATGAAGCAATCAGAACTGCTTTGTTTATCCGCAATTCTTGTGTTCGTTACTGGATGGATAACCAAAAGGTTGATAAATATGGACTCAGCGCATACTGCAAGGTGCTAGCAGCTAACTTTGAGTGGGCAAATAAGCTCAACTCAATGGCAAGACAAGCATCAGCAGATAGGGCTTGGGCGGCAATTTCTCGGTTTTATAGCAACTGCAAGAAAAAAGTTCCAGATAAAAAAGGGTTTCCGAATTTCAAAAAACGTGGTCATTCAGTGGAGTACAAAACCACAGGATGGAAGTTGTCAGAAGATAGAAAATATCTCACCCTGACTGACGGTTTTGAGATGGGGAGAATGAAATTAGTAGGAACTTATGACCTGCATTTTTATCAAATTAAGGACATTAAGCGTGTCCGATTAGTAAAACGCGCAGATGGTTACTACGCTCAATTTTGTATTGCTGTTGACCGAGAAATTAAAGTAGAACCAAGCAAAAAAGTTATTGGTTTAGATGTTGGCTTAAACCACTTCTACACTGATTCCAATGGAGATAAGGTAGAAAACCCTAGATTCTTGAGGAAATCTGAGAAGGCATTAAAACACCTACAAAAACGGGTTTCTAAAAAATTTAGGAAAGGTAAACCCCAATCCAATAACTATAAAAAAGCTAGGAATAAACTAGCAAGAAAGCACTTGAAAGTGAGTAGACAGCGTAAAGACTTTGCTTTGAAGTTGGCAAGGTGCGTAATCCAGTCTAGCGATGTGGTTGTCTATGAAGACTTGCAAGTGCGGAATATGGTTAAAAATCACAAGTTAGCCAAAAGTATTAGTGATGGGTCGTGGTATCAATTCCGGTGTTGGCTTGAATATTTTGGCAAGGTATACGGCAAAATAACTATTGCAGTAGCACCACATTGGACAAGTCAAAACTGTTCTAATTGTGGGGAAACTGTTGTCAAAACTTTGTCAACCAGAACTCATGAATGCACCTACTGCGGAACTGTTTTAGACAGAGATGTAAATGCAGCACTGAATATTTTAGCTAAAGGATTAAGTACGGCGGGACACGTCGGAACTAACGCTTGGGGAGAGAATGACCTCTGCCTCGATCTGGTGACAGGTTCAGGTAAGTTGACTCAGTGAACCAAGAATCCTCGAAATAGAATTTCGGGGAGTGTCAATTCGTTAAAGTGTCTAACCAGACAGCACTCTGAAAGCACACTAAAGAGAAAGACAATGGATGATGCTACTAGATCATTCATAGTTATCATAACTCTGGCTTTAGTTCAGAATACAAATATGTTGGTAAGAGTTGAGAACGCTAAATTCCCAGAAAAATCTTTGTATATCAGGATATTTATAAAATGGGATAACATAACCATAATCTTAAGGGATGTAAGGCTTTTTACGTCTACCTAATCTTTGATTTAAAGAATGTCCATAGTTGAGTTCATTCTAACTTTCTTAGTGCATATTTTGGGAAAATGAGTATATTATTGAGCTTTCTAGAATGATGAAGAGATGAGCGCAGCAAATCCAGAATTGATTACACCAGAACAAGTGGTGAACTTACTGAAAAAAGAAATGAATTTTAAGGAAGTTTATCAAAAAGTTTTATTTAACAAAGTGATTTGGCAAGTTGCTGAGGAACGGGGGATTATGATAACGTCCGCAGAAATTGAAGCTGAGGCTGACCGCCAGCGTCGTGACAAGCATTTGGAGAAAGCAACCGATACAATAGCATGGTTGCAAAATGAATTAGTGACGACAGATGACTGGGAAATGGGAATACGCGATCGCCTGTTGTCTCAAAAATTAGCTAATGTATTATTTGCGGCAGAAGTAGAAGATTTTTTTAACAAAAATAAACTAGATTTTGAGCAAGTTATTCTATATCAAATTATTGTAGATTCTGAAAAACTTGCGCAAGAAATTTATTATCAAATCGAAGATAGTGAAATTAGTTTTTACGAGGCGGCTCATTTTTATAATATAGATATTTCACACAGATATAAGTGCGGTTATGAGGGTAAAGTTTACCGCTTTAATCTCCCAAGAGATATAGCTAATGTTGTATTCAAATACCAACCTCAACAGTTAATCGGCCCCTTGAAAACTGAGCAAGGTTATCATCTGCTCATGGTAGAAGAATTTATCCCTGCCGAGTTAACAACTGAAAAATATCAAGAAATTCTCAATCATTTGTTTGATAAATGGTTATTAGTAGAGTTAAATAACCGATTTAGGGGCAGCTTTCATCAAGATTAATGAGGTTGGCGTTAATATTGATTGTAGATGGCTACAGGGAATCTTCTCCGTTCCCTGTTAAGTGCTATTCTCCTGGTAATTTAGTGCATTTTGGCAGCAATATCAACATTATCATTTTTGAGTTGACCATCTTCCATATATATAATGCGGTCAGCAATATCTAAGATGCGATTGTCATGAGTCACCAGCAAAATTGTACAACCTTGTTCTTTGGCTAGTTTCTGCATTAGTTCTACAACATCACGTCCAGATTTTTTATCAAGTGCGGCTGTCGGTTCATCTGCTAACACAATCTTAGGATGACTAACTAAAGCACGAGCGATCGCAACTCGTTGTTTTTGTCCCCCAGAGAGATTTTCAGGGTAGTAATTTACACGCTCTCCTAAGCCAACAGTTTCTAACATGGCGATCGCTTTAGCATTGGGATCATCATTTAAATATTCATCGTGCAGTTCCAAAGACATTCGCACGTTTTCTTTTGCTGTTAAAAATGTCATCAAGTTGTGCGCCTGGAAAATATACCCAATCTGGCGGCGTAATTTAGTTAGCTGTTGTTTACTCGCACCGCAGATTTCTTGACCTAAAATTTTCATACTCCCTTCTTGAGCTGAACGCAAACCACCCATGAGGGTTAAAAGAGTAGTTTTCCCTGATCCAGAAGGGCCTGTCATAATGACAATTTCTCCAGCTTGAATCTCTAAATTAATGTCAAACAATACTTGTTTCCGCAGTCCATTTGACCCAAAGTAGTGATTTAGATTCTCTACAGCAATCACGGGTTCTGAAATAGAGAGTGAGGAATCAGCGACTACTGGTGTATATTCTTGCAGCATAGTTTTTTGTGTGATGGAGAACAAATCAATTCAAAATTCAGAACTTTTGAGATAGAGAACTGGGAAAAAAATAACTAATGACTAACCCTGTTTTGTCACTTTCGCGGTAGTATAAGAACGTAAAAAACGTAGAACATAAGCACAGAGAATGGTAGAGCCTCGTTCACCCATGAAAACAATCAAATTCGTGGACGAATATTGCCAGTGGTATAAAAAGCTGTTTTCAGATGTTAGAAGTTTTGAAGCATTTAAATACCTGCATATAGGTTGCATTTCCGAACTAAAACGA
>DVDT01000052.1 GCA_015296085.1 Trichormus sp. M33_DOE_039 | reverse complement strand
GTGGAATCATTTTGTCACTAAGTTTCACAAATGAGATTAATCTCAACAACATGCTTTATTGAGAATAGATGAAAACATAGCTTCAGACCGAACAACGAGAACTCAAGGGTTTCGAGGATTTCTTATCCCGAACTCAGGTTACGTATAAAAACAAAAATCCCTCCAGAGGAGGGAAGTTAGGAACTCAAAAAACACTTGTATTGTGTAATCCTTGACAAAAACAGATAAGGCTTTAACTGTTACCTGTCACCTATCACTGTAACAGTCCAACCATATGCAACAGTCCACGGCCTGTAACCAACTCAATAATCAAAGCAATAAAACCTAACATCGCAATCCGACCGTTCCAGACTTCTGCACTGGTGGTCATACCCCATTCCCAACTTTCTGGAGGATACATTTTCACCCGCTTTTTCATTTGGGTGACTTGGGAAAGTTTGAGACTGGGTTTTTGCAGTGCTTCAATTACTAAGTCCGCCAAGGCTCGAATAAAGACAGGATGAGTATTAG
Source organism: Trichormus sp. M33_DOE_039 (assembly GCA_015296085.1). Taxonomy (GTDB): domain Bacteria; phylum Cyanobacteriota; class Cyanobacteriia; order Cyanobacteriales; family Nostocaceae; genus Trichormus. The sequence continues at coordinate 112,094 of DVDT01000052.1, read as the reverse complement.
GAGCAGGTACACGACGGAAGTTGTGAATTCCTGCTTCTTCGGCGATTTCCCGATACTCAATATCAATTTCCTGTAAGGTCTCAATATGCTCTGAGACAAAACTGATAGGTACAACAACTAAGTCTTTCACGCCTTGCTCGCCTAGTTCTTTGAGCGCATCTTCTGTGTAGGGTTGCAGCCACTCTACGGGGCCGACACGACTTTGGTAGGCTAGGGTGTGAGCATTCGGACGATTGAGGGTCTGCATAATTAAAGCAGTACATTCCTCAATTTCCTGTTGGTAAGGGTCGCCTGCTTCTTCTACATAGCTTTTAGGAACACCGTGTGCGCTAAAGAAGACGTGGACTTGATCAGGATTGGGGAATTGGTCAAGTTCTTGACGAATCAATTCCGCCATCGCTTGTAAGTAACCTGGTTGTTTGTACCAAGAAGGAATGACGGTGTATTCAATCCGTTGTAATTTGGGGTCGTCTTGCCAGAGTCTCTCAAGTAGGCGGAAGCTAGAACCACTGGTACTGATAGAAAATTGCGGATAAAGAGGCAGAATTACTAAATTATCCAGATTGTCTTGAGTGAGAAGTGCGATCGCTTCTTCTGTATAAGGATGCCAATAACGCATTCCTACATAGATTTTGGCTTCTTGTCCCAAATAATTTAGCTGTTCTTGTAAAGCTTCTCCCTGTGCTTCTGTAATCCGCCGTAATGGTGAGCCACCACCGATTTGCTTATAGTTCTCTTGCGATATTTTAGTGCGTCGTGAAGCAATGAACCAAGCCAGGGGTTTTTGTAACCAACGGAATGGTAAGCGTATGATTTCTGGATCAGAAAAGAGGTTATACAAGAACGGCCCAACATCCTCTAATTTATCGGGCCCACCGAGATTGAGTAATAATACGCCTACACGACCCATAGCAGTTATTTTCCCCCGACTTTTTCAGATTTTTTACTAATGTTAACAATATATCTTTATTAAATATAAAGCTTAACAGTGAGCAAAGGTGCAATGGCAACAATTTTAAGAGATTTAAGTTATCGCTATCAATGGCTATATGATGGAATATCGCGTTTAGCAGCCATCAGCGTCGGTGGTGAAAACCGTTTTCGGCAATTGGCTCTACAAGGCTTAACTATTCACTCAGATACTCATGTTTTAGATTTATGTTGTGGTAGTGGTCAAGCAACGCAATTTTTAGTGAAATATTCACAAAATGTAACAGGACTCGATGCTTCACCATTATCTTTACAACGAGCCAAGCAGAATGTACCTGAAGCGGATTATGTGGAAGCTTTTGCAGAAAAAATGCCTTTTCCAGATGCTCAATTTGATTTAGTGCATACCAGCGCAGCTTTACATGAAATGCAGCCGATACAATTGAGGGAAATTATTCAAGAAGTTTATCGAGTGTTAAAGCCAGGAGGTATATTTACTGTTGTGGATTTTCATTCACCTACTAACCCTATCTTCTGGCCTGGTTTGGCGTTATTTTTTTGGTTGTTTGAGACAGAAACAGCTTGGAAATTATTAAAAACTGATTTGAGTGGATTATTAACTGAAATAGGATTTCAAGTCAGTCAGTCAACTTTGTGTGCAGGTGGTAGTTTGCAGGTAATTCAGGCTCGGAAATAGTTAATTAGGGATTGGGCATTGGGAAATTCAATTTTGGATGAGTTTTCATCTAAAATTACTATTCCCCATTCCCATTCTCTATTCTTTGGGTAATATGACTGTAACAGTTGTACCGACCCCAATTTCACTATTGACGAAAATCTCTCCTTGGTGAGCGTCAACGCATTTTTTGACGATAGCTAAACCTAAACCAGTACCAGAAATTCCACAAACGTTTTCTCCACGATGGAAAGGCTGAAACAAGTTTTTTTGGTCTGTAAGAGCAATGCCGATACCCCAGTCTTGAATTTTGAAAATTACTGCTTCTTCTTGATCAAATAATTCAAATTTGACCATACCACCAGGTTGTGAATACTTAATAGCATTGCCTAGTAAATTAGCTAAGATGTGGCGCAGTAAACTCTCATCTAATAATACTGGCTCTAATTTTTGTGGACAATGGAAAATAAGATTCAGTTGTTTTTCTTTAATAGTTAACTGAGCTTCTTCTACTAGTTGTAGACAGAATGATTCTAAATCGATCGCAATTAGTTCACACCAAAGTTTACCTGCATCTGCTTTGCCAATAAATGATACTTCATCTAATAACTGCGCCATATTTTTGATTGCAGAACGAATCATTTGGAAGTGAGAATGTTTTTTCTCTTGACTGAGTTTCTCTTCGTTATCTTGCAGCAATCCAGCAGCCAGAAGAATAGTATTTAAGGGATTACGAATATCATGGGAAAGCATAGAGACAAACTCAGATTTAAACTGATTTATTTCTAATGCTTTTACAAGTTCTGCTGTACGTTCTTCTACACAGTTTTCTAGAGATTTATTGAGGACGCGTAAGCTTTCTAAAGCTTGTTTTCGCTCGATCGCATAACATAGAGCGCGCACCAAAACATGAACATTTACCTGTCGCTTAACTAGATAATCTTGCGCTCCCTGACGGACTGCCTCAATGGCTAAATCTTCGTCGTTGGTGTTAGTGAGTACAACAATCGGCACACTAGGAGATTGCCCTATCAATGAAGATAGAGATGATAATCCTTGACTGTCAGGCAAAGTCAAGTCTAATAAAATCACGTCATAATTATTGTGATAACTAGTTTGACGAAGTTCGTTAAGTGCTTCCCCTAATCGCTTCACATGAACCAGAGAAAATTGTTTGGATTCAGCCTGCTGTAAATATTCTTGTAATAACCTCGCTTCTGCTATGTTGTCTTCAATTAACAAAATTTTTACTGAGCGTCCAAGGATCATTTTCTGGTTTCACCCCCTGGAATTGTGAATGGGGAATAGATCATGAAAAGGAAAAAGTAAAAAAGAAAAGATTTATTTCTTTTTACTTTTTTCTTTTACCCTTTTCTACGAGAGGCTGCGCCAACGGGTGGCTCTAGCAGCGACGCTAACGCCACCGCAGTGGCTCACCTTTTGCCTTTCTTACTCTGGTGGTAGAGTCACAGTAGACAGCCAAAATTCTTCAATTCCTTTGACAATTTGGAATAGTTGGCTGAGGTTACGGGATTTAGTGATGTAGCAGTTGACGTGTAATTCGTAGCTGTGAAAAATATCGTCTTCGTTTCTCGATGTTGTTAACACGACTACGGGAATGCGTTTCAATGCAGGATCAGCTTTAATTTCTGCCAAGACTTCTCGACCGTCTTTTTTCGGTAGATTTAAATCTAACAAAATTAGGTCTGGACGTAGCGCATCGCTATATTCACCCTCTTGTCGGAGATAGGCCATAGCGTCCATACCATCCCGGACTGTTACTACTTGGTGTGGTATGGAGCTATTTTTAAACGCTTCTTGGATCAGGCGGATATCAGCTTTGTTGTCCTCAACTAAAAATATGGTTTTGAGTTTTTCTTCCGTTTCTACGCTCACGCTCTCGTCCTCCGACTGGAATCGTAAAGTAGAAGGTTGCACCTTCACCAAGTTGTGATTCTACCCAAATGCGGCCTCGATGGCATTCGATAATCTTTTTACAGATGGCTAGACCCATTCCTGTACCTTGGTATTCGTCTCTGGTGTGGAGACGTTGAAAGATGACAAAAATGCGATCGCTAAATTGTGGGTCGAGACCAATTCCGTTATCTTTGACGGAGAATAACCACTCATCTTCTAGTCTTTCTGCGCCGATGTGGATTTGGAGTGGCTCGCTGCTGCGGAATTTGATGGCGTTAGCAATTAAGTTTTGGAATAACTGCATGAGTTGGGTGCTACCCGCCATGACTATAGGTAAGGGGTCATGGGTGATAGTAGCCTTGCTTTCGACAATCCTTTGGCGTAAATTGCTCAGAGCTTTTTCTAATGAGGTTTCTACTTCCGTGAGTTGGAATGCGATCGCTTGGGTGTCTACTTTTGAGTATGCTAGAACATCATCGATTAATGTCTGCATGAGGCTGACACCCTCAACTGCGTAGTTGATAAACTCTTTCGCGTCTATATCTAGTTCATCTTCATAGCGCATCGCTAACAACTGCACATAATTTGCCACTTGATTTAGTGGTTCTTGCAAATCATGGGAAGCAACGTAGGCGAATTTTTTCAGTTCGGCGTTGGAACGTTCTAAATCTTGCGCTAACTCCGCTAGTTCGTCAGCTTGGCGTAGGACAATATTGACGATTGCCTTTCTCAATTCTAGCGCGGCTCTAATTTCTACATACTTCCAAGGCAATGAGGTAAGGCGGACTGTCTCTTTCCACAGTTCAAAGGATTTCCGGGGACAAAGACGCAAATTTCCCTCAGACTGTGCGACTTCAAAGGCTTTATGAGGATCACCACCCCAATTCACCGTTTGAATTACTTCCGGTCTAAACCACAACACATAATTACGATGGGAAATGGGAATAGCCAATAATCCGCTAGCAACATTTTTAAACCTTTCGGCATCGGGATAAACTTGTGCTAAAGAATCAGTGTGGAAAACTTCTGACTCAATGTGATTTTTGAGCCATTGCATCAAAAACACTAATTCTTCTTCTTTGGGAGTTTCACCAATCAAGGTAAATTTGTCCCCACAGCAGATAGCCGCACCTTTCGCACCGGTTAAATCCAAAAGATTCGGCTGATGTTTAATTAACCCATCAATAAAATTGTCTTCTTGGGACATATATTCAACCAATAATGATTGAATATGGGTGAGATTCATCCGATAATCGTAATCTTCTGTTTCTTCTCTGGCTGATAGTTCGGCAAATATCACTCTTCCTAAAAATTCGCAGGCTTTGCGTAATTCATAGGAAACATATTTTGGTGTTTGATGGTGACAAGCGATTAATCCCCAAAGTTTTTGGTCTTTAATTAAGGAAATAGTTAAAGAAGCACCTACACCCATATTGTGTAAGTATTCCAAATGGCAAGAAGCGGCACTTCTGAGGATGGAATTAGTTAAATCAGGCGCGCGATCGCTCACCGGATTTTTCACTGGTAACATTTGTACAGGTAGAGCCTGAGCATTCGGGATGAGGCGAATTGAGTTAGAAATAAACAATTTTCTGGCAGGTTTAGGAATATCAGATTCTGGATAATGCAATCCTAAATATGATTCCAGACTGGCAATTTTTTCTTCTGCAACAACAGAACCGTGTCCATCATCATCGAATTTATATAACATCACCCGGTCAAAACCCGTAACTTTACGGACTTCCTGCACAATTATTTGACAGAAATCTCGCAAATTTACAGTTTTTTCTAACTCATTAATAGAAGCTTTCGCTAGATGATAAAAGCTTAAAAATGGAATATTTTCTTGAGAGATGGCAGGCTCTAACTCTAGAATCAACAGTCCTTCTGAATTACGATGAAATACAGCATCAAAAACTACATATTCTCCGCCTTTTTTGGGCATCCAAACCTTAGTCGGATTAATAAATTCGAGATTGTCTTCTAATAGTCCAGCCTTAATCCGCTCTACTTGAAATGAATCTAGTAATTCTTCCAATTTTTTTTGTAAAACAGACTCTGCATTAATTCCTAAAATTTCCCAAGTATTATTGCTAACTTGTAATATTTTGAGGTCTGGTTCAGATAGGACTAATAGAACTCCGTGCGGTTGAATTTGACTAGAAAGATGAATTGGAGCTTCCTTGAGGCTCGTGACATTAATATCTGCTCTTTCTAAACTAATGGTCATAAATATATCCTCTTTTTAGTATCTGAGGTCATCAAAATGCGAGTCGATACCCAATTTTGAATTTGCTGCTATCTATTGAGACCAAATCGACGTAAATTTCTATATTAATGACGTTAAAAACACACAAATATAAAATTATCTGCGTTGATCATCCATCTAGCTCAATTTCTTGCTGAACGCTGCTAAATTTTGACTCCTCAGTAACTGTTATGACAGCTAATTTCTCTACTGTTCGTGCTTTACAGTCTAACATCAGTAAATATAAATACAGATAAGAAATATGAAATGACAAGTGATTGATTAAGCAGTTTATGTTTAGCTGTGTAAAGTAATAGCAAATGGTAAAGAAATTGCGTGAATAAGTTAACAATTCAAAACTAAAAATTAAAAATATTTTCAATAACTTATGTAAAAATATAAACTTTGGCGAGATGAGAAACTAGCCATAACACACCAAAATCATAGGGTGCGCAATGCGTTGATTGAATGCACTCGCCATCCTAAAATTTAAGATTTAATTTATAAATCACGCCTGATGTGAATTAGAGTGAGACTCGGTAGAGGCGGGTTAATCAAATATCATAAACAATGAACGATGATCTCGGTGAACCCGCCCCTACAAATGTCTACTAATTTCAAATCCAAGATTGAAACCACATCCTGAACCTATAACCTTCAGGAGACAGAGGTAAACCTAAATAAATCGGCATCCAGTACACAAAAGCCGCAATAATTAGGAAAGAAATAGTCACACCTACAACCCGGAGTGGTCGATAATAACTGTGTAGACATTGATCCACAAACCAAGCGATCGCCAGGAATGCAAACACTACCGCCGTCATATAGTGATAGATAAAAACACACCTGTTTACTCTCACCCAAGGTAGTAAGTTAACGGCATAATTGAAGACTAAATATAAACCAATCCAACTATCAGGAGAAATATTTTCTGGTAGTGGTAAGCGTTTTTGCTTAATTGCAGGAATTACAACTGATACGATTAGCATTCCTAGCAAAAATAATATAGATGCAAAACCAAACCACCACAAAGAAGGATTCCCTAGAGCATGAACATCATAAATCACTTTTCCTGCACCGTTAGGTAAAGGCGGCCCCAATACTGGTAGTGGATCGGTGATACGGTGTGCTGTCTGATAATAATAAGCCATCGGTCGAGTTAACAAAGGCCATTTATACCAAGCCGCACAATAGGGATGAACTGAGGGAGAATTACCCCCAAGACGTTCATGAAATCCCAAAATTTCTTGATGGACTTCGATAAATCCATATTTGGGATTAATTTGGAGGTGAGGAATCCAGAGCAAACTATAGAAAGTCAGAGGAATAATCCCCAGAAAAAAGATAAATTGCCAAATATTAATTTGAGTCAGCTTGTGTAGTGGTAAAACATGGGAAATATTGCATGATTGCTGCTGAACTGAGTTATTTATAGAAAAATTAAATAAATTTTTGATAATTTCTTGGAATTGATGTTTATTAATGACTAACTGGTATATCCAGGCAAATCCCCAAATTGCATAGATACCCGCTAAAAAAAAGAGACCATTCCATTTTGTAGCACATGAAGCCCCAAAAGCTATACCTGCCAAGCCTAAATATAATAATTTATTTTTCTGTTTCTGGGACAAGGCTAATAAAAATAACAATTGCCCCAATAATCCAAACAAAACTATATAAATGTTAATCAACGCGTAGCGAGATTCAACAATAAAAATACCGTCTAAAGCTGTGAAAAAACCTGCAAGTACAGCAAAGCTGCGACGATAACTTAATTGATAGGCAATATTAGCTATAATGACCGGGATAAATGAGCCAGATAAAGCATTCATCCAGCGATAACTCCAAGGCGATCGCAGTGAACCAGTCAGTCCATTGACTGAATCTTGCCAAAAAGGAATATGACTACTCAGCCATATTCCCACAGCAATCATGTATTTACCTAAAGGTGGATGTCCGTCAAAAAATTGCGTATGAGTAAGATAGTTATTACCAAACTTCGCGTAATAAACCTCATCAAATACTAAAGTATTAAATCTATCAAGTCCCCAAAAACGTAAGGCGAGCGATATTAAGAATATCCCCACCAAGCAAAGCCGATACAGGTTTTTAGTCATTAGTCATTAGTCATTAGTCAACGGTTATTTAGTTATTCTCCCCCTGCTTCCCATACTCCACGGCAGTTGTTCCTAGGGGAAACCCCCGTCCCTGCTTTTCTATACCCCTATTCCCTTAACTCTTTAAAGGTAGATCAATTTCAAAAGTTGAACCTTGACCAACTATACTTTTAACAGAAATTTGTCCCTGATGGGCTTGGACTATTTGTTGTGCGATCGCTAGTCCCAGTCCGAAGCCTCCTGTTTGGCGGGAACGAACGGTGTCTACCCGATAAAAACGATCAAAAATATATGGTAGATCGGGCGATGGAATACCAATCCCATCATCTACAACCTGAATCATAGCGCGATGAGATTGGACTAAAAGACGCAACTGTACTTTACCCTGCGCTGGAGTGTATTTAAAAGCATTACTAAGAAGATTAATCACAGCTTGTCTGAGCAGATTTACGTCAGCGCGGAGCAGTACGCATTGTTCTGGTAGCTGCGTGCTGAAATTGAGATTTTGGGTGACAGCTTGGGGGGTAAATTCTGAAGAGAGCGATCGCAATAGTTCCCGCAGGTCAATTTGTTGTAATGTAGTCTCTGCTAGAGAACCATCATTACGCGACAAAAACAGCAAGTTATTAATCAGCACACTCATCGACTTAGCTGTTTCTACAATTTTTTGTAATCGCTGTCTTTGTTCTAAAATGTCTTCCGGTGGCATTAAAGCAACTTGCGCATTACTTAGTACAGTTGCTACAGGTGTACGCAATTCATGGGAAGCATCGGCGGTAAATCGCTGTAATTGCTGATAAGCACGCAGAGATGGACGCATAGCCAAGCCACCCAAAAACCAACCAGTAATCCCAATGACAGCAAAAGTAATCGGAACACCCAAAGCTAAAAACAATCGAGCTTGATGGAGACTGTTGCGAAGAGAGTCTATTGGTGCGGCTGTTTGAAAGTAGCCAATAAGTTCCTTATCTTGGACAATGGGGATAGTAACTTGACGAATCCATGATTCATTGTTCGGAGATTTTTCGCTACTCCTTGGTACTTGTAGTGTTTGAAACACTGGTTCTGTAGTTAACTGTTTAGCACCCGATGAGCCGATAAACTGTACAAGTTGCTTGTTAGCGTTATACCACCGAGCATAGATCATGCCTCCATTTAAGGGCGTACCATTTTCTGACTGAGTTTGCTCTGGGGGATTTTGCCATTGACTTTGATATAAATAATACTGATTTTTCGTAGCAAAGGTTTTACCTTGCTGAAACAGTTCATCATCAAACAACCGTAATTGCTCTTCCACATTCAGACAATAACCCACACCCGCAAAAGCAAACAAAATCCCCCCCATCGATAAAGCAAACCAGTGAGCAAGATTACGGCGACTAGAGTCAAACATTTTTAGTCATTAATCATTAGTCATTAGTAATTTTCCCCTACACCCCTACACCCCTACACCCCTACACCCTTACACCCTTACACCCCTACACCCCTAATTAGGCGGATTCAATCGATACCCTACACGATGAACCGTTTCTAGCCAGTCTCTTGCGTCTACGACTTGCAGACGTTGGCGGAGGCGACGAACTAGAGTGGTGATAGCATTACTTTCGGGTTCTTCTCCGTAACTCCAGAGGGCTTGTTCAATCTGATCATGGGATAGGACTTGGCGGGGATGGCGCATCAGATATTCCATTAATTGGAATTCTCGACTCGAAAGTTGAGTTGTTGCTGTACCTCGTTCAATAGTCAAGCTGGCTAAGTGCAGGTTTAAATCCTCCAAGGTCAGAATATCACCTTGCCACATTGGCGATCGCCTACCCAATGCTCGGACTCGCGCCAGTAACTCTAGCACATCTACAGGCTTGACTAGGTAATCATCAGCTCCTGCATCTAAACCCATCACCTTATCTGCTACTGTATCTTTTGCTGTTAACATCAGCACTGGTGAGACTTTACCAGCTTGACGATATATTTGACACAGTTCTACACCACTGACCTTGGGTAACATCCAATCTAAAATCAGTAAATCATAGTCTTTGCGAAAAGCGTACCATTGGGCTATTTCCCCATCTGCGATCGCATCCACTAAATGTCCGCCTTTCGACAATGCTGCTCGCAGAGGCTCTAATTGCTCTGGGTCATCTTCTACCAGTAAGATCAGCATCGCACTTACTCAAGTTACTATGATTTGTACCTATTAATTCTCACATTAAGCTAAAAAGGTGACGCAGAAATGTCACAGAATCAAGGTAAAAGCTAACAATAAAGCAATGCCCCATTCCCAATCCCCTATGTACCAACCTCACTTTGTTCGCATCTTATACAACTTGGGTTTTGTGTTTTGGTTATCTTTACCATTGATTGGGCTAGTTTTTGGGTTAGGAAGTGGTTTGATTGGAGATCAAATACTCAGTCGTACCCACAATCACAAAAAATATGTACAAGTCAATACCCAATCAACACGCCAAATGATGAAAAAGGTAGTGGGGATTGAGGCAGAAATTCGTCGGATGCAAGGTGTTTCAGTGGTAAAAGTAACAACCAATCATTCTATTCTCAAAACAATGGTATTTGAGTTTGCAATCACTGAACCCCATCGACTAGAAGCTAAACTCAGCCGGGAATTAGGCTTATCACAGGAACGAGTCAAAGAATTGATTCGATATCAAACAGTGCAGTGATTAGCTGTGGACTGTTGAGTGTTACCAGACTGTAAACTTTTTTAATCTAAATACAAAATTCGTCATTCTTTTGTCATATTCATTTGCAAAACTACAGGGGAGCTAATTTCTAGCAATTCCAATACTGAACCCCTCAATAGCCTGCCTTCAAACGCTATGGATACTTCTGAAGCTCAAGTTTCAACACCTGAAACCCCGCCAGACATTTCTGCGTCTTCTTCCGAGTTAGTACCAGCCCGTTCTGGCAAACCCTGGTTGCAGACATTATTAATTATCGGTCTTGTCACTGGAGGTATAATTTTGTGGCGGATGTTGATTCCTGGTGGTACATCACAACCATCTGTAGCTCAACAAAGACCAGCACAACCGCCGCGTCCGATTGAAACTATTACCTTAGCAACAGGAACTGCTACCAAAAGTGTACAGCTTTTGGGACAGGTGGAAGCGACTCAACAATCTACACTCCGCGCTCAGACTGGTGGCGTTGTCAGAGAAATCCTAGTGCAGCCAGGCGATCGCGTCAAGGCAGGAATGGCGATCGCTGTTTTGGATGACTCTGATCAACAATTGACTATTTCCCAAGCTAAAGCACAACTAGCCCAGCAAATCAGCAATTTAGCCCGTTTGGAAGTAGGGACGCGTCCCGAAATTATTGCCCAGCGTCAGGCGGTGGTATCATCCACTCAAGCACGAGAGAGGGAAGCCCAAGATAATCTCCAGCGTACCAGTGACTTAGTAAAAGAGGGGGCTTTATCGCAGAGATTGTTAGTGGAAGCACAAGCCAGATTGGATGATATCCGGGGAGAACTATTAGAAGCCCAAGCCCAACTCGCCGAAGCTAAAGCCGGGCCGATTCGGGAAGAAATCGCCACCCAAAAAGCCAATGTCGCAGCAGCCAAGGCTAACTTAGCCCAAGCGGAACTAGCACAGCAACGCACCCGGATTGTTGCAGCCCAATCAGGGATAGTACAGACGCGACACATCAGCAACGGCGATTTAGTCCAAAATTCTAGCCCTATTGTCAGTTTAGTAGCAGGCGATCGCTTCGACATTTTCCTAGAGTTACCAGAACAACTTAGTGGTCAAGTCACCCCTGGTATGACCATCGACCTCACAGCCCGTGCATTACCGCAGTGGAAACAAAGAGCCAGAATTACAGCCGTTGTTCCCTCAGCCGATCCAGCCTCCCGTCGTCAAAGGGTGCGTGTTCAAATTAACAACCCACCACCAGGCTTATTACCCGGAATGGCGATCGCAGGTAATCTAAATATGCCTTCAAATCGCGCTAGTTTTGTTGTATCTAGAGATGCTTTAACTAGACGACAAAATCAGTGGTTAGTCTTCACCGTCGCTGATAACAAAGCCCAACAACTGGAAGTAGAGATGGTTGCAGATATGGGTAAGGAAGTAGCCATCTATCATCCCACCCTCAGCGCAGGTCAAACCATCGTCCTACGTGGCGGCGATGGCTTGCAAGATGGCGCACCTGTGAAAGTCTTGAAGTAAGTAGTAGGGGAAGTAAAGACCTAACCCCCAACCCCTTCCCTACGAGGGAAGGGGAGTAAGATTCAAAGCCTCTTTTCTTGTAGGAGAGAGAGCAAAACTGTAAACCAATCCCCAGTCCCCAGTCCCCAATACCCATTCCCCAATTATGAAATTCATCGAAACGGCTGTACGTTGGCGACACGGTACTTTTGTCTTATTCTGCTTACTATCAATCTTGGGTGTATTCTCCCTCATCCAGTTGCCATTGGAATTACAACCGGGAGGCGATCGCCCGGAAATTACTATTACTACAACCTATCCAGGGGCAGGGCCATCAGAGGTGGAAGATTTAATCACCCGTCCCATTGAGGAACAGATGGAACAGGTGTTGGGAGTTCAGGAAATCAGCAGTAACTCCCGTGCAGGACGCAGTAGCATTACTCTGGAATTTGACCAGAATGCTAACGTGCAGGAACGGATGATTGATGTGATCAACCGTTTGCAGCAGGTGAACGATTTACCCCCAGAAGCCCAAGAATCGAGTGTGGAAATGGTGGGTGCTAACAGCTCACCAATGATGTGGATTCCCTTTGATACCAAAGAAGGGTTTGAGCCAGATTCTAACCGCTACCGCGATTTAGCGGAGGAAGTGGTAATTCCCAGATTGCGACGAGTGCAGGGAACTGGGCAATTTCTGTTAGTGGGTGGACAACAACGGGAAGTAGAGGTCAAAGTTGACCCGAAGGCATTAAGCGATCGCAATTTAACTATCGGTGATGTTGTCCAGGTACTGAGAGATAATAACCGCGATATTCGGGGCGGCCCTTTAATTTTAGGACGCAGAGAATACCGAGTTCGCACCATCAGCCGATCGCAAGATTTATCAGAAATTGAGGGTTTTGTCCTGCGTCGTGGCCAATCAGGTACAGTTTACCTTCGGGATGTGGCACAAGTACAGATGGGACGCAAACCCCAAGATAGTGCTTTGATTTTCAACACTAAACCAGGGGTAGCCATTGGCGTAATTCGTCAAATTGGGGCGAATGTGCCAGAGGTAGCAAAAGGTGTCAGGGCAGAAATTACCGCACTGCAAGCGGAGTTTGATCAACAAAATCAAGGGATTCGCTTTGCTTATAACTACGATGAGAGTCAATATATCAATCAATCGGTGGAGTTTGTGCAAGGTAACTTAGTTACAGGGGCGTTACTCGCTACCATCGTCTTGATTTTGTTCCTTGGCTCAATGCGTACCGTGGCGGTAGTGGCAATTACCATCCCTACAACCCTAGTGATGGTGTTTATTGTTATGTCTGCGTTGGGACGAACACTCAACATTATCAGTTTGGCAGGACTAGCCTTTGCTGTGGGTATGGTCGTAGATAATGCGATCGTGGTAATTGAAAATATCTTCACCCAGATGCAGCAGGGTAAAAGTCCCATGCGCGCAGCTATCGAGGCGACTCAGGAAGTCTGGGGGGCAATGCTGGGTTCTACCTTAACCAACGTGGTGGTATTTGCACCGTTAATTATGGTGACTGGTGAAGCCGGACAACTATATGCAGATATGGCAATTACGCTTTCTGCTTCTTCCCTATTTTCCCTATTTGCGGCCTTAACCCTAGTTCCCATGCTGTCGGGATTGTTTCTCAAGCAATCAGAAGCAATGCAAATGATGGCGGGCGGAGAATATCGGGGCGGTAATTGGTTAGAACGCGCCGTTGCCAAAACTTCCTTAGTATTCCGGCATTTCCAGGTTAAATTAGAAAATTTCCTCGCCTCTACTGTCAGCTGGTCATTAGGACGGAAGCGAATTGGTAGACGGTTGCTGGTGCTGTCAATTCCTGTAGTGTTATTGGTTGTCAGTGTTTTGTTACTACCACCAGCGGATTATTTACCGGAAGGAAATCGTAACTTAGTGGTAGTCAGGGCTGAACCTCTACCGGGGACAAGCATTCCCGAAGCCATTCGTCAATCTGAACCGATACGAAAATTTTTGCGATCGCAACCAGAAGTAGAGCGGACTTTATACGTTGACCGTCCAGGAGCATTACGGGGAATTGCCACCATTTTAAAACCAGAATTTGCCACTACTACAGGTCTAGCGGAAATGGTAGACCGATTACGCGCCCAAAGCGGTAACTTTGCTGGCTATCGTTTCATCATCCCGTCGCGGATATCGATTTTTCGTGACCCTGGTAAGGAATTTGAAGTAGATATCGTCGGGGCTGATTTAAATCAATTGGGTGATTTAGAAAAGCAAATCACAGCGAAATTACGCCAACTTCCCGGCGTGCAGAACGTCCGTTCTAACTTTGTGGCTGGGGCTTCAGAACTACAAGTGATTCCCAACCGCGAACGGCTAGCAGAAGTAGGACTTTCAGAAGCCGAAATTGGCTCAATGGTAGAATCTGCATTAGGGGGACGCGTCGCCTCTAATTATATTGATGGCAAAGAAGAACTCGACGTGTCAGTAGAACTACAAAATACAGCCGTCGAAACCCCAGAACAACTGCGACAATTGCCACTATATGCCCAAGGGCGACAGGTACAACTCGGCGACGTGGCAGAAATACAGGAAACCACAGGGCCAGATGTGATTAATCACGTTAACTTAGAACGCTCAATAAGCCTTACCGTTTCCCTTGCACCCGATGCACCCCTCGGTACACTAGTAGAACGTACCGAAACAGAAATTTTAGCTCCTTTACGTGGGAGTCTTCCCCCAGATTACACTCTAGACTTGGCAGGTTCAGCCGACCAATTAGCAACGACTGTCACTGAACTAGCTTTAGCCTTTGTTTTTTCGATTTTCATTACTTATTTATTACTGGTGGCTTTGTATCGTTCATTTTTGTACCCAGTAGTAATTATGGCGACTGTACCAATGGGGATGAGTGGCGCACTTTTAAGTCTAGTCATTGCTAACAAAATTCCAGGAATGAATGTAGCGTTAGATATGATTACGGCGTTAGGGTTTGTAATTCTGACAGGTATAGTTGTCAACAACGCCATTCTGTTAGTTGATCGAGCCTTACAACTACAGGAAGCAGGCGAAGATTATGATACATCTCTGTATAATGCCACAAGCGATCGCCTCCGAGCCATTTTCATGTCGGCAGGAACAAGTGTGTTAGGGATGTTACCTTTAGCAGTGTTACCAGGACAAGGTTCAGAACTCTACCAGGGATTAGGTATTGTCCTCACTGGTGGTTTAGCATTCTCTACGATTTTGACCCCTACAGTTGTACCCGCACTTATGGGTTTACTATATGATCTCTCAGGACGTAAATCAGCCTCAGTTAACAAAAATACGACGACAGAGATTAACAGTAAGGTGGGGGTCTAATTAGCCACAAATTACTATACAAATAGACGATCGCAAAATTCATCGGCGTGTATAACGATGTTTTACGCCGATGGGAAAATATTCGCGATCGCCCATTGGTGCTAACATAACTTCCGGTGTTTGATACTCTTGAGGAACGTAGTTAGCAAACTCACTATTCAGCCGCAACAGTTGGTTGAGAATTGAGGCCGCTATAGCCTGGCGTTTGTCTTCGCTAGCTTCTACCTCTGGTGCTAATTCCACAACAACAAATAGAAATCGATTTTTATCAGTATCTTCCTTCACCTGTAAAACAAACTTACCTGTAACCCACTCTTTAATTACAGGTTGTTCTAATCCAACTGTGACATTTTCCGGGTAAATATTTGCGCCAAAGTACGACACAGTAAAATTAGACCGCCCGAATACATAAACAAAAGGTAATTTGTGAATACCCCGTGTAGAGATGTGATTCATCGCGTCTATGTGAGATGATAAATCTTCTAGAGGATTAAATCCCCAATCTGCCAAAAATTGCAGCATGGCTTCATAACTAATAATTCCGCCTGTATCTAGAATGTTGTAGCGCAGCAACGGAATCCCATTATTACCGGAAAATAATAATTGCCCCTCTTGAACTTCAAAAAAGCGACTCACTGGGTCATACTGCACTAGAGTCGGTAAACGAGATTCCCCAAATAAAGCCTTAGCAGCATCAGGATTTTGTGCCAGAAACCGACGAATGCAAATGCTCAAAGGCGTTTCATTACCCAACACCCCCGCATCGGCTGTACCGTAAAGGGATGCAAAATCATAGCAGGGATTTTGAGAACCCACTCTTTCACCGACTAAACTCCGCCATTCTTCGCTGAAGACTTCACCCGCCATTACAAACTTAATTTGATAGCGTTGCCACTCTACACCACGAGCAATGCCTGTATCAATCACATCTTTAAGGAATGGTGGATACCCCAATAAAACCACCTGTGTAAAATTCCCGCCGAGTTCCTGCACTACGCGCAAGATTTCGTCTTTATTATTACCGGGAGTAATCACAGTAATCGGGTAGCCTTTGCTAGCTAGATAGCGACAGCAATTAGTAGTGAACATCCCACCAACCCAAGTACCCAGGGTAAAACAAATTACAGCAAGAGTCCGTTGGCTGTCGGCGGCGAAACTATCATGAAAAATTTGCTCAAATCGTGTAGCAATTTGTAGTTCATCAGTGAAGAACCGCGGCCAAAATGTGGGTTTCCCCGTAGAACCAGAGGAAGCCGCAATCATATCGCAACCTGATAGCTCTCCATCGCGGCATAAATCTGTCAGAGGATAACGCGAGATATAATTTTCTTTAGCGATCGCTGGAATTTTCTGAAAATCCGCCATAGTTTGAATATTATCGGGACTAATAGCCCTTTCTGCCAAAAAAGCTTGATAAGCCGGTACATGAGCCGCTACGTCATGAAATAAATCCAAGACAACGGATTCGGTAGAAGTGTTGATATGCTGCTGTAGTAAAGCATCTAGAGGGGTAGACACAAAATCTGCCCATGCTTGAATTACTTGCTGCCCTCGTGATTTATATTGCATATGGTCAATAGTCAATAATCAATAGTCATTATCCCCAATCCCCAGTCCCTAACTTTCCTGAGAGAATATTCGTAAATTGAACCTCACTAGTTGTAGTAATTTATAAAAACCCTAATCATACCCCTCAGAGCCATGCAGGTATATTGCAGTAAACAACACCCAAATAGTAGCAGTAACCGTTTTTGCATTCATTGCGGTGAACCGTTGGCTCTTGCGACTGGGCAAGTTGTGAACAATCGCTATCGGGTGATTCGTCAATTGGGACAGGGTGGTTTTGGGCGTACTTATTTGGCTGAGGATACAACGAAATCGAATCAAACCTGCGTACTGAAAGAATTTGCACCCCAAGTCACGGAAAAACAGGATTTACAAAAGGCGAGGGAATTGTTTGAGAGAGAGGCAAATGTCCTCAAAAAACTCAGCCATCCCCAGATTCCCATGTTTCATAATTCACTACAAGTCACAATTGGAAGTAAGGATTTTTTCTTTTTAGTACAAGATTATATAGATGGTGATAATTTTGACAAACTTTTAGAAGAGCGTCAAAGTCAAGGGAAGACCTTCAGCGAAGAGGAAATTATTAATTTACTGCAAAAAATATTGCCAGTCTTATCTTACATACACTCTTTAGATGTAGTTCATCGTGATATTTCGCCTGATAATCTAATTTGGCGGCGTTCTGATAATTTACCTATACTCATCGACTTTGGTGGAGTCAAACAATTACCAGCTTCGCAAGGCTTTTGGTTTACGCAGTTAGCAGCAAACTATACATTATTAGGTAAAAAAGGTTACGCGCCAGAAGAACAGTTACGACAAGGAAAAGTATATAAAAACAGTGATTTATATTCTTTAGCGGTGACAGTGTTAGTTTTATTGACAGGGAAAGAGCCGCAAAAATTATATGACAGCTATCAAGGAATTTGGCGTTGGGGTAGGGAAATTAATGTCAGCTTTAAGCTAGAGGCAGTGTTAAAAAAGATGCTGGCATATAAACCAAGCGATCGCTATCAAAATGCTGATCAAGTTCTCAAAGATTTACCATCACCAGACGTAACCAAAGCACCAGTGACTCATCTTACCAAAATTAAAACTATGATAGTTGCCCCTGGACGCAAAGCTGGGGCAATTGTGAGTAAGCTGCATAGCAAAACTCAAGTAGCGTCTCAAAAGTTACCTCTACCCGCTTGGTTGCGTCCTTTTGCAGTCAGTTTTGGCGGAACGGCATTAGTCATCTTGACAGGTGCAGGTACTTGGGCTGTAGTCAATTCCATCATTAAAGGTGTGTCATCTATTACGCCACCACAAATTTCTTTACCCCAACTACCATCATTACCTAATCCGATCGCTCAACCAGTTAGTAACAAAAACAAAGTCACTCTGAGTCAAGTTTTGAGCCGTCGTCAACAGTTAGAAATTCCCGAAGGCTTTTTTATCCAGACAGTAGACGAATTATTTTATGCTCAAAAACCAGAATTAAAAGGACGCAGCCTTACTTCTAGTGCAGAAGATGCAGCCTTACGAGAAGAATGGGCATCTGTAGCGGGAGATTTATTAAATAAAATAGAACAGGCTAACCTCAGTACAACAGCACGCCGTCAACTGGGAAGCTATACAGAGAGAGATTATCAAACTTGGAGAAGACAAGCTCGTTCTGGACAATTAGGAAGCTACACAGTTAATGATCTGAATAAAGATACCAATCAGAAATTTGATCAGTTGTTTCCAGGTCAAGACCGTGCCAAACTGAATCCAAATACTTTACGGCAAGTTTGGTATGCGATCTCCGCTGATCAAGTTAGTCAAGCAAGAGGGAGAAGATAACTGTTGATAGGTGACATGTGACAGGGAGAGCAATTGCAGGGGAGCAGGGAAATAACTATTGGCTGTTGACTGCTGACTATGGACTAATGACTACTGACTATTAACTAATGACTAACATTCAACCAGGGCTAACTTTAGGCGATCGCTATGTGATTGTACGTCAACTCGGTCAAGGGGGATTTGGACGTACATATTTGGCTGAAGATATTAACCGTTTTCGAGAGCTTTGTGTTTTAAAAGAATTTTCTCCCCAGGTTCAGACGGAGTACGTTTTACAAAAGGCTCAAGAACTATTTCAGCGTGAAGCTAGCGTTCTTTATAAGTTGCAACATCCCCAAATTCCTAGGTTTCGGGAACAGTTCAACATTAAATTAGCAGGACAAGAATATTTATTTTTAGTTCAAGATTACGTCGAAGGACAAACCTATAGTTCGCTATTAAATGCCCGTAAACAACAGGGCTTAAAATTTACAGAATTAGAAATTCGCCAACTTATACAGCAAATTTTACCAGTCTTGGGTTACATCCATTCTTTGGGTGTGATCCATCGTGATATTTCACCAGATAACTTAATTCTTCGCACTGTTGACCAACTACCAGTATTAATTGATTTTGGTGGTGTCAAACAAGTAGTAGCCGCCGTTGCTTCCCAATATTATCAACCAGGGATAGGCGCACCACCTCCAGTCGCCACGCTATTAGGTAAGGTAGGATTTGCACCACCAGAACAAATGCAAACGGGTGCTGTCTCTCCCCACAGCGATTTGTATGCTTTAGCGGTGACAGCAATAGTTTTATTGACGGGTAAACAACCCCAAGAACTAGTTGATAATTACAATGTCTCTTGGCAATGGCGCAGAGAAATTACTCTTAGTCCCTTATTAGGGCAAGTCTTAGATCAAATGTTAGCTGCTAGACCAGGCGATCGCTACCAGTCAGCCCAACAAGTTCTAGACGCACTCAACCCCACACCAGCATATTATCCCCCCACACAAGCCCCTACTCCCACAGTTTCAACCACCTCGGACACACAAGCTATCTCCCCTAATCTCCCTACTGCCCCTGCTCCCCATACCTCCCCTGCTTCCCCTGCCCCCCTTGCTTCAATTCCCCCCACACCCCAAAGCCAGTGGACACCAACAAAAACTTTCCTGTCGGTACTGGCGTTAGCTGTGACTGGGGGACTCGTTTGGTGGGGAGTGAGTGGGAGAAATAACAATCAAATAATAGTGGATTCCACCTCTACACCTACACCTGTACCAACTATTAGTCAGCCGACAAATCCCCTAGATAAATATTCGCCGACAGAACGACAACGTAAACAAAGATTAAATACTCGTCGCCAACAATTGGGTATAGACTTTAACTTCTATATAAATGTAGTCAACCAACTGTTTTGGGAACAGAATCCCAGTTTACGGGGACGCACCCTCAGCGATGAAGCAAACGATGAAAATCTACGAACCGAATGGGATCAAATCGCTGGTGATTTACTCGAAAAACTTGCACCTTTGAGTCCCAGAGCTAGACGACAATTAGGTACTTATACTAACGCTGATAGCGATCGCTGGAAGGTAGAAGTTAATCAAGTTAACGTTAGTAGTCGGGCTTTGTATGATTTAGGTGATGCAGCTTTCTTTAGCGTCTTCCCAGAACGCAAAGGTCAAGATTTTATCAATCAACCCATCGGACAAGTGTGGTACGCAATTGTTAGTGATAGACTGAGCGGGTTGGTTGCTGGTAGTGCTTTAGAAAAAATTGTCTTTGACCCTGGTGCTATTAGTAAAACTCTCAGTGGTACTCTCAAACCTAGTGTGGGTAAAGTTTTTATTGCTGATTTAGCCCAAAATCAAACTTTAGATTTTCAGCTAGAAGCTAATCCCAAAGTTTTGTTATCGATTTATTCTCCTTCTGGTAAAGTTACGTTTTTAGAAGATTCCTCACAACGTACTTTAACTACAGAACTACCAGAGTCGGGATTTTATGAATTTGTTTTGGTATCCACCGCTTCCACATCACTAGATTATGAACTCAGTCTCACAGTGGAAAATCCCAACCCACCAGAACCAACACCAACTCCCACAGAAGCAACTACACCCACACCCACACCAACTGACACCCCCACAGAAACACCTATACCTAATTAGAGAACATATAGGGGCGTAATGAGGTTGGTATTAGGTTTCGTCGAACGCACGTTAAAGCAAAAGCGATCGCTCCCCGAAAGTAGCGATCGCTTTTTGAATTTAATCTACAAAGGAGAGAGGCTTTGAGTTTTATTCCCCTTCCCTTGTAGGGAAGGGGTTAGGGGTTAGGTCTGTATTCCATTCAACTGCAAACCGCTATATAACCTCTAGATATTGCCCGCAACACCAAAGTATTTATGCAAGAGGTCTAATTACTAAACCAGCAGTGTTTGCAAAAGAGGTTTATCTGGAGATAACTTACCTGTCCGCAACCATTCTGAGAGTTCGTCTGGTGTTTTAGCTTGATTGAGACGTTCCCGCAGTACTGCACCTTCGAGGATTTCTTTTTGCAGTAATTCCTGTGCTGTTTCTTCCAACAAATCACGGTTATGTTGCAAAATACTCAAAGCAATGTGGTGGGCGTTATCGACAATCTGCTTAACTTCCCGGTCAATTTCTTCAGCCACTTTGGGACTAATAGAACGGCGGGGATTACCGTAACCTTCAAGAAATTGCTGTTGGATTTTCTCAAAGGCTACTGGCCCTAATTGGTCACTCATCCCATACAGAGTCACGTAGCGTTCTGCCAAATCGGTGGCTTTTTGAATATCATCACTCGCGCCAGTGGACACTTTACCAAAGACAATTTCTTCGGCGGAACGTCCACCCAACAGGGTAGCAATGCGACCGCGAATTTCATCTTCTATCATTAAAAAGCGGTCTTCTTCGGGCATTTGGATCGTATAGCCCAATGCACCAACACCACGGGGAACTACAGAGATTTTCTCGACTCTACCAGCCCCAGGCATCAAAGCCCCAATTATGGCGTGACCGACTTCGTGATAAGCGACAGTTTTCTTCTCAGTTTCATTTAAAACACGAGAGCGTTTTTCCAAACCAGCCACAACCCGTTCAATCGCTTCATTAAAGTCTGCCATAACGACGGCTGGACGATTTTGTCTAGCGGCTAACAGTGCAGCTTCATTGACGAGGTTAGCTAAATCTGCACCAGCAAAGCCTGGAGTTTTAATCCCGATCGCACCCAAGTCAACATCATCAGCTAATTTGACATTTCTGGCGTGGACTTTGAGAATTGCTTCCCGACCAATTTTATCAGGACGATCCACCACAACTTGGCGATCGAAGCGACCAGGACGGCGTAAAGCGGGGTCAAGGACTTCGGGACGGTTAGTAGCAGCAATGATAATGACACCGGTGTTAGCGTCAAAGCCATCCATCTCGGTGAGTAACTGGTTGAGGGTTTGTTCCCGTTCATCATTACCACCGACAAAGCCACCAGCACCACCGCGAGATTTACCCAGTGCGTCTAACTCATCGATGAACACAATACAAGGTGCTTGTTTTTTGGCTTGTTCAAACAAGTCGCGTACCCGCGCCGCACCCACACCGACAAACAACTCGATAAATTCTGAACCAGAGATGCTGAAGAAAGGTACACCAGCTTCCCCTGCGATCGCTTTTGCTAATAGTGTTTTTCCAGTTCCTGGTGGCCCTACTAGCAGCACACCTTTAGGAATTTTCGCTCCTAATTTCGTGTATTTACCTGCATTCTTGAGGAAATCCACAATTTCTTCTAATTCCACCTTCGCTTCATCCACACCAGCAACATCGAGAAACTTCACGCCGGTGCTACCTTCAGAGTAAATTCGAGCTTTGCTTTTACCTACCGTCAATGCAGCCGGGCCACCACCTTGACGATTAATTAAGAAGCCCCAAATCCCAAAGAAAATTAACGGGGGAGCAACCCAACTTAGTAAAGTACCAATCCAACCATTTTGGTTTGGTGGGGGTGCGGCAAACTCGACGTTGTTGTCGCGGAGAATTTTCGGTAAGTCCAAATCAATGGCTACTGGTGTGGTGATGAATACCTGCTCAGTCGTTTGACCTTCTGGAGTTTGCCCTTTGAGAGAATACTCAATGCGATCGCCACCCACAATCGCCCGATCTACCTTACCAGCCTGGACTTGAGTAATAAAATCACTATATGGAACTTGCGGCAATCGGGGGCCAAAAAAACTAGGAACAATAAAATTCAGTAGTAACAACAAACTCAGCAAAATCAAAAAACTGCCGCCAAACTGCCGTAATCTAGGCGGTTTGATTTTTTTATTATTATCAGTTTCAACAGGCATTCTTTATCACCTCTATTTGAG
Source organism: Trichormus sp. M33_DOE_039 (assembly GCA_015296085.1). GTDB lineage: Bacteria > Cyanobacteriota > Cyanobacteriia > Cyanobacteriales > Nostocaceae > Trichormus. The sequence goes on along the minus strand of DVDT01000052.1, from coordinate 88,944 downwards.
TTATCCAGTACAGATGCGATTAATCACGTCTGTAACAATAGCCATTAGTAATTAATTTTTCTCTACCGCTTTCCCTATACTCTGTTCTCTCTTTCCTGTCTCCTGTAACCTAATTTGTAAAGGTTTGTGTAGTTATAGGTCTATTGTAGAGACTAGATCATGCAGCCTAAATGAGTGGATACCCTACTGCAAAATGTGAATTGCCGTACTTTTATGGAAAATCAGCTAAGTTTTATTGTGAAGTTGCTGTTACTCTCAGCATTGCTATCGGCGTTGATTAAGTATGTAGCTCCGAGTTTCCCGATTCCCACTACAGATGCGATCACCTACGGTGGGCGGAATGCCATCGCGCTTGTTATCGTTTTGTTGCCTACAGTGATCATAGCGATCGCTCTAGCATGGCGATTCCAAACACAAAAACAAACTTAACTAAAAACCTCTAGGCGAGAGTGGTAAAAATCGGCTAACCTACTGGAACTGCTAGGAATCTGCATCACGCGAACAGCTGGGAGTCAACCTGTGAACCTTGGTCAATGGATCGGCTTAATCGCCATAGTTCTTTCTTTATATATATTGTGGCAAATTCGGGAAGTGTTGCTGCTGATGTTTGCCGCAGTGGTCTTAGCTACTACCTTAAATCGGTTAGCTAGGCGTTTACAACAAACAGGTATCAAGCGAGGATTTGCCGTTTTCCTCTCAGTGATGATATTTTTTGCTGTTGTGGTCGGCTTTTTCTGGTTGATTGTCCCACCATTTGCCCAGCAGTTCCATGAATTGACCTATCGTGTACCCCAAGGTGTTAACCGTTTTAATACTTGGGTGAATGAATTAAGGCCTCTTGTCCCACCACAACTAGTTCCCTTCATACCGGATATCAACAGTCTAATTCAACAAGCACAGCCTTTCGTCAACCGAGTTTTAGGTAGTTCTTTTGCCGTTGTTTCTGTTTCCTTTGGTGCTGTCTTAAATGTGCTGCTAGTCTTGGTGTTAACAGGAATGTTATTAGTTGACCCCTTGGCTTACCGCAGAGTTTTTGTCAGGCTGTTTCCCTCATTTTATCGCCGCCGAGTCGAAGGTATTTTAGACAAGTGTGAACTCTCTTTAGAAGGATGGGTGACAGGTGCGCTGATTGCTATGGGCGTAGTCGGATTGATGAGTGTGGTTGGCTTATCTATTTTAAGAGTCAAGGCAGCATTAGCTTTAGGAGTTTTAGCAGGGTTTTTAAATTTAATTCCCAATCTTGGCCCGACGATGAGCGTAGTCCCGGCGATGGCGATCGCGCTTTTAGATAATCCTTGGAAAGCCGTTGCTGTCTTGGGTTTATATTTTATTATTCAACAGGCCGAAAGCAATTTTATTACACCTGTTGTGATGGCACAACAAGTATCTTTACTACCAGCAGTAACATTGATTTCGCAATTATTTTTTGTAACTTTCTTCGGCTTTTTAGGATTATTTTTAGCTTTACCTTTAACTGTTGTTGCCAAAATTTGGGTGCAAGAAGTATTAATTAAAGACGTTTTAGATGAGTGGGGAAATAATCATGAGCAAGAAACTGAGTTAGTAATAGTTTCTCAATCTCCTGAATTTGAGGAAAAATGGTCAGAGGAAAAACCAGTTAATAATTTAAATAATGATAGCCTATCTCAAGATGATTAAATAGGCCAGGTAACAGGCTTGCAAGTCCCTTGTTATATGATTTTATTATTAATCTAGTTCAAGCCTTCATCATCCATCTGAGGAAATTTTTCCAGCCAAACTGACTTAATCAATTACTCAGCCGGGATATCACCCTAGAATTAGGATGTCAATCCGCTACATGAAAAATGCGAACTATTGCGGAAATTAACGAAAAAATTCGCCGCCAAACGGCGGTGGTGTTAACAGTTGAAGAATTAAAAGCACGAGTTGCGGAAGTCGGTGTGAGTAAAGTTGCCAAAGAGGTGGATGTTGTCACCACAGGCACTTTTGAACCGATGGAATCGAGTGGTGCAATTATTAATTTGGGACATACTGACCCACCAATCAAAATTCGGCGTTGTTGGGTGGATGGTGTACCTGCTTATACTGGCTTTGGCGCAGTTGACTTATATTTAGGTGCTAGCTGTGCTGTAGATACGATGGATGGTGAAGAAGTTCGGGAACGTGGCGGTGGTCATGTGATCGAAGATTTGATTGCAGGTAAACCTATTCATGTCCGCGCTCAAGGACAGGTGACAGACTGTTATCCTAGGGCAAGTTTTGAGACTACCATTACCCGCGATACGATAAATCAGTTTTATTTATTCAATCCACGTAATCTTTATCAAAATTTTATTGTCGGGGTAAATGGAGGCGATCGCCCATTGCATACCTATCTCGGCCCTTTGCAACCGCGTTTAGGTAACGCTGTTTATTCTAACCCTGGGGCAATTTCTCCCCTATTTAATGACCCCAATTTACAACTAATTGGCATTGGCACGCGTATTTTCTTGGGTGGTGGTGTTGGTTACGTGGCTTGGGAAGGTACGCAACATTTTCCTTTACAAAAGCGGTTAGCTAATCAAACACCGATCGGCCCGGCTGCGACTTTAGCCTTAATTGGTGATGCCAAACAAATGGATATGCGTTGGGTACGGGGTTGTTACTTTAAAAGTTATGGCCCTTCTTTAATGTTGGGTGTAGGTGTACCCATACCTTTATTAAACGAACAGGTAGTGGAACACTGTGCAGTACAAGACCAAGATTTAGTTGCGCCGATAGTCGATTTTTCTATTCCTCGGCGTGTGCGTCCAACGTTTGGTTTGGTGAGTTACGCCCAGTTAAAATCCGGGCGTGTCACCATTGAGGGTAAAACAGTTAGGGCTGCTCCTTTAGCTAGTTTGTTTTTATCTCGGCAAGTTGCCATAGAGTTAAAACAATGGATAGAAGCAGGTGATTTCACTCTCACAGAACCCGTAGCCTCAATTCCAATGGAAAGGTCATTTTTACCCCAAGACCACTGGAGAGATTTTTAAGGCTGGGACTGGGGACTGGGGAGAAACCAATTCAAAAATCAAAAATTTTTGCCTTGTGACTTTTTCATGCCCAATCCCCGATCCCCAATCTCTATTCCTGGGTTGGTTTGGGTCGTTTAATCGGCTTCGGAGTTGGTGTCGAACTGGGTGAAGACGGTTTTGGTAAGGGTTTGGAAAATGTCGTGGCATCACCACTTGTTCTCTTGACGGGGCGTGGAGGAGCTTCTCCTGGTCGTCTGGGGGGGAATGGTCTTCTGCTGCCACCACCAGCACCGCGAGGGCCACCGCCACCTTTGAAGGGTGGTCTGCGTTTTTTGGGCAAATCAGCGATCGCTTCTGCTGTTTCTACTACTAACGCGTCAGCTTCTCGCTTGGCTTGGAAGTCCCAAAATTTGCCTACGGCTTTGGTAGTCAGCACACCCCGCAATTTCAATTTGAAATATTTGGGTTTGTCTGTCGGTTTGCGTGGAGCTTGCTTAATTTTCACTACTAAGCTTTTACTTTCAAATGATTGGTAAACCACTTCTCCACGAACGGAAAAACCTCCATCGGGAATATGAGATGAAGGTGCTGTCGGACTTGTAGCTTCTTGACTTTGCTCGGTGAAGCTCTTTTCCGGTGTTGCTAATTTTTGTGACTCCGAATCTGCTGAGTCAACAGCTGCTGACTGTTTAGCAAGACTTTCCGGTTCCCACACCCCAACAATTTGGATGTGTAAGGTGTCATTTTCTTGTCTGGTACGGGGATAAACTACCCACAAGTGGTCTTTTTCTAGGTCTAGGTGATTTTTCACTAAGCTCATAATTCGACCCAACAAGACAGCGTTAAGCTCTACACCATCTGGAGTCACTAGGACACCTTGGGTAAAGTGTTCATCACTGGCTTGGTAGCGTCCCCGGACTAGTCCGATGGCGCGGTACTGCATTGGTTCGCTAGGAGGCGGTATCGGTTGCTGGCGATCGACTAGGTTCTCATGGTTGTCGGTTTCACTAGATTTAACAGGTGAATTCTCAAGCTTAGAGGGCTGGGTTGCTGCTACGTGAATACTAGCGGCTGCCTCTTTGGGAGTTTGAGGTTCATTGGAAGCAAAAGAGTTGGAGGAATCAGGCGAAGGCATCAGGTCGGAATTCATAGAAACTCCTTGCGGCGGAGACACATCCCATTGTGGGATTTTACTAAGGCAGCTGGAAAGAGCGGTTGTGTGGTTGATGAAAGTAGATTGACTTTTCACAAAATCACAACATAACGCTCCATACAATTTTAAAGACGCTAGATTAGTAATTCATGATCTAAATGTGTAATTTAGCGTCTTTAGACTAGTTACGGAAGCATATCATAGCTTCTATTTTGATGGCTCTTCCTAAAGTCATCACTTAATTTAGCAGTGCTAATAATCAATTGTTATAAAATTCACAGAGAATTGGCGGTATTCCGCACAGTTTTGGAAATTTTTAACTTTCTAGTTTGTGTGAATAATAATGGGATGAGAGTTTTGGAGGGGGTAAAATCGTGTCTCAACCGCGCAATCGCTGGATAGTTCAGCTCATTCTAGCACTGGCAGTTCTTACTTTCGTAGGTATTTCTTTAGTTCCCATTTTCGGTGCGCTCAACAATACGTCATCTTCAAACCCGAACTCCACCACCAATCCTAGTGGTAGTGGTGTGGCTGCTAATAACCAAACAACTAAGTTGCAGGATGAAGTGCGGGGTTATGAATTGGTTCTACAGCGAGAACCAGAAAATCAAACTGCGCTCAAAGGTTTACTACAAGCACGGCTACAACTTTTTACTTTAAAACAAGGTGACATCAAAGGGGTGATCGAACCTCTTGAAAAGCTGGCGAAACTCAATCCTCAACAGTCAGATTATTGGGTTTTATTGGCTCAGGCTAAACAGCAGATTGGTGATAAGGAAGGAGCTGCTCAAGCTTATAGAGCGATTTTAGACACAAAGCCCGGAGATTTGAAGGCTTTACAGGGTATGGTGGCTCTGTTGTTAGATCAGCAGCGTCCAGAGGCGGCTGTAGGCTTATTGCAAGAAACTTTGACTAATGCGGTCCAAGCTAATACTATTCAGCCTGGTAGTGTGGATGTGGTTGCTGTACAAGTCTTACTAGGTAATGTTCACGCTAACCAAAAACGCTATCCTCAAGCTATTTCTGCTTTTGATCAGGCAATTCAGAAAGCTCCCCAAGATTTTCGCCCAGTTTTAGCTAAAGCGATGCTGTTGAAGGAACAAGGCAAACTGACCGAAGCTAAACCCCTATTTGATAGTGCGGTGGCTTTAGCTCCTGCTCAATACAAAGATGAGATCAACAAAGCCGCGACTGCATCAACTGCCCCAACTCCCACTGTCCCAACTCCAACAGCTACAACTCAACCTACTACACCATCCACACCATAAAGTAAAAAGGCAAAAGTAAAGATTGAATTTTTTGCCTTTTACCTTTTGCCTTTTCTTAAGCACCCTCAAGGGCCGCAACCACACCAAAAATTAAAAATAGGCATCCGCCAGCAAAGGTGAGTTGACGCTCAGAAATACGTCCAGCAATCATTTTGCCACCAATGACGGCGATCGCAGCGCAAATGGCGTGACCTAAAATTGCCCCTGCGGTGACACCAATGACATTATTACCCGCAGCTAGAGCAATAGTGGCGATTTGTGTGCGATCGCCCCATTCGGCCATAAATGTCAGCACAAAGGCTTCGATGACGATAGATAAGGGAGTTTTTTGTTTAGGTAGCTGTAAATCAGCTTTTTCTACTGCGGCTTTAGCTTCTTCGATTTCTTCCATCATTTCGGCTTTTTCCGCCGCCGCAGTCATCTTGCTGGCTTCATACAACAGCTTTAGCCCAAAGGCAACAAATAAAGCAATTTCAGCATAATGAATATAAATTTTTGGCAACAGTGAGGCTGCTTGTCCAAATAACACGGAAAGAATGGTCATGGCGGCTAAAGCAGCTACCACTCCTGCAAATACCAATCGCCGTGAGTGGTGCATTGCCAAAATCACAGCGATAAAAAATGTTTTATCGCCTAACTCTGAAACTGTAATTAGTAATAAACCTGCGGTAAAAGCCGTTAGCACTCTCTCAAGCTCCTGAAAATTATGTGTCATGTGAGCTTGATGAATGCCAAAAGACCCCACCAAGCTCACAAGTTTTGTTTGTGAACTTAGTGAAGGTCTCGCTACCAAATCTTGATTATTTGTCATCTGAACCAGGCTCATCGCCAGTGTGTTGATTCAGATGTACTGGCTGGGATATATGATGCCAGTAGCTACTCCCCTTCTATCTAGGGCAATTTTATATCTATTGTGAATCTGAGTCAAGCTTGATCATTTATGGTGAATCATTGTAGATGCTATTAACTGGGATCAGACTGATAATTTGCGATCGCTTGACTTTGAAGACAGTCGCTAATGGAATGAATTGAGCTAGAAAATCAGGCGATCGTACTAAAGTTAAGATGATGTTGAGGCTATCAAACAGTCTGTTTATTGTTCATGACTAATCTGATACAGGATTGTCGATTAGCCATGCCTCGCCTGCTTTTTCACTTATACTGTATCCGGTTGTATATCCCCAAGAAGTTGGGTTTACACCCAGAGCTTTTAAGATACTAGGAACCATTTTCTCCTGTATAGGTTCATCAGTGTCGAAATAAGCATTGAGTTTTTTCCGAATAAATTCTCGTGGTATTTCCGGTTGTAGACGCTGTATCTCTTTGGGGACTTTTGTTAGTTTTTTTGTTTCCTTGTCTCTGGTTGTAACTTTGCTTCCTAATTTGGTGTAAGCAAAGTCTTTTCCCATCTCTAACCATTCTTGTTTTTGTATTTTATATTCTTCTTTAGCAGCTGCCAGCTTCTTCTCAAATTCCTCCTTAGTCATTGAACCTTTATTATCTTTATTCTGTTTCATAAACGCCAATATGGCAGGATCAAGAGAAGGATACGTGACCTCAGCAAAGTTAAGCACTTTTGATAACCAATCATCTTTTAAATAAATATGATCTACGCTTTTTGCAGCAGTCATATCTAACCAAGCAATATGAGCAGTTCCTTTACTTAATCTCAATACCAGATCAGGTCTTGTTCCACCGCTAGTAACTTGAGTATCGACAGAATAGCCTCCAGATATTTTGGGACAAAATTCGGACTTGGAATCACTAACTAGTGATTCGATAACATAGCCAAAAGTCGCCGCCATCAAGTTTGGACGACCGCCACTCAAATGTTCATTCCATTTTTGTACCCAGAGTTGGGTATAACCATTGAGGTTTTCGTAACCACCCAAACTAGGTACAGTAGTTGCGTATGTATATGCCTTCTGGGCTGCTTCGTCGTAAAGCTGGAAGAACAACTTAGCCGCGGCAATATTGGTTGCATCCGTGTCCTTATAGGTTTCATTTTCGATATTTCTTTGAATAGTATTGTCTGGCTCACCGCTGATGGCTATTGATGCTTGTTCCCTCTGTACAGTATGAGCATTTTGCTGTACAACATGAGTCAACTCATGCGCTAACAACTCCTGTCCTGACTGACTTCCAGGATTATATTCTCCCTGTCGAAAGAACACATCTTGGCCAGTTGTAAAAGCACGCGCCTGAATTGAGTGATTTAATTGGTCAGATTGAGCATCTGTGTGAATCTTCACTCTACTAAAATCAGCACCAAAAGCCTGTTCCATCGGTAATCGAATATTGTCTGAAATGGGCTGTCCCCTACTCTGAGCTTGTCTTATCTCTGCTTCGATATCTGGTGAGGCCGCTTGGGTGTTCTGTGACTCTCCCATGTTCAGTTTCATCTGCAATTGTAGTTTTGGTGCTGGTGGTGGTACTGTACCTGGTGCAAATATCGCTATTGGCTTGAGGAGTGATTCATATTGTTTACTTTCTGGTGCTTTTTCCTGAATTAAATTTTGCTCTGGTACAGGTTGAGGTTGTACTTGAAAAGGGGATGGCGTAAAGGGATTTGTTGTTGATGCAACAGAAGTAGACTTTTGGGTTCTGGAAATTTTCTGATACATAATGATAAAGGTTAATAACTCTTAGTACACTGAAATATTTAATTACAAATTGCGCGATCGCCTGGGCTGACATTCCCGTTATGCTGAAGATAGTTGCGAATACGAGAGCATCCTTGCTGCATCAAATTATCTAAATCCAAATTCCACAGCATCACCCCAGCCTCTTCACCACCACTCACTAGCAATTTACCATCAGGACTAAAACTGACGCTATTGATTTTCGCTGGATTCCCTAACAATGTGGTGAGCAATTTACCGCTTGCGATATCCCATAATTTGATTGTATTGTCAGCACTTCCAGAAGCAAGGATTTGACTATCTGATGTAAAACTGATACTAGTTACACCATCTGTATGTCCGGTGAGAGTTTGCATCAATTTTCCATCCGGGATTTGCCAAATTTTGAGAGTATTGTCCCAACTAGCAGAGGCTAATATTTTACCATCTGGACTGAATTTTACAGAGGCGATCGCTAAACCATGTCCCTGTAAATCCTGCACTAATTTACCATCAGCAACTTGCCAGATTTTTACTGTATTATCAGCACTCCCAGATGCCAACAATTTACCATCAACACTCAAATCAATACTGGTCACTTCATCATTATTGACCGTGATATTTCTTAATATTTGAGTATCTAGTAGTCGCCAGATTTTAATAGTCTTATCAGCACTAGCAGAAGCAATTTTCTGATTATCTGGACTAAAACTAATGCTAGTAACTCTATCTTGATGTCCCCTTAAGGTGTGTAGTAACTTCTGAGTTTGAATATCCCAAATTTTTATAGTTTTATCAGCACTAGCTGTTGCTAACAATTTACCGTCTGGACTAATAGCAACAGCTTGAATTATATATTGATGGGCTGTAAATGTAATTAGTCTTGATGCACTGACAATTTTTTCTCTTCGCCAAATAGTGATTTTACCATCCCAACCACCAGCAACGAAAATTTTACCGTCTGGATGAAATTTTACGTCCTGTATATGATTTAATGCGGCTGTTTGATCAGCTTTTACTTGCCATATTCTAACTGTTTTATCTCTACTAGCAGAGGCAATATATTGACCATTTGGGCTAAAGGTGACATCTTGAACTTGTTCCCCATGTCCAGTAATAGTCTTGATTAATTTACCATCTAATTGCCAAAGTTTAATTGTCCGGTCGGCACTAGCAGAAACTAGAATTTGATCATTGGGGCTAAAATTAATATGGTTAACTTGGTCATTATGTGCTGCTAAAGTTTGAATGAGTTTGCCTTGAGCATTCCACAGTTTAATGGTTTTGTCACGACCAGTAAAAGCCAAATATTTACCATTATGACTAAACTGCACACAGGTAATACTAGCCGCGTGTCCTGGTAGAGTTTGAATTAACTTACCGTTATCGGTGCGCCAAATCTTGACGAAACCATCTTCTCCTCCAGAGGCAATTTTTTTACCATCCATGCTCAAAGCTATAGAGTTAACCCAGCTATTATGAGCAGTCCAACTATTAATTAATTTACCGTCGATTTGCCATAGTTTGATATTTTCATCGAAACTGGAAGTAGCAATTTTTGTTCCATCTGCACTGAAAATAACAGCAGTAATTATATCTGTATGAGCAGCAATATTTGTGATGGGCTTTATACATTTTCCTATGCCCTTATTCAGATGATTATTTAAACAATTAGAAGCAAAGACGTAGATTTTTATAGTATAGTCAGCACTAGCAACAGCCAAATATTTGCCATCGGGACTAAAAGCCATCGCAGTTAATCTTGCTTGATGGGCAACCTTATCAATTAATCGACCATCTGTAGACCAAATTCTGATTGTACCGTCATCGCTAGCGGAAGCTAAAATTTGACCACTGGGGTGAAAAACTATAGCGTTCACCTGTTGATTATGACCAAGAAGCCGATTAATTTCTTGTGTATTATTAATAGCTTGTTGAAAAGTTGCTGCTGTTGCTATTTGGATATCTTTAGCTGGTGCAAAAACTTGTTTGAGTTCTCGTCTAGCTTTAATACTAGCAATTACACTTTCTAATTGTTGATTGGAGAATAGCAATGCCTCTGATGAAGCATTTAAAGCGGCAATTTCCCGTAATTGCGCCGCGCGTTTCTGCACATAAGCTAAACCACCGAAACCACTAGCCGCAATTCCCAAAACACTGATGATAGCTATAGCTTTTTGTGCTTGTCGGAGACGCTTTTTTTGTTCAAATTGTTGTTGTTGACGAGCATCTAAACAAGCAGCAATAAAATTCTGCACATCCACAGACAATTCATCTGTGTATTTAACGTAAATTTCTTCAGCTTCAGCTAGACGAATACCGTGTAATAAAAAATCTGACTGCTCATGATTTTGTTTCCACAGGGCTGCTGATTGCTCAATTTGACGTTGCGATCGCAGTCTACTACGATTTTCCTCCAACCACCAGCGCAATGTTGACCAGTGACGAATGAGGATTTCGTGCGCTACTTCGATGGTGACGGAGGAAGCAGGGGGTGCAGGGGAAGCAGGGGAAGAAATTCTTTCTTCCCAGTCCCCAGTTCCCAGTCCCTCTTCCAAATTCACCACGACTAATTTCGCCGCAGTTAACGCCGCTAGCGTGCTTTCTACCAATTTATGAGGATATTTCTTCACTACTAACTCAGATTTCAATACCCTGCGTCTGGTGTCTTCTGTTCCTTCACCTAATTGTGTCAATGAGAGAAAAATCCATCTCGCGCATTCTTGAGCCTCTGGGTCTAAATTTTCGTAAACTTCCTGAGCTTTGCGTTCCAACGCACCTTTAATACCACCAATTTGTTGCTGATAAGCTGTCAGCGTTAACTCTCCAACTTGGCGGTGTTCCCATAATTGTTCTAAGACAAACTCCAACAGCGGTAAATCTCCCGCCGAGTGGTTTAATTCCTGGAGCAGAATTTCGACAAGTCCTGGCTCGACTTTTAAACCCACCTGTTCAGCTGGGTTGATAATGACACGGCGGTAGTCATCATCAGTTAAAGTTGGTGGAACTAATAAACTGGACTGCTGCAATAAGTGAGCGAGTGCAGGTACTTCCAAACAAGCGGCGATAAAATCGGCTCTGACAGTCAACACCAACTTAAACTTATCGGAGGCGTACTCTATTGCACCCAAAACCAATTCTAAAAATCGCTGTCTATCTTCAGCCGATGCAAGAGTGAATAATTCTTCAAACTGGTCAACCACCAACACTACCATCGGTTCTGGACGACTCCGCAACCAGTAGACAAAGCCTTCCACTCCTTGATAGAGCATGGCTTCTAGGAGGAGGTGGGGCAATGGGGAAGCAGGGGGAGAAATTCTTTCTTCCCCTGCTTCCCCTGCTTCCCCTGCTTCCCCTGCTTCCCCTGCTTCCCCTGCTCCCCCTGCTTTCATCTCTCCTAATCGTCGCGCCAAAGCCTCCAAGGGATGCGCGCCAGGACGGATGGTTTTAATCAACCAGGAGTCACTATCAGGAATTTGTTTACCTAGACGCAGTTGAGCAGTTAGTCCGGCTTGAACAACGGAGGATTTCCCACTACCAGATGCACCAACTACGGCTAAAAATGATTTGTGGGTGATGTGGCTAATTAATTGCTGAGTTAAAGATTCTCTACCATAGAAATATTGAGCATCTTCCTCACTAAAGGCTTTTAAGCCGCGATAGGGACAAATTTTTAAATCTAAGGCTGTGGATTTTTGGTGATTGCGCGAGTTATTGGTGGCGGGGATAATTTCAATTACGCCTTGTGTACCTGATAACCAAATTTGCAGGGGTGTAACTGGGGTGATTTGTGGTTGTGCTGCTAGATGAATTTGTAATTGGGTAATCCAAGCTGCTACGGATAAACCAGTAGATGTGGAAGTGGTTTTTAAGGTTTCGATGAGTGCTTGAGCAAATAATTCTGGGTTGTTTTTAGGACTAGTAGCCGCAATGATACATTGTCCTGTGGTGGAGTTTAATTGTAAGTCTTCTATCCAATCTGGCAAAAATACATTGTGCGTTCCTACTGGGCAATCTAAAATAATAATTTGCTGTGTCACTGTTGAACGGCGTAACTGTTGTCTGAGCCAAGAACGACTCAACCAAATATCATCTAATAATACTAACGCTGCTTCTCCTGTCGGTGTTTCTTCCAGTCTTCCCCGTAGATATAACAAAACAGTGATAGATTCTTCTGCCTGATATTTTTGTGGTTGGTTTGTAGACCGTAAACACTCTTTGATGGTTTCACGGATTTCTTGAGCAGTAGTATTGGCTGTGCGAGGTAGATATTCTAATTCAAAAGCTCCTGCACTACCTAAAACTTTACTAAAATCGAGTGCTGTTTGTGAGCCGATAATGCCTTCAATTATTAATGCTTTTCTAGGGGTAAGAGATTCAGCGATCGCTGGAATTTTACCGATAATTAATTCCCCAATTCCTTCAACAATCCGCTTGGGTGTTTGCAGAGGATATTCGCTATAAAGTTCTGTATCACCTTTTCCGCGTTTTTGTTGGTTAATTAATCTCAGTTGTTGGTTGGTTTTATCTATATATTGCAGTGTTTGATGATAAACATAGCGATATAAGCCATCAGCCGAAATTACCCCTTGATGATCAGCCGCATCCCCACGTAATCCCCGCATTAAATAATAGGTGAACACCCCATGTCCTAGTTCTGGAAATTCCCATGATAGCTGCTCTGTATCGCAAGAAAGTAAAGCATAAAACCCTTTACTTTTGGCGGCTCGTTGCTGTAAAACGGCTAAGAGTTGTGGTGTGGGATTTAGACCTCGTAATGTCATCCCGCCGCTATGGCAAGCATCTAACCAAATTATCTGATTTTGAACACCACTATTACTTAAGAGTTCTAATAATTCTTTAACAGCTAAACCTGTATTTTCTAAGTTATCTTTTTGTGTATCTGCCAAACACAGAAAAGCCTGTTGTGTATTTGGCTGTAACATTCCGTGACCGGAAAAATAAAATAAGATTGTATCCGTAGGTTGAGCAGCAGTAGTGATTTGCTGTAGGCGATCGCGAACATTAATTAACAGTGGTGATTCTGTAGCAAAGTCATGGTAAATATTGATTTCTTTTTGGGGAAATTGCTCTTGGGTCGCACCTGTTAAAGCTTCTGCTAATACCTGACAATCCACTGCGGAATAACGCAGACATGGGAGTTGTGCATCCTGATATTGATTAACTCCCACCAATAGCAACCATAGTTTGGGTGTGACTGTGGTTTTACTTTGATTAGAACTACTGGTAGCAACGGCGCGTGGCATTTTTAGTTAGGAAATAGGGAATAGGATTTTGAATACCCCTCTACCAATCTCTCCCCTGCAAAGAGCTACCGTGTACACACATCTTTTTGCTAAGTGTAGAATGTGGGTTCGATCCCCCTAAATCCTCCTTAAAAAGCAGGGTGGTTTCATACAAAAAAAGAAAAATCTATAAGTTTTGATTTTTCGTTTTGTAACCGAGATTTTCACCCCTCTCCAAACCTCTCCCCCACGGGGAGAGAGGCTTTGAAAGCTAGGTTTATTTTTTGCTCTGGTTGTATGAAACCACCCTGCTAAATCCCCCTTAAAAAGGGGGACTTTGATCTTGTTCCCCCTTTTTTAAGGGGGGTTAGGGGGGATCAAAACGTTGTCGGGCTAGGTTATTAGACTTGTGTGTAAACTGTAGCCTGCAAAGAGAGAGGCTTTCAGTATTCCCCCTTCCCTAGTAGGGAAGGGGGAGAGGGAGTGAGGTCAGCCGTAGATTTTTTCACATAAAGTGAAAAGTTAAGAATAAAGATAACTTGCTAGCAGCTAAAGGCTAGTTTAGTTGTGATGTTCATTAATTGCTTAGGTTTACCACTGTGTTTTTATGCAATCAGGAGATTATACATCTGTTAATAGTCTGGCTTTTCGCAGGATAAAAGTCAGCACCGTTTCTTCAGAAGAAATGATATCAGCTCTACCTTCCATACCCGATTGAATCACACATTTGCGATCGCCAGCATCTAAAACCTGTTTTTCTGGCTGGATGGTGATTTGGTAAGTACCCGTATTGGCACTTTGATTTTCAGCTGAGATAGTATCTGGCGGAATGTCCTGCACTTGAGCTGTTAAAGTACCATATTCCGTGTAGGGACAGCCGGAAATACGCACTTGTACTTCCTGTCCTTTCTCTACCTTGCGGATATCTTGATCGGCTACGAATGCTTTAATGACTAACGGTGACTTACTAGGTGCGATTTGTGCTATCACGTCCCCAGGACGGACAACTTGCAAATTATTACGTAGTTTTAATTCCTGAATTATACCCGATGCGGTGGCACGAATCACTGCGTTAGCAATTTCGCGGTTAATTTGCAATAGTTCTTGGCGATCGCGGCTAGTTTGCTTTTGAATTTCTAGTTTTTGCTGGATGAGTTGTTCTCGTTCTTGATTTAATTTCGCCAAACTAATTTGACTTGTAGCTGTTTCAGTGGCAATTTTTTCTTGGGTAATTGTGACATCAGCGTTACTGGGATTGAGAACAGTATATGCACCTTTAAGTTTGGCGGTGGCAGCGGCTACTGCTTGTTGCTGTTGTAGGATTGCTTGATTACGCTCTTCTACAGTGGCTTTTTGTGATTCTAGCAGTTGTTGTTGTTGTTCAACTGCTAACTGTACTTCTTGAAATTGATCCTGAGAAATTGAACCAGTTTGAAGCAATGGTTGATATCTGTCTCGCCTAGCTTTAGCGGCATTCAAAGAAGCTATGCTCGATTTGAGAGATGCCTGAGCAGCTTTTAATTGCGCTTTAATTTTTTGTAACTCTTTTTGTGCCTGCTGGAAATTGGCTTTCGCTTCATCAACTTCAGTCACAGAGGTAACTTGTCTATTTTGTAATTCTCTGCGGTTGCGGTTGAGTTCGGCTTGTATGGATGCAATATTGCGATCGCTGCGAGATTTTTCTGCAGCTATTTGCTGGTCTAAAGCCAGAATTTGAGCATCAAGTTGAGATAGTTGCAGTCTCGTTTGTTGAATGTTGGTTAACAATTGCTGCTTCTGAGTTTGCAGACGATGATCATCAATTAAAGCAATGACATCGCCTTGATTCACTGCTTGATTAACTTTGACAGTAATACTTTTAATTGTCCCTTCGATGGGAGACTGTACAAGACGCAATTCTCCACTCGGACGAATAGTCGCTGGTGCTTTAATTGTAACTTTATACTTTAGTATGCCTGCTAGACCGATGGTAGTAGCAAAAATACCCAGAAGTACCACTCCACCTAAAGTCGTCCATTTGCTAATCGGTGGTAAAAACTCATTAGGAGTAGCGAGGTGAAGAGAGTCTAGATTAGTAATTTTCTTCACATCTGAGTGAGAATCAGTAGACGAACCCAAATTCACATCAGCCATATTAGAATTTCATCCTGTCACCGTGATTATTCTGGCATAGGCTAACCAGTTTGAATACCAAAATTTAATCGTAACGGCTTCAGTCCTATTGCTCTCTATGCGCCTCTATATAAGCAAAATCGCGCTACAGCATATTGATACCAATTCAGGATTTAATGTTGTTGGCGATACCTAGAGAATTTTTTTTGCTCTTAACCCTTCCAAGATAGATTGAGTCGCTGGAGAACCTTGACGATAAAATACAGCTGGTTTTCCTAATGGTGCAGAGGCTATTTGCCGTATACCTGTGGTTAAACTGCCGTAAATCTTACCACTCCACAAATGCACCCACTCACCAACCGGAAAATAAACATTGACGCTGTTGTGTCCTGGTTTTAGTACTGGTGCGATTAATAACTCACTCCCCAATAAAAACTGATCTTCTATGGCGTAAACATTCGGGTCATTGGGATAATGCAAAACTAAGTGTCGAACGATGGGATAACCTTTTGTTGAAGCTTCTGTCATTAATTGCTGGCGATATGTAGCCAAAGCAGCATAGACTTTCGCCCAATAACTGAAAGTTACCAAGGTATCTTTATCTGTATAAAACTGCACATTCGCATCTGGCTGATTGCCTTCGTGAGTGCGAAATATAGCGGTGAAAGCGTTCATTTCCATCCAACGATAGAAGAGTTCGCGCGATCGCTTAAATCCCATCCCCAAAGCTTCTAAAATCGGGTTAGCAATGCTGGTGTATCCACCAATATCACTATGATTGATGCTAAACCCAGACATCCCACTACTAATTAAGCCTTTCAAAGCACTTGCTAGGCCATCATTCACACCCCAAGTAGTATTCTGATCTCCTAACCACATAGCTGTGCTGTAGGATGGAGTCTGCAAAAATCCGGCGCGGTTGAAAAACCAAGCATCACCAGCTTTACCAGCTTCTTGAATTGCTTCTCGGTTGACTTCCACCCAATCTACTGGATATTGATTGTGATAAATAAATCCAGTTTCCCCGCCAGCATACACCCCATCTATGGGTGCAGCTTCCGCAAAATCAGCCATCCAGAATTTTGCACCTTTACCTAGCACTTCATCTTTAAGAATACTTTTGAACCATTGCCTAGCCTCTGGCTTAGACAAATCAATCAAAGCCGCCGAGAAATCTGTGCTTTCAATCGGGTATGGTTTACCCTCTTGATTGTTCACTAAAAAGCCTTGCTGCAAGGCTTCTTGATAGAGATTGCGCTGTCCTGGCTGGGAACGATCTACAAGAAAAGGGTTAACATAGACCCCAACTTTAATTCCGTCGGCTGCTAAATCAGTAACCAATTGTTGCCAATCGGGATAAGTACTTTCATCAAGTTGCCAATTCCACCATAACTGCTTGCCGGCAATAGTGCGACGTTGACCGACCCAATCTTGCAGCCAAAATCCAGCAATGGGAGTGTCTAACTCCCGTAATTGCGACCAAATTCGCCTCACTAACTCCGTCCCGCCTTGCATCCCAACAATCGCCCCCTGATTCACCCAATCGGGAAGCGGTGGCATTCTTCCTACATAATTAGTGTAAAGTTCGATCATCTCTAGGATAGTTTCACCGCCAAGGATACGTCCCTGCATACAACTAGATGCAACCCGTATAGTTGCAATCTGGGCATCGCGCAAGTTAAAAACTGATAATTCAGTGTTAGTGAGAAAAATTGCACGTCCTTTGTTAGTGACCAAGTAAGGCGTAGGTGCATAACTGGAAAACCTCTCACCAGCTACACCCAACAACTTCAGGATTTTGGGGACGCGATCGCCACGACCAATTCCCCCTTCTTCACAAATAATCGGTATCCAGTATCCCTTGCAGTCGATGTGAGAAAATTGCTCACCAAAACCATAAAAATGTTCATCTGGGGAAGTCAAGAATTGCAACTGTGTCTCATTCACATTCCCCTCAACTATTTCTAGGCGAAAATCCAGTGCGTTTGCGTCTACCGATTGCAATGTCAAAACATATTGCTGTGCATCACTGGTAGATTGGCGACCTTGGAGACGACCATAAATGATCAGCGTGTCATTATCTTGTTTAATACCATCAACGGTTTGATGAGGAAAAGCGGCATTTTTGTGTTCGTCAATTTCTATCGAACCTCGTTCCTCAATAATCTTGAGACGAACATCACCACCACTGACAAAACTACATCCAGGCGATGATTGCCATAGAGTCTTGGCTAAGTTACTTTGATGGCTAATCTGCAAATAAGGCTGTTGTGTCTCGTTACCTTGCCAGGCGATCGCGAATTCCCCAACTTGAAAGTTTTGACTAGGTACAGAAGATGAAAGTTTACCAATAGGCAGCAAATGCCAACGACTGAGTTGTTTGAGTGGTTCAGTTATCAGTCTCAACAACCGCTTCAGTAACCAACCGCTTCCAGCAACACTGTACTGGGGATAATTAATGGTGTGCGAAGATTGCCAAGTAACTTTCATCGCCTTTGCTGATTAAAACTTGATTTTACCAGCTTAAATCCCGCACGCGCTATCAGGCTTTATGTAAAGTCAAATTTCTATATGTTGTACTTCTATAATTTAATTTAATGATAGCTAGGCTTTACTTTGGCTTTAGCAAAATTATTGTCAAGGAGTAATTGTTGATGACACTATCAACTCAGATATCCTCTGAACTTTCCTTAGAAGACTTTCTCAAATTACCAGAAACCAAACCAGCTAACGAATATATTGAGGGGCGCATCTACCAAAAACCAATTCCTCAAGGAAAACATAGCAGAGTTCAAACCAAGTTATCAACTAATATTAATCAGGTTGCTGAACCTCAACAAAAAGCTTTAGCATTAACCGAATTACGCTGCACCTTTGGAGGACGTTCATTAGTTCCAGATATTGCGGTGTTTGAGTGGTCACGAATTCCCACGGATGAAGATGGAGAGATTGCTAACAGATTTGAAAGTTACCCAGATTGGATCATCGAAATTCTCTCACCTGACCAACCTCCTAATCGGGTAATTAATAAAATTATTTTCTGTATTAATCAGGGAACTAAATTAGGTTGGTTTATTGACACTGATGATAAATCTGTGATGGTATTTCAACCAAATAAATTACCAGAAGTAAAATATGATGCTGATATTTTGCCAGTGCTTGATGTGTTAAGTGATTGGCAGATAAAAGCAGCAGATATTTTTAGTTGGTTGAAAGTTAAATAATTTAAAACCCACTATTGAAAATTTGACTCAATCCAAGCGATATCAAATATTCTATTGCTTGACTTATTAATAATATACAGAAAAATTATAGTTATATATGAAATCCAGTTTAAAACAACTACTTGCTACTAGTGGTGACTATCAGCAATGGATTGATTTCATAATTCAGTAGTTCAAATCTAACAATAAGCACAAATAAAATAAGCACAAATAATTGGTTGTCAGCCAGCAACAGCAATAACTGACGGCAAAAGCATTTGGGAGATACTACCCTCAAATAACTGTCAATATTACGTAGGGTGCTTGTAAACTTAACGCTTCTACTCTAGCCCTGCCGGATTTCCGCTTCAGCAGCATTTATAAAGCTCCCAAGAATTGTGACAATTACGCTAGAATTATTAAAGCTTCTTTACAGAATTTGCTGATCATCCCCAATTCTGTTAAAACAGCCTAGACCAAAATGTAAATCTCAAAATTCCCTCTAGACTTCACTAAATACAAAGCTTCTATGACGCTCCCAATTCGTAACGTCGCCATTATCGCCCACGTAGACCACGGCAAAACCACCCTGGTTGATGCACTCCTCAAACAATCCGGCATTTTCCGCGAAGGCGAAGACGTTCCGGATTGCGTCATGGACTCCAACGCTTTAGAGCGAGAACGGGGTATTACTATCCTGTCGAAAAATACAGCTGTTCGCTACAAAGAAACGCTGATCAATATTGTTGATACTCCTGGACACGCTGACTTCGGTGGTGAAGTTGAGCGCGTCCTCGGCATGGTTGACGGATGTTTGCTGATTGTCGATGCCAATGAAGGCCCCATGCCCCAAACCCGCTTTGTGTTGAAAAAAGCTTTGGAAAAAGGCCTGCGCCCCATCGTTGTGATCAATAAAATCGATCGCGCTAAAGCTGACCCCCACGTTGCTGTGGATAAAGTGTTGGATCTGTTCTTAGAATTAGGCGCAGACGAAGACCAGTGTGATTTTACCTATCTGTTCGCCTCCGGTATGGGCGGTTATGCAAAAGAAAGCATGGAAGCAGAAGCTGTTGACATGCAACCCCTGTTTAATGCGATTCTGCAACACGTTCCACCACCAGTAGGCGACCTCAACAAGCCCCTACAATTGCAAGTCACCACCTTAGATTATTCTGAATATCTGGGACGGATTGTCATTGGTAGAATTCACAACGGCACAATCCGCGCTGGGCAACAAGCAGCTCTAGTTACAGAAAGTGGCAACATTGTCAAGGGTAAAATTACCAAGCTCATGGGCTTTGAAGGTCTAAAGCGGGTAGAACTGGAAGAAGCTACCGCCGGTTATATCGTTGCGGTGGCTGGTTTTGCTGATGCTTACATTGGTGAAACCATTACTGACCCCAACGAACCACAAGCCTTACCACTAATTAAAGTGGATGAGCCTACCTTACAAATGACCTTCTGGGTAAATGATTCACCCTTTGCTGGTCAAGAAGGTAAATTGGTGACATCCAGACAAGTACGCGATCGCCTATTCCGCGAACTAGAAACCAACGTGGCTTTGCGGGTAGAAGAAACCGACTCTCCCGATAAGTTCCTAGTGTCTGGTCGTGGTGAATTACACTTGGGTATCTTAATCGAAACCATGCGCCGGGAAGGTTTTGAGTTTCAAGTATCCCAACCACAAGTAATTTACCGAGAAATCAACGGTCAACCTTGCGAACCTTATGAACTTCTGGTGTTAGATGTACCTACTGATGCTGTCGGTAGCTGTATTGAACGCCTGGGACAACGCAAAGGTGAAATGCAAGATATGCAGCCTGGAAGTGGCGATCGCACCCAACTAGAGTTTGTGATTCCCGCCCGTGGCTTGATTGGTTTCCGTGGTGAATTCATGCGGATGACCCGTGGTGAAGGCATCATGAACCACAGCTTCTTAGATTATCGTCAGATTTGTGGTGAAATTGAAGCCCGAAACAAAGGTGTGCTAATTGCTTTTGAAGAAGGTGTTTCCACTTTCTACGCGATGAAAAACGCTGAAGATAGAGGCGTATTCTTCATTACTCCTGGTACTAAAGTCTACAAGGGCATGATTGTTGGTGAACACAACCGCCCCCAAGACTTAGAACTGAATGTCTGCAAAACCAAGCAGTTAACCAACCACCGCGCATCCGGTGGCGATGAGTTGGTACAGTTGCAAGCACCAGTAGATATGAGTTTGGAACGCGCATTAGAGTACATCGGCCCCGATGAATTGGTGGAAGTTACACCCCAATCTATTCGTCTGCGGAAGATGGCGAAGAAATTAGCGAAACGGTAAGTAAATTTATCAGTTCATTATGAAAGCCCGCATTAGCGGGCTTTTTCATTTGTTATTGCAGTTTTTTCTATTAATTAATAAAAATTCATTACTGATATTAATTAAGCTGTAAATTTATGGGAATGTATGGGAATTTCAAAGCTGTTACTCAGGAAGAATTGGATACGTTTCTCGCCTGCTCTACCACAGAAGAAATTTCAGCGTTATTATCTGTTGATGGAGAGCTTGATACATCAGGTGATTACTTAGAAATTGAGAAGAAATGGGACGGACTACACTTTTTATTAACAGGTAGTCATTTTGGTGGAACACCTCCGTTATCCTGGTGCGTTTTTGGAAATCACTCCATAGGGGGTGATGAAGAACCAATTTTCTTTGGTTGGATTGGAATCCGATATTTGTTACCTCATGAGGTTTTTCAAGTTGCACAAGCACTATCGGACACTTCCCATGAAGTTTTAGCATCTCGTTATTCACCCCGTGATATGGATCAGCAAGAAGTTTACCCTATTGGTATCTGGGAGCGAGACAGGGATATTGGCCTTGATGACATTTTGTCTTGTTATCCAGCAGTTGTTAGTTTTTACCAGAAGGCTGCACATCAAAACAAAGCCGTGTTAATGTACATCACTTCATAGGTTTGTTGAAGAAAATTTTTTCTTTTGCAATCAAAGTTTTTGCCAATATCTTACACTTAACGTGAGTGGAATTTTTATATTTGTAAATTATGGCAATATTAAGCTAAGACGATTAGCGATCGCTGTGAATTTGGTTGGGGGATACTAAAAGTTTCCGCAGCTTTTATGATCAGCTTTAGCCATATCAACGTGACTGTGTTGTCTCAGTCTCTAACCCACATCAGCCATATCATAGTAAGCTGATAGTGTTGATTAATATCAAGTCTTTTAGTTCACGGGTAATGTTAAAAATATTAAAAAGTCAGATAGTTTTGCCAATAAAACTTATCTCTATTGTTTTAATTACTAGCGCGATTAGTTTAGAAGTCTGGAATATTTATAGACCTTTAAACAACGAGACAGTAAATGCAATTTTTTGGTTCGGGAGATTTGCACTTATCAGCCATTTTTTAGAAGCAGTTATCGCAACCATTTATGCCAGTTCAAAAGATGAAATACCACTGAAAT
Organism: Trichormus sp. M33_DOE_039; assembly: GCA_015296085.1. Lineage (GTDB taxonomy): Bacteria > Cyanobacteriota > Cyanobacteriia > Cyanobacteriales > Nostocaceae > Trichormus. Next base: position 66,898 of record DVDT01000052.1, on the reverse strand, counting down.
ATGGTATTTATACTTTCTTTGTCGGCACAATTGGGTTGTTAGAACTATTTAGGAAAGAGGATATATAGCTTTTTTAAACTCTGAAGGAATGCGATCGCACCCTACAAAAAACCCCGGTGCTAAGTACCGAGGTTTCAGAGAGAAGCATAAATGTCGATGGGATATAGCGTAACCGAATTATAAAAATCTTAACTAACCGCAAAAGCAACCAAAACTAGTGCCGTAACAAACATAGTTGCGATCGCACCTTGTATAACGTAGTTACGTTGTTCCCAAATTGCTGGGTATTCAGCGTAGTAAACTTTGGGTTCAGTTGCGTAGTTATTGAGAACGCCATCTTCATTAACAGTGGTGTACATAGTTTTTTTTCCTTAGTTGTTAACTTATGTAAATAAATATAACAATATTGTTACAAAAGGTCAACAGGACTTGACAAAAAAAGGCTGATAAAGGCGATAAAAATCGCTTATCAGGACTGGGGCGATCAGATAACTGGATATGGCGATCGCTCAAAACTGCTTGGTTTTTCAGCGTATTACTCAAAAATAAAGGGTAGCTGAAACGAAAACTCAGAAAGAAGTAGGGCGGTGAGTGTCAAATGATCTTGATGAGCCGTTCGCTTCTCTACTGTCTTAGTTAAACTCTTACTAATAACAGCAATTTTTGTCACCGAGTTGTGTTTATGCTGGTAATCGGGTTTTTAAGTGAAACCCCTATCCGGCATAACTTCGACAAACCTTGACTGTTTCTGTATGAATTTGATCAACTTTGAATTTATCTTCACCTTTATTCTGCCAAAACTAATATATGCAACTTTAATTAGTTTAGTTATTGGGGCTGTTGTGGGTGGTATTGTTGGGCTGATTATGGGCAAAATCAACCGCCGTATGAAAGATACCCTGATACCTGCAATGTTGGGTTCTTTTATTGGGATGATGCTGCTGGCAATGATACCTATTTTTGCTAGTCCAGATACTTACATAGGAGGGCCTTTTGGGGGACTGGCGATAATGCTTAAGTTCATTGTCGTAGCACCAATAGGTTCGATTATCGGCGGTGTGGTAGGTGGGATTTGCGGACTCAAGCTTTCTCCGCAATTCAAGCCGCGTTTTACGTTGATTGGACTAATTTTCACCTACAGTGTGATGTTGATTTCAATCTATGCAACCTTAGCACCTTTGCCCTTTCAATTTGTGAAATTGAGTGGACAGGAGCAGAACTTTTTACCCAATATCGGTAAGATTATCGGCTATGAACAGAAATTCGACTCATACTACAAAGGAATTCGTTGTTTGCGTTTTACCGGTGATGGACGTAAATTAGTCGTTGCTAATTCTGGGGATCTAAGAGTTTGGCAAATAGATCCAGGTAAATTACTTCACTCATTCCCTGGGCTGTCAGCAGGAGAAGGCTATTCACCTCTCACTGATAGCACAGTGGCGATCGCCATTACTCCCGATGACAAAACTTTAGTCACAGCCGCACCACAACAAATTCAAATCCGAGAACTGGAAACAGGGAATATTCTTCACAGGTTAGAAGGTGGTTATTACGTCAAGCTGACTCCTGATGGTACAACCCTCATTGGCTTAAAAAGTACAGACCAACCTTCAGAGGATCTAGGAGTTTGGGAACTCAGCAGTGGCAAATTATTGCGTACTATTCCTGCTAACTTTACAACTTTAGATCCTAGTTATCCCGTGGACATTACTCCCGACGGTAAGACTCTAGTTGTTGCCAATAGTTTTTACAGTAACCAGATAGAAATCTGGGACATTAATACAGGTAAGCGTCTGCAATCTTTTGGTGATAATAAAGGCAAGCGCGTCACTACACTAGCAGTTACGCCTGATGGCAAAACCCTGATTACCGCCCAGAACAATAATCTGCAAATCTGGGACATGAAAACAAAAAAGATTGTGAGAACAATTCCCAATGTGGGAACAGTTCACACCTTGTTATTCACACCAGATAGTCAAACATTGATTAGTCAAGGTGAAGGTTTGCAGTTGCAAATTCCACCTACGCAAAGTAATGATAGTTTATACATTTGGCAAGTTAGCACAGGTAAAAAATTGTTAGCTTGGAAAAAACCACCTGGAGTTTTTAATATTCAAGCAGCATTGAGTGATGATGGTAAAACTCTAGCTGCTAGCTATGAAAAAGAAGTGAAGCTTTGGCGTTTGGCTGTAACTCGTTAGTCTAACAGGCGATTTATAAATACAACATTAAGTAGTCTGTGTTACAGCAATTTCAGGAATTGAGTTTTATATAGAGTATAAATTAACCATAACGCACCGCATAATCGTGGTGCGTTATGTGTTGTTTTCAGGCTAAGTATATATCTCCGATGGCTTTAACTAGTCGGGGATCAATTTTTTAGAGCTAATTTACAATAGCTTGCTTTGTAACAAAATAGTAATAATTGTCTCTATCTTTGGGTATAAATTGTTATCAAAAATGAATTGTTTTGAATGGGAAACCAAAATCTAATTTTTTTTGTTATGGTGATCCCAAAGGAAATATTAAGCACTCTGCCAGGTAGAAAACACGATATTTCGTGCCTATCTGGCTGGGAATTGCAAAATCAAAAGATAAGTCAAGAATAAACTTACTATCAACAATCCAGAGTCCAATCAGGGAGGCAATATTTATGGTTACAGTATCTCATCACACTGTGGCTCAATTCTCTAAAGAAACATCACTTGTTCTCTGGTTTGATGAAGTGGGAATTGCAGATATTGGCTTAGTCGGTGGGAAAAACGCATCCTTGGGGGAAATGATTCAACAGTTAACACCCAAAGGAGTAAATGTACCAACAGGATTTGCGACTACTGCTTATGCTTATCGTTATTTCATTCAGTCAGCGGGTTTAGAAGCGAAGTTACGAGAACTATTTGCTGATTTGGATGTGGAAGATGTCAAAAATTTACAAGCTAGGGGAAAACAGGCGCGATCGCTCCTGATGAATACGCCATTTCCGGTAGAATTACGACAGGCGATCGCGCGAGCCTATAAAAGTTTGTGTGAACTGTACAATCCCAATACAGACGTTGCTGTGCGTTCTAGTGCTACCGCCGAAGACTTACCTGATGCAAGTTTCGCCGGACAGCAAGAAACTTATTTAAATGTCGTTGGTGTCGAAGGTGTCTTAGCAGCTTGTCATCGTTGCTTTGCTTCTTTATTTACTGACCGTGCTATCTCTTATCGTCACACTAAAGGATTCGATCATTTTAGTGTTGCTTTAGCGGTGGGTGTACAAAAAATGGTGCGTTCTGACTTAGCCACCTCTGGGGTAATGTTTTCTATTGATACCGAAACAGGTTTTAAAGATGCGGCTTTAATTACAGCTGCTTATGGCTTAGGAGAAAACGTTGTCCAAGGAACAGTTAACCCAGATGAATATTATGTATTTAAACCCACATTAAAAAAAGGCTTTCGTCCCATCATTGATAAAAAATTGGGCAGTAAAGAATTAAAAATGGTCTATGATGAAGGCTCAAATCTGACTAAAAATATCCCTGCATCAACTTTAGAAAAAAACCAATTTGCTCTCAGTGATGCAGAGATTTTACAACTAGCAGATTGGGCTTGTTTAATTGAAGAACATTACTCCCAAGTCCACGGAAGTTATACCCCGATGGATATTGAATGGGCAAAAGATGGTATCACTAATCAACTATTTATAGTACAGGCGCGTCCTGAAACAGTCCAATCGCAGAAAAACGGTAATGTTTTGCGGAGTTATCGGTTGGTATTGGGGACTGGGGAAACTTCTCACCCTCTACCGCTTCTTGTGACTGGTAGGGCGATAGGGGAAGCGATTAGTCAGGGGAAAGTGCGGGTAATTTTGGATGTGAAAGAAATTGATACCTTCCAAGCTGGGGATGTGTTAGTTACTCAGAGAACTGACCCAGACTGGGAACCCATTATGAAACGTGCCAGCGCAATTATTACCAATGCTGGGGGACGGACTTGTCACGCAGCCATTATCGCACGGGAATTGGGCGTGCCGGCGATCGTTGGTTGTGGTAACGCGACGGAGGTTTTAACTACTGGCCAAGAAGTGACAGTTTCTTGTGCGGAAGGGGAAGAAGGCAAAGTTTATGCAGGTTTATTACCTTTTGAAGTCGAAGAAGTGGCTTTAGAAAACTTACCCCGTACCCGTACCCAGATTTTAATGAATGTCGGGAATCCTCAAGAAGCCTTGAGTTTATCTGCAATTCCTAATGATGGGGTAGGTTTGGCGCGGACTGAGTTTATTATTGCTAACCAAATCCAAATTCATCCTCTGGCGTTGATTTACTACGACAAATTAGAAGATGTTGAATCAAAAGCCAAAATAGCTGCAATTACAGCTATGTATGAAGATAAACCCCAATATTTTGTCGATAAATTAGCCCAAGGGATCGGCAGAATCGCGGCGGCGTTTTATCCCAAACCTGTGATTGTGCGTATGTCTGATTTTAAAAGTAATGAATACGCCAATTTGGAAGGGGGGAGACAATTTGAGCCAAAAGAAGAAAACCCCATGTTGGGTTGGCGGGGTGCAGCAAGATATTATGATGAAGGCTACAGAGAAGGTTTTGCTTTAGAGTGTCAAGCCATCAAACGGGTACGGGAAGAAATGGGTTTAACCAATGTCATCCCCATGATTCCTTTCTGTCGTACTCCTGAAGAGGGACGCTTAGTTTTAGCGGAGATGGCGAAAAATGGACTCGAACAAGGCGTGAACAACTTACAAGTTTACGTGATGTGCGAGTTACCTAGTAATGTGATTATGGCGGAACAATTTGCTGAGGTATTTGACGGCTTCTCGATTGGTTCTAATGATTTAACTCAGTTGACATTAGGATTAGATAGAGATTCTGCTTTAGTAGCGCGACTGTTTGATGAACGCAGTCCGGCTGTGAAGCAAATGGTAAAAATGGCGATAGAAGCAGCGAAGAAACACAACCGCAAAATCGGGATTTGTGGACAAGCACCCAGCGACTACCCAGAATTTGCCCAATTTTTGGTGGAACAGGGTATTGATTCTATTAGTCTCAATCCTGATTCAGTGTTAAAAACAATGTTAGAAGTGGCGAAGGTAGAGAAGAGGTGACACAATACCGTTCGGTTAAAGAATTTCTTGATTAAGGCAGGCAGGGGAAGCGTCAACGCCGTTTCTGCCATCTGTACCGTTAAGGCAGGCAGGGGAAGAGAAGAATGCTGAAAATAACCCTCTTTCCTTCCCTGCTTATCCGAACCGTATTGAGAAGTGACAGGGAACAGTTAAGAACTGGGTAAAAATAGTTCTGAATCCGCGGATGGGTAGGTGTAGAAATTCTCTTGTGTGGAAAAATGTCTGTGTTCCTCGTGCTACAGTCGTTTGCAGAAAAATTCAATTTAAACCATCCGCGAAATTGAACCTTAAAACTTAAATTTCCACTTCAGGCGATCGCTTTATCTGCTTATTTCAATCCCTAATAGGGATTAGTAGAAATTGCAATTTTAAAAGGAATTAGTTTGTAAATCTTAATCACCAAGTTTCAATCCCTAATAGGGATTAGTAGAAATTGCAATCTATCCTTGGTAGATGCTTTGCCAAGGAATATTAGTGTTACATCAGTTGTAAAACCTGTACTTCTTCTCCTGGTGAAATTAATGTTTGACCTACTGCCAGCACAGCTAAGGCATTAGTCTGAGCTAAATTAATTAAATTCCCGGAACTATGACTACCTCCGGCTTTGTGAAATTCATAAACTCCATCAATTAAAACCAAACGTCCCCAAATATAAGTTTCGCGCCTCCCGTCTGATCGCAGCTCATCATGCGATCGCACATTCACAAATTCCGCTTTCCAATCCTCTGCAAGTCCTGCCAATTTCTTAATTGCTGGCTGTACAAATCGCCAAAATGTCACCAGCACTGCCGCCGGATTTCCTGGTAAGCCGAAATATATGGGGGACTGGGGACTGGGAAATGTGGCAACGGTGAGGGGTTTTCCTGGACGCATTTCAACGGAGTGGATAGGAATTGTCGCACCTAGGGAAGTGAGAATTTTGTCAATGTAGTCATAATCACCAACAGAAACACCACCGGAGGAAATTACTATATCGGCGTTGGTGATAGCTTGCTGAATGGTTTGCGCTAAAGCTTCTGGATGATCTTTAACAATGCCTAATAATATTGGTTCTGCTCCACTTTGTTGCACCAAAGCGGCTAAAGCATACTGATTAGAATCAACAATTTGTCCTGGTTGTAAGGGTTGATTGACTGTCACTAATTCATCGCCTGTGGAAAAAATTGCTACACGGGGACGGCGGTAAACTCTAACTGGGGAAGACTGAAATGCTGCTAAAATTGCAATTTCTGCCGCAGTTAACCTGATACCGGTTGGTAATAATTGTGTACCTGCTTGGTAATAAGAAGCTTTGCGTCTGACAAATTCTCCTGGTTGGGGTGTGGTGAGAATCCAAACTTGGTGATCTTCCCGGCGTGTTTTCTCTTGCATGACTACGGTATCTGCGCCGTTGGGGATGACTGCACCAGTAAAAATGCGGGCGGCTTGTCCTGCTTGGAGGGGAAATGGTGGTTGGTACCCTGCGGGAATTTCTGCGACGATTTCTAAACTAACTGGCTGTTCAGTACTAGAATTTTTGACATCTTCATAACGTACTGCATAACCATCCATCGCGGAATTATCCCAGTGGGGAAAATCTAAGAGACTGGTGACGGGTGTGGCTAAAACGCGTCCGTTGGCGGCGAATAAATCTATAACTTCTGTATCTTGTTGGTTATCTAACGGCTTAACTAAATTAAAAATAGTATCTGCTGCATCCCTAACTGATAACATATTCACTTTCGTCCTAATAGATTGGCAATCACTTGCGCTAGTTCAAATGGATCAACTGGTTTGGACATATGCTTTTGAAAACCAGCAGCCATTGCTTGCTGTTGATCACTCTCTCTAGTGTAGGCAGTCAGGGCGATCGCGGGAATGTTTCCTCCCCTTTCTGGTGATAGCTCTCGAATCTGACGCATTAAAGTGTATCCATCTATATCTGGCATGCCAATATCAGCCAGCAAAATATCTACCTGGGATTGGCTGATGATTTTCAGCACTTCTAAGGCTGAATTCACAACTACGACCTCAGCACCAGCTTGTTTTAAGGCACAGGCAATATAATCACGGGTATCAGCATCATCATCCACGGTGATAATTCTGACACCCTCAAGACACAAAGCAGCAAAATCGCCTTTGCTATTTTTTTGCGCTTCTGTGTCTCTTTGATTCCAAATTGGAAACTGTACTGTAAATGTTGTTCCTTGTCTGTCTCCTAAACTTTCGGCGCGGATTACACCACCATGAAGTTCTACAAGGTGACGCACGATCGCCAACCCTAAGCCTAACCCACCAAAATTTCTAGTAATACTGCTGTCTGCTTGCCGAAAATAATCAAAAATATAGGGTAGAAACTGCGGCTCTATGCCAATCCCAGTATCAATGACTTGTATTTGTGCTTGAGCATCTACTTTTGCTAATCTAATGACAATTTTCCCACCCGATGGGGTAAATTTGACCGCATTTGATAATAAATTCCACACTACTTGCTGCAATCGTGCCGCATCTCCCAATACCATCCCTACGTCATCAATAAAAGTCTGAATCTGGAGAGATTTAGCTTCCGCCGCCAAACGCACTGTCTCCAACGCCTCTGTAATAGTGGGAACTAAATTAACTGGGCTAATCTTGAGAGTTAATTTACCTCTTAAGATGCGAGAAACATCGAGTAAATCATCAATTAACTTGGTTTGCAATTTAGCATTGCGCTCAATAGTTTCTAAAGCCTTGTTTAAGGTTGACTGGTCGAATTGACGAGAGCGCAACAGTTTTGCCCAACCTAAAATCGGGTTAAGTGGCGATCGCAACTCATGGGATAAAACTGCCAAAAATTCGTCTTTAATGCGGTTGGCTTCCTCTGCCTTAGTCCGTGCTAGTTGCTCCCGTTCCAATAATTCCAGTCGCTCAACTTCGGCTCGTTTGCGATCGCTAATATCTGCACTAGAGCCAACTACTCGCACTATCTGTCCATGCTGATCACGGATCAGATATCCTTGATCCCAAAGGTGAACCCAATGTCCATCCTTATGACGAACTCGGTATTCCGCATCATAGCGATCCTGTGTGCCAGTCGAAACAGCCAGCCAAATTGGTTCACATTGAGCCAAATCATCTGGATGGACACGTTCTGACCACCAAGTGTCGGTTTGTGGAACTTCTTCGGGATGAAACCCAGTTACCTGATACAAACCCTCAGAACGGTAAACAAAACCCCTTCGCACATCCCAATCATATACAATCCCGGCTACAGCCTGCGCTGCTAAACGGAATCGCTCTTCGCTTTGCCGTAGTGCTGTTTCTGCTTGCTGCTGTTGACTGAGATCCAGCACAAAACACAACCAAGTCAGCGGTGATTCCTCCAGAACTGTTGCACCTAGAAAAACAGGTACTCGATTGCCATCTTTGCGGATATATTCTTTCGCAAATGGTGTACATTTGCCAGTAGCTTGTAACTCTTTGATACCCTGCTCATCTAAATGCCAATATTCTGGCGGAGTCATGTCCCGCCAGCGCAAATTTCGCCTGGTCAAATCTTCCTGAGAGTAGTCCAGCATTTGTAAAAATGAATCATTGGCTTCAATAATGGATTCTGAATCAGACACAATCACACCGATAATATTGGCATTAACTAAACGCCGAAATTTTGTCTCACTAGCTTTTAAGGCATATTCTAAATATTTGCGTTCAGTAATATCAAAGGACATCCCCGCTAACATCTGTTGTCCAGCAGCATCAATAAAAGGAAACTTATACGTCATAAAATGACGTTCTTGATCACCTTGAGTCACCATTTCTTCTAATTCCACAGGCTGATTCAAGTTGAGAATAGCGCGATCGCGCTCTCGTAACTGTTGAGCATCTGATGTTGGGAATAATTCAAAATCTGTTTTCCCAATCACCTCAGCTATGTCTCGACCTACAAGTTCTGCCCCCACCGAATTAACATATATGTATTTTCCCTGTTGATCTTTGATAAATGCAGTACCTGGTATCTGCTGCATGAAGCTTTCAAATAGAGCCTGACTTTCTTGTAAGGCGATTTCTGTTTGTTTGCGGTCAGTAATATCTTCTGCTATACCTACTTGACGGTATATCCTGCCATTTTCGTCTAGAATCGGGAAGGAGCGATCGCGTATCCAACGGATTGAACCATCAGGCCGCACTATCCGAAACTCCATCAGAACATTGCCCTGGAGCGATCGTTCAAAGTACTCTTGCCTAACTCGCTGCTGATCTTCGGGATGTATAGATTCCATCCAGGTATAGGGATTGTCATACAAACTCTCGCAAGAATTGCCCCAAATAGTTTCATAGGCGGGGCTAACATAGAGAACTTGATAGTCTGCTTGAATGTTCGTACTCACCCAAAACACATCTTCTATTGTCTCCGCCATTTGTCGGAAACGTTCTTCACTCTCACGCAAAGCTTCCTGTGCTTGTTTGCGTTCTGTAATATCGTAGAAAGTTACTACACCCCCCGTAATCTTTCCCTGATTGTCAAGAATCGGAGCTGAGTTAACTAGCATTACCCCTTGTGTTCCATCCCCCCGCAAAAACCTAATTTCTTCGTTGACCACAACCTCCCCTGTGCTAATAGAACGAGCCAATGGCCATTCATGGGGACTGTAGGGACGACCATCTGCATCAAAACCCACGTATCCTTGGTATTGATCAATCTTTTCCGCAGGTATAAACGAATGCCGCCAAATCTGCTCTACTTGTGGATTACCAAGCAGCAACTTACCCGATGGCGCATCTGCAATAATTAACCCCGCAGGCATTTGTTGCAGCACAGCTTCTAGCCGTTTTTGCTGTGTTTCTAACTCTAGCAGTAATTGAATATGTTCTTGCTCTTGCTGGTAAAGAGTTTGTTGTATCTGTTTCTGCTCATGAATGTCAGTAGAACTGCCAAACCAACGCTGAATAACTCCATTGGGGTCTAGCATAGGTACAGCGCGGGTGATGTGCCAACGATAGTCTCCGTTTCTTTCCTGTAAACGAGACTCTAGTTCCAGAGTATTTCCCTGTTCTAAAGCATTAACCCATTGCTCTAACACCAATGGTAAATCCTCTGGATGAACTACTTGCTGCCACTTACTACCCAGAGATTCTAAAGACGAGAGTCCAGTATAGTCATACCAACGCTGGTTAAAATATTCTACAGAACCATCGGCATGAGCAAACCAGATTAACTGGGGAATATTTTCTGTTAATACTCGGTATTGTTCTTCACGTTCCCTTAATGCTTGTAGTTTTTTTTCGAGTCTTTGCCTAGCAGTTTTTAAGCTCCCGTTTAATGAGCCAATGAGCAGAGAAATCAGAACAAATAATGCTAAACGAATGATTTGATCAACACCTTTTACCTCTAACGAATAAAGAGGAAGACTCCAGAAATATTTGATTAATATATAAGCTGATATAGTTGCCACTATGCCAGGACGAGTACCACCACACCAAGCACTCAGGGCAACAGATGCATAGAAAAAAGCATATAGAGGATATTTAACAACAGGGGTTAAAGCAGCAGTAGATAATGCTGCCAATACAACAAACAATATTGCTAGACAATCGTATTTCAGTGAATGCCACGCTGTTTTTAATCTAATCATTCTAGCTTTAGTTTGTAGATACTTATTTCCTCCACCTTAAGATATAAGAGAAGAGTTGCTGAACATTCTCAAGACATATTTAAGTAGAAATCTCAGAGTAAATTTACTTAAAATTGAGGGAAGCGGGGGTGCAGGAAAGACAAAACAAGAATAGTGGTAAGTTCTTTCCCCTCCCTGACACCTACCGTGTACACACATCTTTGTTGCTAAGTACAAAATGTGGCTTGATCCCCCCTAACCCCCCTTGAAAAAGGGGGAACTAGAATCAAAGTCCCCTTTTTTAAGGGAAGCCACTGCGTTGGAGAGACACTGCGTTGGGCGGGCAATGCCCGACTTGTAGCAAGTGTCGTCGGGTTTCCCGGCTTAAAGCAAGTGGCGTGGATTTAGGGGGATCAATAACGATGCAGGATAAGCTGATCAGACTTGTATGTACACCGTAGCCTCCCTGACACACGCCAAGAAAGCTCAAGTCGGAAAACCCACTCATGCAACTAGCTCCCCTAAACCCCTACACCTTATTTTTATGACTATCGAACGAGTTCCCCAAAAACACTATCCCAAAGCTGAAATTAATCGGCGCGGTATGGCCTTGGGATTAGACTTTCTCGTTGTTTGGCTAGTCAGCTCTCTATTTGGAAGTAATCAAATCGGGATTCAATTTATGCAAATCCTGGTTTTTATCTTTGGTTGGCTAATTTTACGGGTATTAGTGGCTTATAACAATCAAGGACAAAGTTTGGGGCGGTGGGCCTTTGACTTGAAAATCTTAGAAGTGCAGAATGATCAAGTCGTGGGTAGGATTCCGCAGTTACTAGCACTCTTGAAAAGAGAAGCTATAATTGGCTTTGGTGCAATTTTGGTGTCTATTGCCTTGGGCAATATTCGCGCCAATCCCACTGCTATACTGCTAGTAATTCCCCTGGCAATTGACTGTGGTGCTGCTTTATCTGATACGCAGATGCGGCAAGCTTTCCATGATCGTTATGCAGGAACTTTCATTGTTTCGTCGAATCGGGGCTATTCGTTAGATATAAAAGTCAAACGATTAGTTGAAACTTTACGGCGGAATGTGAGAAGATAGTTATTTGTGTTAATTCTCTTCAGGCTTTAGCGTTTGTAAGATTATGGCAAAGAGTAAAGGTGTCCGCATAATAGTGACACTAGAGTGTACTGAGTGTCGTACAAATCCAGATAAGCGATCGCCAGGTGTTTCACGGTATACAACCACTAAGAACCGTCGTAACACCACTAATCGCTTAGAACTAAGCAAGTTCTGTACCCACTGCAATAAACATACCGTTCACAAGGAAATCAAGTAAAGATGAGCTATTACCGTCGGCGTTTGTCTCCAATTAAGCCTGGAGAACCAATTGATTACAAAGATGTTGACTTATTGCGGAAGTTCATTACTGAGCGCGGTAAAATATTGCCCCGTCGGATTACAGGGCTGACCTGTCAACAACAACGAGATTTGACATTAGCAATTAAGCGGGCGCGGATTGTGGCTTTGTTGCCATTTATCAATGCGGAAGGCTAAACCCTTGTCAGTGGCGAGAATTTTAGATTTGGGCTGCACGGGCAAAGCTATATAAATGGTGATATGTAGCTTTAAGATGTCGGAGTCCACAATCTAAAATCTCAGTCAGTGGTAAAATCTTGTTCTACAGTTAAAATCATCAGATTTTGGATTTAGTAGCAAATATTTAACTCCAAAATCTAAAATTTATTTGTCAACCATTAATAATTGCGAGAGTTGTGGAGAAGGGGACGCTAGTTGAATTTAGGGTTCAAGGCGATCGCCGTTTGGGCGTGATAGACCGTCCAGACGGAAAGACCCGTTGGTTTGTGGTAGATGAACGCGGTCAATCCCACAGCCTCGCGCCTAGACAAATTACTTATACCGTTAACGGCAAAACCTATAAATCATCCGACATTCCCAGCTTTTTATCAGAGGTCAAGCCTTATCTAGACCCCTCTAGCTTGGAAGTGGCTTGGGAATTACTGGTCGAAGAAGGGGAAACAGTCACGCCCACACAAATGGCCAATTTGCTGTTTTCCGAATCAGAATCAGCTCCTTGTTACGCAGCCCATTGTCTATTGTCAGATGACAAACTCTACTTCAAACAAAAAGGCGATGCTTATGAGCCAAGAACGACGGCGCAAGTAGCAGAACGCAAACACCAAATAGAAGTAGAAGCCCTCAAAGCTAGGGAACAGCAGGAATTCTTAGTCCGTGTAGAACAAGCACTCCAAGGTGAATCAGTCGAGTGGCAACGTCATGATCGCCAACGTCTGGAAGCTTTAGAAAAGTATGCAGCACTGTTGGCGGATATTGTCAGAATGGGTGTAAACTATGACTCCCTAGCACGTGCCTATCCTCCACCAGCTCCAGTTTTAGAAACAATGAATATGCTGGGGCGACCCGCTACGCCTCCAGGCGCGTTTCAATTATTGGTAGATTTGAGGTGGTGGAGTGCAAATGAGAATTTATTCCTGCGTCGTTCTGCAATTCCAGTTCAGTTTCCTAGCAAGGTGTTAGAAGTGGCGCAACAGCGTTTGGATGACCAGCCCACAGACTCAGATACAAATCGTCTCGATTTGACCCATCTGAAGGTCTACACAATAGATGATGAAAGCACCACAGAAATTGATGATGGTCTGAGTTGGGAACAACTACCAGATGGTCAAGATAGACTGTGGGTACATATTGCTGATCCCACCCGTTGGTTAGCACCGGAAGACGATTTAGACCTAGAAGCGAGAAAGCGGGGTAGTACAGTATATTTACCAACGGGAATGATTCCCATGTTTCCCGAAGTCCTAGCGACAGGGCCAATGAGTTTGGTACAGGGAAAAGTCTGTTGCGCTTTGAGCTTTGGGATTATTTTAGACGATGCTGGGGCAGTAGTAGATTATACGATTCATCCCAGTTTGATTAAACCTACTTACCGCCTCACCTACGAAGATGTAGATGAGATGCTGGAATTAGGAGTACAAGCAGAACCAGAAATTGCCGCGATCGCAGCTTGGGCAACTAAGCGGAAAGCCTGGCGTTACAATCAAGGCGCGATCAGCATCAATATGCCAGAGGCGATGATTAAAGTCAAAAATGATGACATTAGCATCGACATTTTAGATGATTCGCGATCGCGGCAACTGGTAGCAGAAATGATGATTCTTGCTGGGGAAGTCGCCGCCCGTTACGGTCAAGAACACAACATTCCCCTACCATTTCGTGGTCAACCCCAGCCAGAATTACCTCCGGAAGAAGAATTACTCCGACTCCCAGCCGGGTTTGTTCGCGCCTGTGCGATGCGGCGTTGTATGCCCAAGAGTGAAATGAGTATTACTCCTGTGCGCCATGCCGGTTTAGGATTGGATACTTACACTCAAGCCACATCTCCTATTCGGCGTTACAGTGACTTGTTAACTCACTTTCAACTCAAAGCCCACCTACGGGGAGAAGTGCCGCCGTTTAGTGCTGAACAGCTCAAAGAAGTAATGATGAGCGTTACCAGTACCACCCAAGAGTTAACAATGGTAGAACGCCAAACTAATAGGTACTGGGCATTAGAATATTTACGTCGTCATCCTGAGCAAGTGTGGGAGACAACAGTATTAATGTGGCTGCGTGAAGATAGCAACTTAGCTCTAATATTGTTAGAAGATTTAGGTCTACAACTACCGATGGTCTTCCGGCGAACAGTAAGATTAGGCGAACAGGTATTGGTAAAGGTGAGTATCTCCGATCCACAAAAAGACGTGATTCAGTTCCAAGAGATAATTTATCAAGAAGCGCAGACAGTAGGAATGTAGAGATTTTGATATAAAATTACTGATAACAATAGAATCAACGTCAATTTTGTGACGTTAACTAGTTTTTAGGACTGAGATCCGAAGATAACTTTTGGGAAAGCTATAACTAGAGGTAACAATTTAACTTTTTTAAGTATCTACGCTTTTCTTTGCTACGCAACGCTAGCGCGACAAGATGCTAGGCCGACAGACAAGGTAGAGGCTAGTATCACACTAAGCGTCAACTTTGCCGTAAGGCTAGGCAGAAGGTTTTTGTTTTTTCAATGTGCAAATCTTAATGCTCTCTGTCCTATCTTGCACATTTGGATTTAAGACTCCTGCTAATTCTACAATTTAGTAGTCTTCAATAAAAGGAGGATTTAGACCTCTTTTTATGACGTGAGTCTTCAAGGTAGGCGCACGTTTTAATTGCTTTCTATCTGCTGCCTTCTGCCTTCTTCCATTCACCAGGAATTTCTCGATTCTGATCACTTCGCATGAATTCCCAAAAATTGCTAAATTTCCTAGCTACTCGTTTTCCGTTCATTCTGAGACTGAAAAGATGGGTATATCGGCTGAAAATGGCTCACAAGATTAGCTGGGGATACGGAATTATTTTAGGTGTAGTCATTATAGGTACAACCATAGGAATTGAAATTGGTGATTATTTTTTGTGGCAAGCTTGGCAACAAGCAGAACATTCTAGACAAGAAACTGAATTACTGTATCGTTTAGAAACCGACATTTTGAGGGCTAGGGGAAGCCAGCAACAGTTAGTTTTCCTTGTAGAAAATCCCCAGGAGTTACAAACAAAATATATTTACTTGCAACAAAGAATTGCCAATATCCAAAAAACTTGGGCTGCAATTAAATCTTTTATAGCCAGTGAATATCACATTACAGATGAAAAAAATAATATTCACTTACAAGAAATCCCCAATTTCTTATCAACTTATAATAGTTTCACTATAGGTTACTTTCAAGATTTTGATGCTGTGGTGCAGCAAATTCATGGGAATAGTTTAGAACTACCACAGAGTAATAAAAATGCCAAAAAATTCCTCATCGAATTTCAAAAAAGTTCAGAATCACAGCAATTTGAAAAATATTTAGATGATTTAACACACATTATTGCTCTGTCTGCAAAGGATTATGAAACAGCGATCGCAGCCTACGATCAAGCGGATGTCCTGCGCCTCTATATCGTTACATCCAGCATCATTTTATCAACATTATTTGCTGGCATCCTAGCTTTTTTTACTAGTCAAATTATTGCTCAACCCCTAAAAGCTTTCACCAAGGTGGCACAGCAAGTTACTCAAAATTCTGATTTTCACCTACAAGCACCAGTTACATCCGCAGATGAAGTTGGCATTATGGCGATCGCCTTTAATCAACTACTTCAACACGTTAGGCTGATTACTCAAGAATTAAATGAGAACAATCAGCGTCTAGAGGTAGCCATGAAAGATTTGAAATATACCCAATCTCAAATCATTCACCAGGAGAAAATGTCTAGTTTAGGGCAGATGGTAGCAGGCGTTGCTCACGAAATTAATAACCCTATCAGTTTTATATATGGTAATATTTGCCATGCTCAGGAATATACAGAAAATTTACTAACATTATTACAGCTTTATCAACAAGAATATCCTCATTCCACCCCAGCAATTCAACAGGCGATCACCATAATTGACCTCGATTTTTTGAGGGAAGACTTGAAAAATCTTTTCAATTCTATGAGTTCTGGGGCTGAACGGATTAGAGCAATTGTGCATTCTTTACGAAACTTTTCTCGCCTGGATGAAGCAGAATTAAAATTAGTAGATATTCATCAAGGCATTGAGAGTAGTTTATTAATCCTACAAAACCGCTTGCAATCTCAGTTACATCCTTTTGCAATTCAAGTCTTAAAGGAATACCAAGAATTGCCTTTAATTGAATGTTACCCCAGTCAAATGAACCAAGTATTTATGAATATTTTGCTCAATGCCATTGATGCAATTGCAGAAATGGGAACTGAGCATTGGCAACGGGAATCGACAATACCTAAAATTAGAATTTATACCAAAATATTACCACAAAACCGCATAGCTATTAGCTTTTATGATAATGGCATCGGTATGAATGAAGAAGTAAAAGCCAAGTTATTTGACCCATTTTTCACGAATAAAATTGTCGGCAAGGGTATGGGATTAGGTTTATCTGTCAGCTACCAAATAGTAACAGAACAACACCGTGGAAAATTGTCCTTTCATTCAGCATTAAGGCAAGGAACAGAGTTTGTTGTAGAAATTCCAATTCAACAAACTGTGAGCCAATACACATCAGACTCTCATCCCTAAATGTTTACAACGTTGCCACTAATTCTTTTAAGCGATCGCGTCCATCCCAAAACACTGACCAACCATCACCGACTAATATAGTCTCTACTTTTTCTAAGGCGGCTAATCTGCGAACTGAAGCTACAGCCTCGGCTTTATTCAACAGCTTGTCATAGGGTAATATACCTAAGCTACCAGCTTTGTAGGCTCGCACTAAATCCCCAGTAATCAGGGTAGTTTCTTCTAATAACAATGCCAACTCCCCAGGAGTTTTAGAACCTTGCATTTCCAGCACCTTGAGTCCAGGGACAAACTCATCACCATCAGCTAACCAGCGATCGCACATTAAGGGAAAAGACTCTTTTTCTCCCACAGGCCCCGCTATCTTGGCATAGGTTTGATCAGCAATTTCCTTAGCTGACCGAATATGGTCAGAGTTGGTGATGATAATCCAATCCACACCCCCTAAGGATTCCAAATGATTCCAATCATGATTAGATAGAGCCACAGGATCAATCAAGATATTACCAGCAGGACGAATCCAAGCAACTCCATTGAAATCAATATTTCTCGCTGGGTTGAAATAAGACCAACCATATAGATCAGGACGGTGCAGAAATTTCATAATGATTCTGACTTTATAGCTTTGATAGATTTATTCATAGGTCAGCATCAATAATCTATCATTCAAAGCTGTTTTGGTATATCGAAGCAGGGTATAGGCGATCGCATTTATGATTTGCTGATCAGCACTTGATTCAAAATCAAGAGTTCTGGAATGATTACCCGCAGTTTTTGCGCCAGAATCTCAATCGTATCCACTTCCGTCACCAATCCAGGTATATCATCACTGGTTGCCCCCAGACTTCTGCCTCTGAATCCCAAAACGTTTTAACCTGAAATGTGGTTTGTGTCATCAACTAGTGAAAATGGTTGTTGCTAGTTAGTTTTTATGGCAGCGATCGCCTTCCCTTCACCATCATTGCAGTTTAAATCTCGGATGTTGGTGTTCTGAAGTTAAAGTTTCTCGTTTCAAACAGAAACGTTCTAGTTTTGAACTCGACATTTCTTGTTTCAAACAGGAACGTTTTAGTTTTGCACTCGGCGTTTCTTGTTTCAAACAGGAACGTTCTGGTTTTGAACTCGGCGTTTCTCATTTCAAACAGGAACGTTTTAGTTTTGAACTTGACGTTTCTTATTTCAAACAGGAATGTTCTGGTTTTGAACTCGAAATTTCTCGTTTGTTGCTAGACCTTTGTAATTGCGAATTGCTCTAACCTGTCACCTATCACCTTCTTTACTCCAAACATATTCGCGGCAGACTTCGCAAGCGGCTTTAGCCTCTTCAGTTTGCGGATTTGTGAAGATGGGATGATCACGCAACCTGTCGCAGCAGACTTTCAACCATGCACACCAGTCACCACCCTGATGACCACGGAAGGGTTTAGCCAAGGGCAAACCTTGGAGATTCCACAAGCGCACAGTGCCGTCTTGACCTCCACTGACAATCGTCTGCCCATCGCTGCTGATGGCGACAGACAAGACCCCATTCTCATGACCACGGAAGGGTTCAACCAAGGACTGACCTTGGAGATTCCACAAGCGCACCGTGCCGTCATCACCTCCACTGACAATCGTCTGCCCATCGCTGCTGATGGCGACAGACCAGACCTCACCCTCATGACCACGGAAGGGTTCAACCAAGAGCTGACCTTGGAGATTCCACAAGCGCACCGTGCCGTCTTGACCTCCACTGACAATCGTCTGCCCATCGCTGCTGATGGCGACAGAATTGACCTCACCTTCATGACCGAGGAAGGGTTCAACCAAGGGCTGACCTTGGAGATTCCACAAGCGCACCGTGCCGTCTTGACCTCCACTGACAATCGTCTGCCCATCGCTGCTGATGGCGAACCTGACCACACCCTCATGACCACGGAAGGGAGTTAAGACTGCCATCGCTTGTTGCAAGCTATTTTGAACTGGAGGGAAAATTTGCTCTGGCATTTTCTCCAAGTTCTCACCTATGGCTTGGATTGCCAGCACAGAAGCTTTGAGCGGTTGGGTAGAGAGTATTTTATTGATATTTGCTGTTTTCTCTTGCAATAAGGTTTCAGTGCGGACTCTGAAAGCAAATTTCTGATCAGCACTGCGCTCTTGTTCATCAGCAACGCTGCGCTGGTAAAACTTCTTGGCTAGCGATGATAAATCAGGTTGTAACTTTTCCCAATTTTCTCGCACCTCAGCTAACAATCCTCTAGGCATGAGGTATTGTTCATCTTCTCCCTTGTGCAACCACTCTCGCAAAGCATCGGCGAATTTATCACGTAACCGTCGCAAGTCTCGGTCTTGTTGTCGCCATTCTCGCAATCTTTGCCAACCTTCTATTAAGGCTTCATGAGCTAAATCAATCCAAACTTCTTCTCTGGCTTCGGTATCAGTTACTATTAAACGTCCTTGGATCAGCTTTTCTAAAACTTGTTCTATGACTAGTTGCTCATATGAGTTATCACCAGCAACACTCAACAATTCATTTTTCGTTTGTCGCTGTCGCGTATCTTTATCTTCTGCACCAGTACGCACCAACTTTAAGAAAATCTGCTTGACCAAAGCTTGTTGCTGTTCGGTGAAACCTGCATAAAGCTTTTCTGCATGACGATTCAACCCCCCAATGACTCCACCTAGTTCGTTAAACTTAGTGACTGTTAACTGGTGAGTTTTTTGTTCGCGCTGTTCCCAAAGTTCAGTCAGGGAAAACTGCAATAATGGTAAGCAGCCTTTCTCTTGTCCTAATACTTCTTGCTGAATCGCTCCCAGTAATCCCCTTTCCAGTTGATAACCTTGTAACATAGCTGGAGATGCAATCGCTTCTTCTAATTCTGCACCCAATAATGGCGGCATATACACAGCCTGTTCCTGAATTAGTTGTGTGAGCGATTCATAGCTTAAACAGTATTCTAGAAAATCCGCTCGCATCGTAGTGACGATTGCTAACCGCCCTTCAGTAACTTGAGTCAACAACTCAATAAATCGCTGTCTCTCTTCTTCCCTAGTACCAAGGGTAAAAATTTCTTCAAATTGATCTACCACCAACAACCAACGCTCAGAACCAGTCAGCCTAGAAATTACTGGAGATAAACCTGCTGTGTCAATCAAAGCCGAAATTTCTCTAATTTGCGTGCGTTCAAACAACTGGGTAAAAGCTCGTTTTAACTCTGCTAACGGTTCAACTCCGGGCATAATTGGTTCTAAGACTCGCCAACCATTTTTTTCTAACACTGGAATCAAACCCGCCCGCACCACCGAAGATTTGCCACTTCCCGACGCGCCAATAATGGGGACAAAATTAGCCTGTGCTAGTTTTTGTTGAATATAGTTAACAACTTTTTGACGACCAAAAAAGAATTTGGCGTGTTGTTTATCAAAAGCTTCTAAACCTCGGTAGGGACATTCTTCACTCACCACCCCAACTGCTACCGGATTTCTCGGCGGATACCAAACCAAAGGAATTGACCTACCGCCACCCATATAAATTGCTTCTTGGCCGCTTCCCTTGAGTTTGCGTGTTACAAAGCTCATCAAATCATTGGCGTTGATTTCTCCGGTAGCCTCATCCGCTTCTGAGTTAGCTAACCCAGCTAACACCGCCTGGGTAAAAATTCCACCTTCAGCATCTTCCCTCGCTCTTTCAAACACACGGGAAGCAGTAATTAAACAATAGTCTTGTTTACTGTTGAATACCGGAAAACTAGACTTGATAAAGCTTCTCTCTAGTAAAGACCCGGCATAACAGCAATCCAAAAGTACCACAAGGCTGCTGAGTTGGGATTTACTAATCAGGGTATTGAAATCATCAAAGGCGATCGCATTTTGTCCATCTTTACTACAATCAGATGTCGCTAAATATCCTTTCTGTTCTCCTGTCAGGCTAGTTGCTTCAAAACCATGTCCAGCAAAATAAATTAAAGCCTCTGCACGTTCGGCTTTGTCTAGCAAAAATACTCTCAATGCTTGTCCGAGTTCTTTGCCTGTTAACCTTTTATCAGGCGTGATTTGCCAAATATTCTCACTCTCAATTAACTTCCCTGGTAATGGCTGAACATCAAACCGACCGTGTTGACTCAATAACTGTGCGATTTGTGCTGCATCGTTAACGGCTTTTGGTAGGTTAGTGAAGTTCTCATACTTGGCGATGCCAATTACCAGCGCATATCGAGCCATATTTATTTGGCAGATGTTTTTACGTAATATTACTAGAATAATAACTAAAAAACTAACTGAGGCTCTGAAATGTCAGAAGTACAAAGTTTGATTGTCAAAGATGATGATCAAGAATACACAATCTACTTAGAATCAAAGACATCCCCGAAAGTAATAGAAGAGGAAGAGCCAGGATACCGTGATGGTCTACCCACACTGAATATTAAAGATTTTCAAGACAAGATTCGTGGTTATGCCAAGTTAGCTGTTGGTGCATTCAAGAACTTACCGGAAGCTGAGGAAGTCACAGTTAAGTTTGGTATCAAATTGGGTGGTAAAACTGGCATTCCATTTTTGACAGAAGGCTCGGCAGAAAGCAATTTTGAGATTGAGGTTAAGTATAATTTGGGAAAAAAGATTACATAATTACGGCAATGATGTTGGTAATGATAGGAGCGATCGCTTTCCCTTCAATATAATTGCAGTCAAAATCTCGGTAATTGCAATTCTGCTCTCAAATTTCCGAGTTCAAAACTTCTCTCTTCCCAATCCCCAATCCCCAGTCCCCGATCCCCAATCCCTACTTATCTTCCAACAATTGATTCACCTGTTGTCCACGACGACCAACTTTAATTTCATAGCGGCGGGTGAGATTATCTTGATAGTTCATATCTCTGGCGGCGGCTGCACCGACGAACGCATCACAATTTTTCCCTTGAACCACCGTGGAAGAACTGCTGTTGTGTTCTTCTGTACTGTTGCTGCTGGTGTCTTTTGATTGGTTTTGATTTTGGCTACCTCTGCTAGCACCACTACCACTAACACCAATACCAAAGATACTGACTCCACCGCCACCGCCATCATTATGGCTACTAGCAGAACTAGAACGAGTGTTGGTAGAAGTTGCTAAGGCTACTTTACTGTGGCTGCTGCGAGTGTTGTTACCTAAACCAACATCACTACATAAAGCACGGGGGTCATTAGCTAGAGTTTTCTGATCTACCCAAGATTGATGGTCGCCTAACCCTTGAATTTCAGTGTTGCCAACTGGGTTGCTAGTAGGTGCGGGAGTGTTGGGTTTAGCATTACCAACTGCACTAGGGACAACATTCCCAGGCTTGAAAACACCTGCGGGTTGAATATCGAAAGGCCCTGCAAAAGCCGGCAGTGTACTAGTCAAAAGTGCGGTAGCAGTCAGTAAAGAACCAGTTAAGTCACGTAATTTCATGGTCATGCTTCTCAAATTTCAGTGTTAACGTGTATTTTGGGTTTCAACCCCTTCACTAAATCAATAAGTTGACCTTTGTTGGTTTATGCAGCTGACTCACAAAATACTGAGCTAACTCTCTCCTTTTGTCAGGAATACAGGAACAGGGTATGGGAGAGGCGACAGTTCGATCTTCTCTACAAGACTTGTCCCGCAGGAAAGGGGGTTTCCTTCTCGATTTTTAGCTTGCTTTCCTTACGGAGATTTAAGCCTACCGACAGGGTGCAAACTGGCATGTTTAGAGGAAAAGACTAATCGTTAATGAATAAATTGAGTTTCGTCCAAAATTCGGCTGATTTTAAACCCAATATTCATCCACTATTGGGAATTAAATGCCAAACTTAATTCTGACTGACGACTTCTAATTCACTCATAAAAAAGAGCAAGTTGGCAACTAATTGGGTCAGGTTTCATTGTAATCTGAGAAATGCACATTCAGATGGCAAATGCCATCTGTTAGGTGTATTGCCATGTTGTTAAATAATCTCGCTTTGTTTTGTTGATTGGAGATTGGAACTATTTGATTTGATGAACGTCTCGATGTCAGCAAAGAAATAAAATTACACCCTTGCTGGATCTTCTTCCGGAAAAACTATAACAACCTCAGAAAATCTGGCAAATACAATCTATTGCTTCTTACAACTCACACGCATGAAATCACCTCTTGTCTTACTCAGCTTACTCAGCGCAGTCCTTTTATCTTCTCCAGTCAATGCAGCTAAACTGCAATCTTGGAACTTCAACCCTGTTAAAAATCAACTGAAGATTACTACTGATTCTGATGTTAAACCCAGGGCTTTTTTAATTAATAACCCGACGAGAATAGTTATTGATCTACCACAAACAAGCCTCAAAAGTGATACGATTCGCAAAAATTTTGGCTCAACAGTCAAAGAAATTCGCATTGGTAAAGTTGACGAAAACACCGCCAGAATAGTGGTTGAGTTAGCACCAGGTTATACAGCTTCTCCAGAGAAATTAGTGATTAAAGGTGAGTCTCCTTCTAATTGGATTCTCAACCTGGCAGCGATTGAGAAGAGTGATAATCTAACCTTTACTGCTAGTGAAGAAAAACTCGCTATTCCCGTAACTAATAATTTTACTTTTGCGGGTGTTGTGCCTTTAAATAAAGAAATATCGCAGCTTGATACTCAAATTAAAAGATTGATGGCTCGCTATAAGTCTCTTTCTCCAGGAATGTTTTTCTTAGATATGGAGACGGGAGAATACTTAGACATCAACGGAGAAAAAATATTTCCTGCGGCTAGCACGATTAAATTTCCTATTTTGGTGGCATTGTTTCAAGAAGTCGATGCTGGTAGGGTAAGGCTCAATGAAACTTTGGTGATGCGACGAGACTTAATGACTGGTGGTTCAGGAAATATGCAGTATAGAAAACCAGGGACTAAGTTTAGTCTTTTGGAAACTGCAACCAGAATGATGACTATCAGTGACAATACTGCTACCAATATGGTGATTGATAGATTGGGTGGCAAAAATAAATTGAATCAGAGATTTCGCAGTTGGGGACTGCAAAATACCGTGATTCGCAATCTATTAGGTGATTTTAAGGGGACTAACACAACTAGTGCTAAAGATTTAGTGCGTGTGGCAGCTTTAATTTCCAATAATAAGTTACTAAGTAGCAGCAGCAACGCCCAAGTTATGGACATTATGGTGCGCTGCAAAAATAGAAGTTTATTACCTGCTGGACTGGGTAAAGGGTCAGTGATTGCTCATAAAACAGGTACACTAGGCAGAGTACTAGGAGATGCAGGGATTATCGAAACACCATCAGGTAAGCGTTATTTAGCCGGCATTATGGTGGCTAGACCTTTTGGTGATGCAAGAGCTAAACGTTTTATCAATGAAGTTTCTCGTCTAGTGTATGGCTACCTGGAACAACCAGTATCAGCTAGGCAACTTTGAAGTAATTAAGGCTTATAAAACAGAATGGGAGTGTTTCGTTTTTCGCTAGTGTGTAGTCGCGCTAGTTAGAGGCTTATAACTTGCTCTGATTGACATTGCATAATTCATCTTAGATATAAGCATCGGCAGTGATGGACACACCACTGCCGATTATTTATTTGTCCATTTTTCTAGTAATGTTCATTGTGATGGCAGTAAATGAAACATCTGGTTTGGGAATAATACTGGATGAGTAGCGATTGATTTCCCACAAAGCATTTAAATTCTGTATGAAAAATCAAGGTTTTGGTAAAGGTAGAGCTTTGGATTTGGCGATCGCTCCTCAAAATCGTTGTCGCAAACACGACTGCAACTCTTGTCCTTTTCATTCCAGTACGGTAGTCATCGGGAGGTAAAACTTAAATGTATGCTGAAGCACTAGAACAGGAAATCAACCTTCTCCGGCAGCAAAACGCTCAATTACAGCAACAATTAACCGTATCTACCCAGGAATTCCGTACAACTATTACCCAACTGGAAGAGGAACTACAATCATCTCGGCACTTTTTGCAAGTAGTCTTAAACACATTACCCCAGGGTATTTTTTGGAAAGATCGGAATTTAAGATTTTTAGGTTGTAACGAACGTCTAGCCCAAGATGCTGGTATTAACTCACCCCAAGACATCATCGGTAAGCAGGATTTTGAACTACCTTGGCAGGAATTCGCCGAAGTTTATCAACAGGATGACGAAATTGTGATGTCAAGCAATCTTCCTAAGCTTGACTATGAAGAACTACTAATTAAGAAAGACGGAACTAAAATTCATCTTAAAACAAGTAAAATTCCCCTGCGTAATACCAAGGGCGAAGTGATTGGTGTGTTTGGTTTTTACGAGGATATCACTGACCGCAAAATAGCAGAAGATGAACGCGATCGCTTTTTCAATATATCCGTAGATATACTCTGTGTTGCTGGCTTTGACGGTTATTTCCAGCGCGTGAATCCTGCTTGTGAGAAAATTTTGGGCTATTCCCAAGCCGAACTACTATTAATCCCCTTCTTGGATATAGTACATCCAGAAGATCAAGCATCTACACTAGCAGAAATGGGAAAATTGAGCCAAGGAGTGCGGGTTTTTCGCTTTGAAAATCGCTATCGTTGCAAAGACAATTCTTATCGCTGGTTATCATGGACTTCAGTGGCTCATGATGATGCTATCTATGCTGTAGCAAGAGATATTACTGAAAGGAAAATCGCTGAAAGTGTACTCCGTCAACAAGAAGCTCAGTATCGTAGTATTTTTGAGACTGTAAGTGATGGGATTACCGTCATGGATTTAGATACGGGCAAGATTGTTGCTGTCAATCCTGCCTTTTGCCAAATGCACGGTTATTCTCAAGCAGAGATTTTTGCTTTAAATCCTACAGATTATATCCATCCCGATTGTCAGGAAATATTTGAAGACTTCTTGGAAACAATCAAGGCTGGAGATGAGTTTCATGGCCAGGGCATAGACATCCGTAAAGATGGTAGTTGTTTCGATATCGAAATCACTGGAAAACTTTTTGATTACAATGGCAAACCTCATGTACTGTCACTATTACGCGATATTAGCGAACAGCAAGCTGCACTACGCGATCGCAAACGTTCTGAAGCCGAACAAGCAAGAATCCTCGCAATTTTAGAAGTAACTCCCGATTTTATTGGCATTGCCGATGCAACTGGTCAAGTCCTTTACTTAAATCAAGCCTGGAGAAAATTATTAGGTATTGAGAATTTAGAAGATGTCAAAAAACAAAGCATAGCTCAGAATCATCCTCATGAAGCTAGAGAAATTATCTTAAACCAAGCATTACCAGAAGCAATAAATAATGGTAGTTGGAGGGGTGAGACTGTCATTTTAAACCAGGATAACCAAGAAATAATTGCTTCTCAAGTTTTGTTAGCGCACAAATCCCCTAAAGGTGAAGTTGAGTATTTTTCTACTATTGTCCGGGATATGAGTGAACAGCAAGCTGCACTTCGTGAACGCAAGCAGATGGAAGACCAGCTTATACAAAAAGCCCAAGATTTAGAACATACTTTGCAAGAACTCAAACGCACTCAAACACACATGATTCAGGCAGAAAAAATGTCTAGCCTAGGTCAATTAGTTGCTGGAGTTGCCCATGAGATTAACAATCCTGTCAACTTTATCCACGGTAATATTAGCCATCTAGAAGAACATACTCAAGACTTATTAAAAATAATTCAGCGATATCAACAAAGAAGTTTAGTTCATGACCCTGAACTCCATGATTTCTTGACAGAATTTGATTTGGAATATATACAGGATGACTTACCTAAAATTCTCAATTCCATGAAAGTGGGTACGCAACGTATCCGTCAAATTGTTCTGTCTTTAAGAACTTTCTCCCGCATGGATGAAGCGGAATTTAAAGCTGTGAATATCCACGAAGGTATTGATAGCACTTTAATGATCTTGCAGCATCGTCTCAAAGAACAAACAGACCGTCCAGCTATTGAAATTACTAAAAATTACGGAAAGTTACCTTTAGTAGAATGCTATGCCGGACAACTGAATCAAGTATTCATGAATGTTCTTGCCAATGCTATTGATGCTTTAGAAGAGGCAATGACAAAAAAATCTCAGTTTTTTAGTACACCACAAATTTCCATTCATACTACAATTTCAGATAAAAATTGTGTCTCTATTCACATTACCGACAATGGTATGGGAATGTCTGAAGAAATTCAAAAAAAGATTTTCAATCCTTTCTTTACAACTAAACCAATTGGTAAAGGTACAGGCATGGGGATGTCTATCAGTTATCAAATTATTACGGAGAAACACGGAGGCAAACTAGAATGTTTCTCCACTCCAGGGATAGGAACAGAATTTATCATAGAAATTCCAATTCGACATTAGGGTTTCAAGGAATGGGGCATGAGCGAAGAAAACCTGGTTTGTTTCTTAGGCGGTGTTTGCTACTAGTGAGCTTGCTTCTCAGAAAGACTGGTGTAGGTGATGAAAATTTTATCTAAAACTAAAGATAGATGGCAGATAGTTTTGATCAGCTTTGGCAAAGCTGTCTGAAAAATTTAATTTATATCAACGAATAAATATTTTTTAAAGATTTGTCAACAATAAATGACGTTGAAGCTAGTCAGATTGCTACATAATTGTGGTTTACAATTAATACAACTGACAGACAATTAAAACCCTAGTTAGAAAGTAGAGTTTATAATCCTTGCTTGGTAATGCGTTTGCTGTAAATGGGCATAAATGACTGTAGATTACCTCATGAATTCCGGTAATTACATCGGGTTAAGAGGTTTATAAAATCTCGCAAAAATAGACTATTGACTACTGAAAAAGTTGAGATTAAGGTTATGGATAGTTCCTTAAGGGAACCTATACAAAGCATCAAAAAATCGGGGGTATTTCCTATGATGATGATGATGACTGAATCCATGACTGCTGAAATGCAAGCCTGCATGAAAGCTTGCATGGACTGTCAGAAAATGTGCATGGAAACCATGACTTACTGCATGAGCAAGGGTGGTAAGTATATGGATATGAGCATGATGGGCATGATGCGTGACTGCGCGGAAATGTGCATGATGTGCATGAATATGATGATGGGCGGTTCTGAGTTTATGGGACGTACCTGTATGCTGTGTGCAGAAATGTGCGATCGCATGGCGATGGCCTGTGAACAAATGAGCGATGACCAAATGATGATGGACTGTGCAATGGCTTGCCGCAAATGTGCAGAATCTTGCAGATCTATGCAAATGATGCCTGCATAATTTAACTGAAAAACTCAGCAGAAGTTTCTCTGCAACCTAATTTTCAAACGCTCAGACTTTTTTAGTCTGGGCGTTTGATGTATGTATGGATGGGTGTAGGGGTGTGATATCAATTAAAAATTAAACAAGTGAGACTCAGCATAGGTGTTAGAGTTTGCATCTGTATTATATTTTGTGTGAATTGGTATGAGGGCGTGGGGGAATAAAGAGACAAGGTAGACAAGGTAGACAGGGTAGATTATATTTCTTATGCTCGATACCCAATGCCCAATGACTATTGACTAATGACTGTTGACTAATGAAACATTTAAAATCCCGATCTCAAGACCTGCGGAGTTTGTTTGAGAATAATATCACTATTGAATATGTAGCAGAGTCATTAAAGGCTGTACCAGCAGAAGCAGACGTTATAGA
The DNA here is from genome assembly GCA_015296085.1 of Trichormus sp. M33_DOE_039. Taxonomy (GTDB): domain Bacteria; phylum Cyanobacteriota; class Cyanobacteriia; order Cyanobacteriales; family Nostocaceae; genus Trichormus. The sequence continues at coordinate 38,459 of DVDT01000052.1, read as the reverse complement.
AGTGCTGCAATGGATGCAGGCACAGGATTTCGATGTTGTGGGTATCGAGACAGCAAATATTATTACAGGTTACATTGAACGTGCTAATTTAATATCAGCTAAATCTGGTAATTGTGGTGAATATCAACGAGTTTTTCATCCAAAAGAACTCATTGCCATTTCCACGCCACTCATGAAGTTATTACCTATTTTGCAAAATACTCCTAGATTATTTGTGCTGGACTGCAATCAAGTGAGTGGAATTGTTACTTGTGGTGATTTGCAAAAAGCACCTGTACGAATGTTATTATTTGGCTTATTCACTTTACTAGAAATGAATTTGTTGAGGTTAGTGAGAATTTACTATCCGCAAGATACTTGGCAAAAATTTCTCAAACCTGAACGCGTAGAAATAGCCCAAAGGTTATGGAGAGAAAGTCAGGAAAGGAATGAAGCTACAGATTTATTAGATTATCTCCAGTTTTGTGATAAACGCGAGTTAGTTTTACATCATCCAGAACTGCTACAACAATTAGAATTGAAATCCAAACGTGCAGGTGAACGCTTCTTAAAGGCTGCCGAACAGTTACGAAATAGATTAGCCCACGCTCAAAACTTAGCTAGTGGTTCTTCTTGGAAAGATTTGATTTCCCTAGCTGCACAGATGGAACAGTTATTAATTCGCTGTGAGGAAATTGAGTGAGGCGGCAGAATAATTTTAGATTTTAGATTCAAACCTAATCCAAAATTTCAAAACCCAAATCCAAAATTGAAAGGGCAGGAGATAGGGGAAACAAGGTAGAGTTAAGTAAGTCAGTGGAAAAAATACAACTAAGCTAAGAAAGAGATAAACTAGGCTAATACCAATTCTCTATGAAGTTGTATCAAATAAATGATGTAGAGACGTTGCATGCAACGTCTCTACAGTGCAGAATAAAGTGCATCTTCATTAAGAAACAGTATAAAATCTTGTTCCCTTCTGTCTTATCCAAATTACAAATATTTAAGCGGGTTATACTTACTTGTTATTTACTTCTGCCTAATATCCAATCCCTAGCCTCTAGTCATAACTTATTATTCTTGTTGATATTGTATGAGCAATTTAGGAAGATAATCATACCCATCTACACCAATAATGGCTATCATTTTAGGGCGGTGATATTGGAGTAAATTTTGAAAAGCTTCTACCCCTATCTGTCCTTGTAAAATTATTAGTAACCCTGCTGGTTGTCGCCATTCACGGGAAGCTATTTGCTCTAGGAAATACATTCCTAAACAACCGGTGTAAACGGCTTTTTCAAAGTTCTGTATTTGATAATAAGCTTCAGCCAGATAAGCTAAATTTCGACCTTGGAGATATAAATCACCAGATATTTGGGCTGTTTTAAAACCTTCTTCTAGATATTTAATCGCATTTTGTGATTCTTGAATTACTAGATAAGCAAGACCTAAACTACTGAGACATAAAGCTTTACTTTGAATATCACCTAATTTTTCTGATAACTTTAATCCTTGTTCTAAATAGTTAATGGCCATTTCATAGGTTTCTGCTTCTACTTGTTCCAGCTTTTGGGCTTGCATGACTTCGCTGTAACCTAAGTTAACCAGGGCATTCGCTTCTCCTGTACAATCGCCTGCTTGTCTACTCAACATCAATGCTCTTTGACTATGATTAATGGCTTCAGGATAATTTTGCTCCTGCACGTAAGTCCGACTGAGATGATTGAGATTGGCAATTTCACAGGGGCGATCGCCTGCATTTCTGGCAATTTCTAAGGCTTGCTCATGAAATTTTATCGAACGCTGATATTGTCCCAAAGCGCGCTGCGAATAGCCTAAAAGAGTCAAAATTCTGGCTTTTTCTTGTGTCATCGCCACTTTCCGTAATGGCTCATCTAAATAGTCTAGAGCATCTCGTAAATAGCTACCAGAAAAGGAAGCAAAAATCCCCCCGTACAAGGGAAAATAGGGACGCTGGGCAAAGGTGCGTAAAATTTGGAGCATGATTTGTGATGCTCCATTACTGTAGACTGCCTGACTTTGGAAACCACTAGCTAACTGACTCCAAATGACAGCAAAGGTCAAAAAAGTAGAAATCGACAATTTTGAACCGGCTTGAATATTGTAAGGTTGTTGGTCAAACCAACTCACTAAACCCCGTTGTAAATACTGCAAAATTAACGCTATCTCTACCCAATCGCTCAAATTAAGATTGCTGTACTGTTGAGCGAAGGGAATAACCGATTGCTCTATGGCTAGAGTACGTAATAATGTTTGCGGTAACTCACTATTCACTTTTTTCGCCCAAGTTGCCCAAGGGCCAGTTTCTCCTGGTACACCGCCAAAACCCAGAGCTTGATTCTGCTCATACATCCAGCTCACCAAGTGTTCTTGTAACCTTTGCCAAGCTGCTAAACCACGGGTAATTCCTTGGGATATCTGCGCTATATCTTCGTTAAATTGGGCAAATTGTTGCAAAGATTTGGATAATTGCTGTAGTTGTGATGTGTTCAGTGGATATTTGAGATTAGGATCAGTCAGGCGTAAAAATATAGCTAGGCGTTCATCGGCCGCAGCTGTAGTAATTTGTTGAGATGCAGTCGCGATCGCTTCCGTAGCTTTATTTTGTTCTCTATACCTTTGCCATTGAGTTTGAATTGTCTTAATTGCCCGTAAACTCCGGTTAGCTTTGGCTTTTTTGAGTTCATCTGCTTCACTATCTACCTGAGTTTGCATGGCGTTGAGGCGATCGCTCAAAGCTAACTCAAAGATTTCTCCTGTACCAGCTAAGATGCCTTTTTGCAGCATTTGATACACCATCTCTACAGAGCTAATTTTGCCCTGGAGGGTGAGTTGGACAATTTCATCGATGAGGGCGAGGTAGCGATCGCGCAATGGCAATGAGTCTGACACTTTAGTTAATAGAGAACTTCACGTCAATTCCCATTCTAGTGTGAGGCGAGGTACTAAGGAATTGATTTAGTCCCACAGCACGCAACTAACACGATATCGCTTTTTTTAGCTAGCTTGCACCGTAGTAATTAGTGTGAGCAGCTGTTGCTTTAGCATTCGACACTCCTCATGCCTTCAGGCTGAGAAGTGTCAACCTGTCTCATGTCATCAAGAATTGATTGTTTTTCCCTAGCCTCAGTTGAGTTAAGTTTTTCCCAGTCCCCAATATCTCACCTTACCAACTGCGCAGCAGAGTTAAAAAACTGACGGCATAATCCTTTGGTGATCGAAACTGTTGTTAGTAAGTTTGCAAAAGCCACCATAAAAATAATCAAAATCTCGTAGCAGACAGCCTCTAAGGGTGTGATACCAGCTAGTAACTGTCCAGTGGTGATGCCGGGGATAGCTACCATCCCTACCAAAATCATTTGGTTAATAGTCGGTAGCAACGCGGCGCGGATAGCTTCTTTGCGGTATTGGCTGGTTGCTTGTTGGGGAGTAGCACCTAAACTTAAGTGCGTTTCGATTTCGTTGGGAAAGGTATTCATACTGTTCACTAGACGTTCCCCTGCGATCGCCGCTGCATTCATCCCATTTCCTAAAACTATCCCTGCCAGGGGAATAATATAACGTGGTTCGTACCATTTATCTGGTTGAATGATTAAGAAGTTGGTGTAAACCAATGTCATCAGGGTACTAACAAAAATCGCACCCCAAACCAAAGGCAACACGCCAGGAATCTTTTGACTGATCCGATTTCGTGCGACAATCGCCGTAATCGTCAGCATTACTCCTAAAATCGCCAAAACTGCCCAAAGATTGTCTAAAGCGAAGATGAAGTCTAAAACGTATCCCAAAACAGCTAATTGTAGGATGGTTCTACCGGTAGCGATCGCTAAATTTAACTCTAGTCCTAATCTTTCCCAAGCAGATACACCAATAGCAATCGCCATCAATCCTACAGCGATCGCTAAATCAACCAAATCTAACTTAATTAAATCTTGCATGGGTTTTATGGGGGTTTTGAGGTGTAAGGGTGTAGGGGAGGCAGTTGCGTGGGCGGTGAACCACTTGCGGTGGTGTTAGCGCAGCGTTAGCGACGCAGGAGCGTCGGCAGTTGCTAATGGGGGTTTCCCCCATTAGCAACTGCCGAAAGGGTTTCCCGGCATAAGCAAAATGGTGAACCCGAAGGGGTTTGCCGACTTGAGCAAACTGCCGTGTGTAGGGAAAGAAAAATACAATCCCCAGTCCCCAGTCCCCAATCTCCAGTCCCTAATACAGTCAGTTTACAAACAGGCACTCATAATTTACCACTGATCCAAGTTTTACCCATAGAATTATTCCGGTAATAACTCTTGATTAATACGTATCTTAGGCGACAGTCTTGACAAGCTTTTTTGAGAAGAAATTCCATTAGCAAGAATTGACAGTCGAAATGTATTCTTTGTATCTTCAGATAAAATGAAAACTTTATGATCCAAAGCATAAATTCTGTCCCTGCTTTTGATATCAAGCACCAATACACTACCCTGGAAGCCGAAGTTAGTGCTGCTGTTGTAGAGGTTCTAGCTTCTGTCCGCTATATCGGTGGCCCTTTAGTGGAAAGTTTTGAACAGCAGTTTGCTGGTTATCATGGGGTTAATAATTGTGTCGCTTGTAACTCTGGTACTGATGCGTTATATTTAGCACTACGCGCCCTGGAAATTGGTGCAGGTGATGAAGTAATTACTACCCCTTTTACATTTGTCGCTACAGTAGAGGTAATTATTGCGGTAGGTGCAAAGCCGATATTTGTAGATATAGATGCGACAAATTTTAATCTGGATTTGCAGCAAGTAGCAGCAGCTATTACACCCCAAACCAAAGCGATTATCCCAGTGCATCTATTTGGACAGCCTGTGGATATGACGAAATTAATGGCGATCGCTCAATCTCACAATGTGGCTGTAATTGAAGATTGCGCTCAGTCTACAGGTGCGATATGGGATGGGAAAAAAGTCGGCAGCATAGGACATTTTGGTTGCTTTAGTTTCTACCCTACCAAAAACTTAGGGGCTTGTGGTGATGGTGGAGCAATCACCACCAATGATCCCGCATTGGCGGCTAAGGTGCGGATCATTAAGGAACATGGACAAAAAAATCGCTATCAATATGAGGAAATTGGGGTAAATAGTCGCTTAGATGCCATACAAGCTGCGATTTTGCAGATTAAGCTGCGTTATCTTGATCATTGGAATCAACAACGTCAGGCGATCGCAGCCTATTATCAACAATTCCTCAGTCAAATTCCCGGTATCATTGCACCACAAGCATTAGCTGGCGGCGTGAGTGTATGGAATCAATATACTATTCGAGTATTAAGTGAGGGACGCAACGGTGCTACAGTCGCACATCGCGACTCAGTACGCAACCAACTACAAGAAAAAGGAATAGGTTCAATGGTTTACTATCCTTATCCTTTACATCTACAACCAGCCTATCAACACCTCGGTTATCAGCTAGGACAATTACCAGTAACCGAGCAAATTTGCCATGAGGTGTTATCTCTACCCATGTTTCCCGAACTGACACCCCAGCAGCAAGACCAAGTAATCTATGCTTTGAAAGATATTCTGGCATGAACTAAAAAGTAAAAAGGCAAAAGTCACAAGAATTGAGACTTTTGTCCTTTACCCTTTACCTTTTGTCTGTCCTCTTACTTGAATACTTTGGTGTTCGCCAAAGCTTCGACTAAACCACGCACAGCAGCAATCATCGCCACTTCGCTATTGAGTTGGTTGATAGCAGAACCAACACCGACACCAGCCGCACCAGCTGCGATCGCCAATGGTGCAGTGACGTTAGAAATACCGGAAGCACAGAATACTGGTACTGTCACAGCACGAGAAATTTCATAGGCTGCTGCTAAAGTGGGAGCAGCTTTTTCAATTAATCCCAAGCTTCCAGAGTGAGATGGCTGGCTGCTAGTACCGCCTTCAGTTTGGATAATGTCTGCACCAGCTTTGACTAGTTCTTCAGCTAGTTGTACCTGTTGGTCTAGTTCCAAGATATGGGGAACGGTAACAGATAGAGTTATTTCTGGTAATAAAGCGCGGGTCTGATGTGTTAAAGCCAATACTTCCTCGGCTTCAAATTTGCGTCCTTGAGCGTAAAAACTATCAAAATTACCGATTTCAATTAAATCTGCACCAGCAGCTACAGCTGAGACAAATTTTTCGGGTTCTACGGCTGAGACGCAAATAGGTAAGTTAATTAATTTTTTGGCTAGCTGTACTAAAACAGGATCAGCCGCAATATCTACAAAAGTTGCACCACCAAGTTCAGCTGCTTTCACAACGGCCGCGACACGATCAGCGTCAAAGTTGTTCAAACCGCTAATCACTTTCAGGACACGGCGGTTAGTAAATGCACTTTGCAGTTTAGAAGGCATTGCCATAGTTGTAATCTTGAAGCTACGAAAATAACGTCTATTCTACCCCCACTCTCATAATGACAGGACTATATTCTGGGGAAAATCAGTAAAAATTTGATCAGATTATGGTCGTCGTGGGATGTGCGCGAAGGGCGAGCATCATTGTAGACATTATCACAGTAAACAAGGAGTTACATAAAATACAAACTTTCTCAAGCTATTACTTAGTAAATGACAATGTATTAAGACTCTTATGGGATTGTTTAAAAAATTCAGCATCGATCTAAAACTCTGATTCCCTACTTCCAAACTCTATGTAATCAGTTCAACAATCAAAGCAGATTACTATAATTACTAGGTATTAATTGGACTTTAGGTTATTAAATTGTATTTATTGAAGGTAAAACTTCTCTCAATATATAGTATTGTTAAGCAATTTATTTGGTATTATTTTTTAATTTTTATAGTATTTATTAATAAATAACTTACCAAAACACATCATTATTTTAGCCATATAGGATAATCTATCCTTAACCTGAATTACTAATAATTACCTAAATTTATTTTCCGTAGTATCACAGAAGTTTTTAGTATAATTCAGACTTAAAATTTCTGTTATATAGCTGCAAAATATTATAGTTACATAAAATTCCAGCCATGAGAAGACGTAGTCTAATTAAGTATTCGTTCTTATTTATTGCTGGATGTACAGCAAGTACAAATACTAATAGTAATACCTCATTACAATCATCAAATCTCCCAAAATCGCTGAAATTTGCCGTTACAGATGTGACTGGAATTGACGATTTAAAAAGAGATTTTGGAGAATTTAGTAGAATTTTAGAGGAAGTATTAGGAATCAAAATAGAATTATTTCCCGTAGACAATCCTACAGCAGCGGCCCCCGCATTATTATCAGGAAATTTAGATATTGCATTTGCTGGGCCTTCAGAGTACCTAATTTTAAACTCTAGAGCTAAAGCAATTCCAATTATTGGTATTAAACGCAAAGACTACCATACTATTTTTGTTGTGCGTGCCGATAGCAATATTAAAACATTAGCTCAATTAAAAGGTAAAACAATTGCCATGCGTAAAGTAGGATCGACATCTGGACACATTGCACCTATTAGTTTACTGATCGACGCAGGATTAGATCCAAAAACTGATTTTAAAACAGTCATGTTAGACAATAAAGGCGGAAAAGCCTTAAAAGCAGGTGAAGTCGATGCTTGGACGATATCATCTGATCGATATAAAGGTGTTCTAGAATCTGAAGGTTTGTCAGAGAAAGATTTTCAGGTAATTTTCAAAGGCTCAGAACTACCAAGTGATGTATTTGTTGCGAGTCATCAATTAGCATCTAGTTTTATTGAAATACTGCGATCGCAGATGCTAAAAAACCAAGATAAACTCATTCAAAGTATGGTAAAAGCTCAGGCGAATCGTAAGTATATTGGCAGCAAGATGGTGACAGCAAATGATACTGATTACAAGCTAATTCGGGAAGTTTATCAAAAAATTGGACAAGATAGTTTCATCAAATAGTGTCCATAGAAATTCATGCTCAAACTTCGCTTCAATCAATTAAGTAATTATCTTTTAAATCGTCTGACTAGCTTGTCACATAGCTGGAGCATTACTAGAAAAATTGGCTATAGTTATATTGTTGTGATTGGCACTACCTTAATCGGGACAATTAGTGGCTCATTAATTGCATATTACTACGAAATATCTGCCTATAAACAGTTAAACTTATCTTATCAGCAACAGTATCTTCTAAAAGATTTAGAAAATGATGTAACTAGAGCTAGACTTCACCCCCAAAGATTAGTTTCCGTTATAGAAGATTCTGTTTGGCTTGAAGTTGAAAAAAATAGATTCTTGATAGATATTCAGCATATTAATCAGCAGTTATCTGAAATAGGAACTTTCGTCAATAATTATCCTCATAATTTAGCTTATAATCGTCAGACTTTCCACAAATTATTAGAAGTATATCAGCAAAATACAGCATTATATAATCAGAATATTCAATTACTGTGGCAAGAAATTGAATCCCAAGACTCTAATGATTTACCAATAAACAAGCTATTACTTTTTATTAAACAGGAAGAAAGTATTCATATCGATGTAAGCTTTGAAAAGCAATCAGATGAATTGACTCAAATAATTGTCCAAGCAGAAAAGCAACAACAGCAAGCTAATAAAAGTTTTAACGATGCCAGGTATTTAAGGATAAAATTAATGAGCATCAGTATCTTATTATCTACTGCGATCGCAACTATAATCGCCTCATTAACTAGTAAATTAATTGCCCGTCCTTTACAAACAGTCACTAATATTGCGAGCAAGATTACACAAGAATCAAATTTTGAACTCAGAGCTAATATTAGTAGTCATGATGAAATAGGCACTCTCGCTAATTCTTTAAATAAATTAGTCGAATGGGTTGGTGATTATACAGAAGCTTTGAAAATAGCACGTCAAACTTTAGAACAAAGAGTAGAAGAACGCACTAAAGAACTTCAACAAGCTCACCAAACTTTAGAGCAACGAGTAGAAGAACGTACCGAAGAATTACAAATAACATTAAAAGAACTGCAAGAAACACAAGGACAATTGATTCAAAGTGAAAAAATGTCATCACTTGGGCAAATGGTTGCAGGTATAGCTCACGAAATTAATAATCCTGTAAACTTTATTTATGGTAATGTCGAATGTGCAGATGGCTATATTAAAGATTTACTAAATCTGGTTGATTTATATCAAGAACAGTATCCCAATCCAGACTATATAATTGCAGAAACAATAGAAGAGATTGATCTAGATTTCATTCATAAAGATTTATTAGATATACTGGCTTCCATGAAAATGGGCGCACAGCGTATTCGAGAAATTGTTATATCTTTGCGTAACTTTTCTCGTCTTGATGAAGCAGAGATGAAAGAAGTAGATATCCATGAGGGAATTGATAATACTCTTTTAATTCTAAATCATCGGTTTAAATCAGATATTGAAGTAGTTAAAAACTATGGAAAACTACCTTTGGTAGAATGTTATCCAGCCCAACTTAACCAAGTATTTATGAATATTATTAGTAATGCAGTTGATGCGCTATTAGATTATTCTGAGCCAATCAATAAAAAAATAGTAATATCTACAAAAGAAATTGATAGTAATCATATTCAAGTTGAAATTCAAGATAACGCGTCAGGAATTCCTCCAGAAATTATCAAAAAATTATTTGATCCCTTTTTTACAACTAAGCCTGTTGGTAAAGGTACTGGTTTGGGATTAAGTATTTGTTATCAGATAGTCGAAAAACACCAGGGTAAAATAGAAGTTTTTTCAGAATTAAAACAAGGCAGTAGATTTATCATTCATTTGCCAACACATACAAAGATAGCTATAATTTAGGATATTTACACCCAATTAAAATATTCTTTCAATTTGAGATAAGCATTTTTTGCCAATCAAACCCCCAATTAGTACTGAGTGTTATTTAACATTTTCTTATTGTAAATTAATCTAATGACAATCTATTTTTATACTGTCCGTGAAGCATATGGTTGTTTCTCTAACTTCTCACTCCACGGGTTTATGTTAGATGAATTATACTGGTGTACAAGTGAACACTATTTTCAAGCCCAAAAGTTTTTAGAGACATTTCACAGAGAACAGATTCGTCAAGCAGTTACTCCTAAAGTTGCTGCACAAATGGGACGAGAAAGAAACCGACCTTTGCGTTCTGATTGGGAGCAAGTAAAAGATAATGTCATGCGGAAAGCCGTACTAAGAAAATTTGAGAATCATGCAGATATCAGAGAAATTCTCCTTTCCACAGGTCATGAAGAAATAGTGGAGAATTCACCTATCGACTATTACTGGGGTTGCGGCTCTGATGGTAGTGGTAAAAATATGTTGGGAATAATTTTAATGGAAGTCAGAGAGCAGCTACGTTGATGGGCAAAACATTAGGAAACAATCACAGTAAATTAAGATTTACATGAACAAAGACAGGTGATCGCAAATACTAAAAATAGTTAACAAAAAGAAGTAGGGAACATATATAAGATTTATAATTAGTAATTGAGGTCAGTTGCCTCTTTTTGTGACCTGTTATCGACAAAATATCAGTGTTGATAGTTGTTTTTTCACATAATCTCTACATAATGACCCAGTTATATGCCAAGTATATTCTTATAAAATGGCTTATAAGTAGTCTCTTATAGGAGTAGAGAATTTATGCCTACATTAACTCAAGACAAGAAATATTGTAAATGGTTCTGGGATGAGTCGCTAGGTGGTGATTTTGATACTTGGGGTACTAGCACCTACTTTATAGAATTAACAGTAGTAGGTAATGATTTGTGCGCTACTAGACAGATAGAGGTTTATGAAAATGGCAACGTCTTATCTTATGATGAAGACCATTTTGCCGATAACTATGGAATGTTATGCGATAAACCTCTAGAAAAGAAAGATTTACAGGAATTTGGCATTAGTAAAGCAGAATTTGAGCAAATTTGGAATACAAGAATACCCATGAATAGATGAAACTATCACAATTAAGCTGGTGAATCCAGCTTTAGCTGTCTCTTAGCTGGACTAACGCTAAGAAAGCAAAGACAGCCTCACCAGCTAGCGTAAAAAGCCAAAAATCAAAATTCCCAAATAAAAAGTCAAGAATGTTTATTTTTTAAGCTTTGCACCTATTCCAGAGGGTTAGTCCAACTGCGTTTAGCAGTCCAATGGCGATCGCTTGATTGATAAACCTGCAATTCATCTAAACCTGCGGCTAAAATTAGATCATTCACTTCATCTATTGTCAGTGCTGCCAGCAGAGAATCGTGAAATAATTGCTTTTGATGGTCGTCATATTGATTGCCAATGCTTTCTAATAAAGCATTAGTAGTTGCTTCATCCTGGGGACGCAGCAAATCACGCAACAAAATTCCTCCATAAGATTTAATAACACGCTGCAACTCTTGAAAAAACGGTAATGGGTCGGGTAAGTGATGAATCAAACTATTAGAAATCACCAAATCAAAGCTACCATCCTCATAAGGTAAGTTTTTAGCATCCACCAATTCCAAGCGAATTTGTGGTTGCAACCCAGCCTTCTGCACATGGAGTGCAGCAATTTGCAACATATTTTCCGCCATATCAATAGCAACACATCGCCATTCAGGACGTTGTTGACACATCAAAACTGGAATTCGTCCAGGGCCAGTACCAGCATCCAATACTAACCCTTGTTCTGGTACGCCCAGAGTCAACACATCTTCCACAAAAGCTGTATTCACCTCCGTAAAATCCATAGCATCATATTCGATAGCTTCCTCCCAGCTATCCATCACTTCGGGTTCTAATTGTCTTTGCATAACTAAATACCAACTTTGGATTCAATAACTAATGAATATTGACTAAGATAAGTAATTCTTTTTTTTGGGAACACTATAAGTATCACCACAGCTAGCAGGAATTGGTCAATGTCACAAGGTGAACAACGCAACAACAGTAAAAATACGATCCCTGTGGAAGTTGCAAAATATATGAAACAAGTCAAACGCAACACCATTACCCATGAATTTGACCAGGGATTACCAGAAGAACTGCTGCTGACTCAAGAGAGTGACGACCAATTATCAGCTGCATCTTCCTTACTGCGACAAGGTCTTCAACAGCAAAAAGCTGGAGATGTAATTGCTGCGATCAAATCTTTCCAAGAATCTCTGGAAATTTTTCAACTAGCTGGTGATGCACAACAACAAGAGCAAGTCTTATCGTTGTTGGCACTAGTTACTTACACTTCAGGCGATTATAAAAGTGCTATTACTTATTCCCAGCAATGTTTATCCTTAAAAGATACTTCAGACCCAGCAGTGCGAATGCAGGTGCTTTCTCATTTGGGCAATGCTTACCGTCATCTCAACAACTACAATCAGGCTGTTGAATTTCTAGAAGAGTGTTTGAAATTAACCAAGCAGCTACAAGACAAGCGCAGTCAAGTTGCAGCTTTAAATAATTTAGGATTAGTTTATAAAGCCTCTGGTAACTTTACCAAAGCCATCGAGTATCAAGAGCAAAGCTTAGAAATAGTTCAGGAATTACAAGATAACTGGGGAATAGAACAAGTCCTGAAAAATATAGGTAATGCTTGGTATGCTTTGGACAACTACTCAAAAGCGATCGCCTACTATGAAAAATGCGTCAAAATCGCTATTTCTTTGAATAATCCTCGTAGTGCAGTTCAGGTATTAAAAAACTTGGGAAATGCTTGCTATGCCATCGGTGATTACGCCAAAGCTATCAAGTATTATGAAAAACGTTTGCAGTTAGCTAGGCACCTCAAAGACCAACGCAGCGAAGAACAGTCCCTTGGTAGTTTAGGAGTTGCTTGCGAAGCTTTAGGCGACCATAGCAGAGCGATTACATACTATGAAGCTCGCTTATTATTGGGTAGAACCCTCAAAGACCGCCGCATTGAAGAACAAGCACTTGCTAGTTTAAAAATCGCTTGCTATGCCTTGGGTGATTATGCCAAAGCCATGCAATATCAGCAGGGAACATCAACAAATCTAGGTGTGTAGGCTGTCAAAACATGGTGTTGCTGAGGAGATGGTTCTTGTGGGGTGCATCTTGCCCATGCCACAAAATCATCCCACAAATACGCAACGCCCAAGACAGAATTAATTCACACATTGTTTTTTTGTCCCCTTCTGGTGACGCTCCTGCGTTGCTAACGCCACTTGCACCCTACGGAAAGCAAGCTACATGGGGAAACCCCCTACGTACCCGTCAGTGACTTATCTGTTTCCTATTCCCCGTTCCTTTTACATAAGTCCTCAGAGAGTTAGAGTTAGGTCATGACTAGAACTGGTACAATTGGGGTCTAGTTAATCACACTATTCAGTAACCATCTGTGTCTGAAAAGTATTTTAAACAAGCTGTCGCTATGTATAACTTCAGACAAATTTGTTAGTGCTGACACCATCAACCAGATTTTCATGAGCAGCGAAATCCAACTCAGCCTCTTCGACGAACAACCCAGTTTTGACCAAAAAGAGCTGATTCCTACAGATGCTAAAATTCCGATTCCATCTGGAACTTACGCCAATGTGACCGAGTTGGCACAGCATTGCAATAATTGCCATCGCTGTGAACTAGGTCACACCCGTACCCATGCAGTAGTCGGACGGGGCAACCTCAAAGCACCAATTATGATTATTGGAGAAGCACCAGGCCAAAACGAAGACGAAACAGGTTTACCCTTTGTTGGTCGGTCAGGACAGTTGCTAGAAAAAATATTGGCATCGGTTGAATTGACTACTGAACATGATGTATACATCGGAAATATCAATAAGTGCCGGCCGCCCAATAACCGAGTTCCGACACCTGACGAAATGGCGGCCTGCCTACCGTATTTATTAGAACAAATTCGCCTAGTTGACCCGAAAATTATTTTGTTAACAGGAGCAACAGCAGTCAAAGGTATTACCGGTGACAAGAGGGGAATAACTAAGATTCGTGGTCAGTGGATAGAGTGGGAAGGGCGTTTCTGTATGCCAATTTTCCATCCATCTTATTTGCTGCGTAACCCTTCCAAAGAAAAGGGTAGCCCCAAATGGTTGATGTGGCAAGATATACAAGCAGTACGCGCCAAATACGATGAAATTAGACAACATAGTTAAAGTGCAAGTAGTAAGCAATCTAGACCAAAAAAAGCTTGCCGATTATGAGGAGATGAGTTCTTGAATACTGGATTGTCGATTACGCTGCGTTAGGTTGATGAGCATGATTTGGCAATCCTAAGCAGCCAACTATTTTTGTCTACAAGTTGATTGAGGGTAAGATCAAGTTAACCAGTATCGTCAAGGGATAAGCATTCAATCACCAGCATTTCCCCATTTAAATGTGACGATTGACCAAGTTTTTCACATCGGTCAATAAAACAGATGATTACCCATCTCCTTCTTTTAATTAGTCAACCACGATTTTTGGATAGTCTAGAATACTGAATACAAGTACATATCTATTCGTGCATCATGCACAATAGAAAGAAAAGCCCACATGAATCAGGTAGACTACCTCCGCATTAGTTTAATAGATCGTTGCAATTTCCGTTGTCTGTACTGTATGCCAGAGGGGTCAGAGCTAGACTACATCCTCAAGCAGCAGCTACTTACCGATGAAGAATTGCTCATTTTAATTCAAGAAGTATTTATTCCTGTTGGTTTTACGCGCTTCCGGTTGACAGGAGGAGAGCCTCTACTACGTCCCCGTGTGGTGGATTTGGTGAGAGCGATCGCCTCTTTCCCCCAAACTCAAGACCTCGCCATGACTACCAACGGCTTTTTACTAGCTCCGATAGCGCAAAATCTCTATGATGCTGGGTTGCGACGCATCAATATTAGCTTAGATTCCCTTGATCCCGATATCTTTGACCTGATTATCGGTAGTCGCGGCCGTTCTCGTTGGCAAGAGGTTTGGGATGGGATTAAAACAGCTTATAGTGTTGGCTTTGACCCTTTGAAGTTAAATGTGGTGGTGATTCCAGGGGTCAATGACCATGAGATTTTAGATTTAGCAGCTTTAACCATTGATAAACAGTGGCACGTCCGATTTATCGAGTTTATGCCGATTGGGAATGGGGAATTATTTAGTGATCGCGGTTGGGTATCATCAGCTGAGTTACGTCAACAAATCCGCGATCGCTGGGGCTTGACAGATTCTCAAATTTGTGGGGCTGGCCCGGCAGATGTGTTTCAAATTCCTGGTGCGAAGGGGACGCTAGGATTTATCAGTCAAATGTCGGAATGTTTTTGCGATCGTTGTAATCGGATGCGTCTGAGTGCGGATGGTTGGCTCAGACCATGTTTATTAAATGAAACTGGTCAAATCGACTTAAAAACTGCTCTCCGTTCTGGTGTGAGCATCTACCAGTTACAAGAGCAGGTCAGACATTTATTAGCAATTAAGCCAGAAATTAACTTTAAAGGGCGAGACTCTGGTACTACAGGTACTTACAGCCGCACTATGTCACAAATCGGTGGTTAGCCTGACGAGGGAGACAAAAGTAAAAAGTCAAAAGTAACAAGAAATTTAATAAGTTTCTTCTTTTGCCTTTTACCTTTTGCCTTTGGCCCTTCCCTAAGCCTGTCGTGAGTAGTATTCCACAACTAGCAGTTCGTTAACTTGGAGTGCTACCCATTCGCGTTCAATGACACCGTTTACCTTACCTTCTAGTTTGTTTTTATCAAACTCTAAGTGATTGGGAATGTTTGCCAAACCGGGATATTGTAAATTGGTTTCCACCAGCTTCCGTGATTGCGCTTTGTCTCTAACCGCAATTACTTCTCCGGGACGAATTTGATAGCTGGGGATATTTACTACACGACCGTTAATTGTGACATGACCATGACTGACCAACTGTCTAGCGGCTGGGATGGTGGGGGCCATACCCAAGCGGAAAACGGTATTATCCAAGCGCATTTCTAGCAATTGCAGCAGCACTTGTCCGGTAGAACCAGTTACACGTCTAGCCTTACGCACATAGCGCAACAGTTGCTTTTCGGTCAAACCGTAGTTACAACGGAGCTTTTGCTTTTCTTCTAGACGGATAGCATATTCAGAACGCTTCTTGCGGTTCTGACCGTGCTGACCTGGAGGATAAGCGCGTCTTGCGCTCTTACGAGTTAATCCTGGCAATTCGCCTAAGCGACGTACAATTCTAAGGCGTGGCCCTCTATATCGGGACATGAGTTTCCTTAATCTAATCCTGTTTAAATTTTACCCAGACATACTATTATAAATACTTGCAATTGAGAATTGCAAAAATAATTTTCAGCCATTTGTTTTTCTCACTCCCCCTACTCCCTCTACTCTCATCTCCTAGTCCCCAGTCTTCAAAATAAAAGATTTTTCTTCCTGTTCTTTGGTTTTGCCTGATTTGCAAAAGATTTGCTGCACATTTGAGTTAGCATAACTTTGGGTGTCTAGACAATAGCAATGTGCAGAACACAGGTTAGTGGGGGGAAATAAAAAATGGACTTGAAAACTCGTATGATTCGGCTGATAGCACCAGTTCTAGCTATAGGTGGCTCTTTAGTCATGAGTATCCCTACTATGGCTAGCACTTACAATGATTATCGCGCTTGTGCAGGCCGACTTTTGGGTGTGGGTGTGAGTGAACAAGCTGCATCACAAGCTTGTGCTGGAGCGTTGCGTCCGACAGACTTATCGGCGTGTGTGGTTTTTATTGACCAACGCACGGAAATTAATGCCAATGATGCTTTAACTACCTGCACAAGAGCAAGACGACCGAAAGAATTAGCTACCTGCGTAGTTTCAATTAGCAAGAATACTCAGGAAGCAATTAATCCAGACGTGCTAGACTACTGCGGACGCAGTTTATTGCCAGTGCGCTTTGCTGAGTGTGTTGTAGGGTTGCGAAGTGAAACTAAACTTGAGCCGAATCAGGTGTTGAATACTTGTATTGATGGTAGCGATCGCATTAGTAGTTTTACACCTACCTCAACTTCACCAGTTCAACCACCCACACAATTCAATCCTACCTTTGAAACGCAACCAGCTCCTCAAAGTCCTGGTATGTAGACAAGCAAGGGAATAAGCCAAGTGTCAACAGTGAACAGTCAATAGCCCACAATCAATGGATTTTTAACTATTGGCTATGGACTGTTGACCTTGAACCAGACTAACTAAGATTTCAGCACGAGAAGTCACACTACTCGCGTCTACAGTGTTGACCAAAGATATTTTGCAATCATGAATTAAATTGGTATTATCTATTTACGCTACTAAATATTTGTAGTGCGAGTCTAATGAATTGCCACTCTTGTTAATATAGAGTTGAGTGGAATTAGGTAAAGCTTTTTTGTCCCCACACTATAGATAAAGTCTTAAGTGCAGAAGAAAATGACTCAAATCTTGAGCTATCAAGGCTATCATTTTGCCTTCTTGGACTATTTTTGCAATCAAAATAATGAAAAACTAACACCGACACAGACGATATCCATCTGCTAGTTCAGCAAAATCCTGAATTTAGATACTGCTTTTTTGTTCAGAGTTAGCAAAATCTACTTCTAGCTGCTATGCAGATGATCGTTTGTGATCGTGGGGGAATGAGTTTTGTTGTGTTACTGATTGTTAGGTCGTTTGTACAAATCACTGTCTTTGATTTGTGATTAGTCCTCTTTTCTACCAAATACCATCTGTAAAATCATGGGGATACCTCCAGATTGATGATATCTGTCTGCCCAAGCCCGGATGATTTCATCTAGTTCCTGCATGGCTTCTTCCCATCTTTCTGGCGGGATATCTAACTCTTCTAAAGCACGCATGGCATTAGGTCGTCTTTCTGCCCAATCTTTCATCATGCGGAAATACCGAGCTGTATCTTCTACCATGATGTAAGTCCGCTCTTGGTCATCTGCTGGAGCATAGAATGGACGAGTCAGGGCGTAAAAAGGCATTCCCCAAGGTGAATCAATTCGTGTCACCGTGCCTGAGTAGAGCAGACGACGCTTGATATGCTCTCCTAAGGCCTCACTCAAAGGCATTTGATGTTCTGGTGGCAAGTCTTCTTGCGATCGCTTGTGCAGAAATTCAATTAGTTCTACAAACTCAAATGATGTAACTAACTGAGCATCAGGAAGATTACTGGGCAATTTCTGCTCAATTTGTTTCTTTTCTTCACTGGTTAAACTTGTGCCTGGAATCCGGGATCTACCGGGTTGCCAAGGAAACTTCTCCATCCAAACATAAGGAAACTGAATCAGATAGCGGGGTTCTTGTGTACCCAACATCTTTAACAGTTTGCCTTCCATTAAGGCTTGTCTGACTTCTTCAACGATAATTTTGACTCGTTTTGGTTCTAGGTGGTGCAAATGGCCTGTCATCCGCAGATTTTGACCTTGCTCTAGATAAGTCATATAAATCGCACACTTAGCGGCGGTGGCTGCTGCATCTAAGAATGCGCCATGTCTATGCCCACTTGTCCTCATGGCACTAAAGGCCAGGTATAGCATGATCTGATCCATCGCACTGGGGCCAAGACGTTTGATCAGATCGATGTCGTTACTCATATTACAAATATGTTGAATAGCACACTAAGTTAGTTTAAAAAAGTAATTGCAATACACCCAATGACAGGTGATCTCACCACGCCAGAATGTATATTATGGGTTTCGTAACTAATAATTTGTATTCAAATTACCCATTCCTCCATACTCTAATTCGATAGCAGCAGTAATCGTATTGCTACGAGAGTTATTTCTGTATCTTACCGAAAAATCGCTAATTAACTGCCAAAATTTACCCATGATAGCTTTGTCAGTCACTAATGAACTATATAATATATGGCTCTAATAAGTAACCTACAAGGACTTTCTACTGTATCCGGATTTTCTATGTCCCTTTATTTAGTAAGCCTCAGCAACGCTAATTTCAAACAATTTTGGCTACCTACCAGTTTTGGAAGATAGCATTACTTGAATATAGTGACTGAAGTTTCTGATACAGAACGTCTGCGGTGTCAGTGAATTTCTGTCTCTGGAAAAACTTGCGAATAGGCATATTCTCAGAGACAACAGGCAGTAATTGCTGTCAAATAGTCACTTGGCAACCCGCTTAACGTCTAGAGAAGCAGCAAGGCGATTTTAAGAAGCATGAAAGTTGCAACTTTCATGCTTTTTATGGCAAGTCAGTTACTTGCTCAGAAGGAAAATCACAGATGAATGATCAGGCAGAGCTTTCAAGTTTCGCCATACATTTTATTTGCTCACAACATAATATTCTATATTCGGATGTTACTGCATTAAATTTATGTGAATTAATTTATTTTTAATCTTTTGTTTCTTAATATTTAAACTGAGCGAGTACAGGACAATAATTAGATATAACTAATTATCAAAGTTTAATGACATTTGGATTAACAACCAAGATAGTAATACCAAAACAGTATAAATGTTAATTGAACACACGTAACTGTTAATTTGTTATTCATAGTACTCCAAAATAGGCTAAATACTTCAAAAGTCCTAATTATATTGGAGTGTTTGGGCTTTAACCTGTCACCGAATTTGAAAAAATTGGTATAAAGTCTTTGGGTAAAGGTTAACAGTAAAAATGTTGATAAGGAAGGAATAACAGGTCGCGAATCGACAGCGTATTAATTTCCATAGGCTGGCATTTCCTGTTAATTTTATGCGTTTGCCACCAGATAACTAATCCAAGAAATTTAATTTTCCTTACCGGATGCTGGGTTGGGATTTCTAATTTTGCCAAAGCTGAAAGCTGCTGCGCCGAAAGTCACGCATAACACACCCAAAATCTGAATAATGTTTAATGTCTCTTGCAGAACCAAGCCAGCGAAAATCACAGTTAGAATCGGCACACCTGCGCCAATAATTGCCGATCGCGGCGCACCTAGCTTGTTAACCCCCAGATGATTGCACACATACCCAACGAGCGTCAATACCCCTAAAATGGCTGCACTCAAAACAATTTCCAGAACCTTGGAGGGATCAACGGCTAAACTCCAATTATTGGGTAAAGGCAACATCAAAAAGATAAAACTCAAAGCCAACATAGTGGCGAAGTTCACGAAAGTCAAAGATACTGGATGTATTTTAGTAGCACAGGCTCTTGTTAATAGTAAATAGCAAGCAAAAGCAAATCCGGCTAGGATAGCCGTGATCCCACCTAGGAAATTATTGTTAGTCATCCCATTGGTAATAGCTGCGCCACCAAAAACTAACAATTCACCACCAAAAATCGCACCGAGTGCGCTGGCGCGGAATCCGCTGGGGCGATCGCGCAACAGAAACCAAGATAAAATGCTGACAATTACAGGGTAAATGAAGAATAAAGCGATCGCTGTTCCCGTGGCAACTTGACCAATTGCAAAGTAAATCAAAACTTGAGATAAGAACAAAAAGCAGCCACTAGCAATGATTAACTGCAAACCACTTTGTCGTCTTCCACGCGGAGAACCAGAGTTTTTCCCAAAAGACTGCTTTAGCGTTTGCAAATCTTGCCAGACTTGAGGGTGCATCATGGGAGCTAACAGCATCATTAGTGGTACTACCACCATCAACCGCAAAGTGAGGATTAACATAATATTTCCCACCGTCGGCGCAATTAATCCGGCTATTTCCAACACAGCCGAAGTCTGAGCGGTTTTATAAAACATTCCTTTGATAGCTACGTTGTACAGCGATGACATCACCGCTGATGCAACTATCAACAAAAAGCCAATCTGTACTGGTGATAAACTAGAGGGCTGCCGGGGTCTCGGTGTAGAAGATCGTGATCCCCGCTTTGACGCTGGTGTAACTGGTAGTGAAGGATTTTCACCGCTTGGTGAATCTTTTTGCAGTACAGAGATTGGTTCTTTGGCCTTCTCCTGATTTGATGAGGATTCTGTTTTTGGCAAAGCAACCGATTCAGGAAGTCTTTCAGGTGGTGGCGATTTAATCTCAGTGTTAGGTATAGAAGGACGCAACACAGAAATCGGTTCAGGTGGCGGTGGGGATGAGATTTCCCTTGAGATGATCTCAGGTTCAGATATTTCTGGCTGAATAACAGAA
Source organism: Trichormus sp. M33_DOE_039 (assembly GCA_015296085.1). Taxonomy (GTDB): domain Bacteria; phylum Cyanobacteriota; class Cyanobacteriia; order Cyanobacteriales; family Nostocaceae; genus Trichormus. The sequence continues at coordinate 17,501 of DVDT01000052.1, read as the reverse complement.
ATGGGTTCAGGTGGTAGCGGCTTGATTTCGCTGGGTGGTATCTTCTGCTCTGATGGAGGGACGATAACTGGTGTTGAGGAAGCAGTTACAGGTGATTGAGGGTCTGTTTGTTTTTGACTTACTTGCTCTACAGTTTGAGATGTTTGTAAAGCTGTAAAAGCTTGTACCTCAGCAGGTTGTATGACGGTAGGTGGGGAAAAATTAACTACTTTACTAGCACTGGGAGGTTGCACTTCCGCAGGTTGTATGACTGTAGGTGGTGATGATTTTGCCGCCAGTTGGGAAGCTTCTTGGATACTTTTGGTGAGTTCGCCACGCAGCTGATTGATAAAATCTTCGAGAATAGTCTCCCCTTGCTGCTGTTGACTATACATCCGCGACAGCTGTTGGGAGAGATTATTTTGATAGTTTTTGAGTTCTTGTTGTAGAGAATTAAAAGTGATGGTGAGGTTATCGTCCAGATTCCCCAGCATTTTTTCTGCTTGCTCTGAGTTGTCATTTCCAGTGTTAATCACCTGGGCTGACTTGAGTGCAGCAATTTGACTTTCGGTTTGGCTAGCTATCTTTGCTAGTGACGATTGTAATTGGGAACAAATATGTTTAGCTAAAGCTTCTGATAACTGACGAATTAACACTTGTTGTTCAGTAATCCGTCTAACTTCTTGTAAATGTTCTTTTTCTTCGATTAATTGGTTAATTTCATCGGCTAAACGGTCTTTGTCGCCTTGCAACCGTTTAATTTCTTCTTGTAAGGATTTAAGTACATTCTGTTGGATATTTTCTAAATCCTCAACGACAGCCCATAAAGCCGATTCTGCGGCTCTGGATATGTCACCTCGGACTCTTGGGTTGTCTGGTCGCTTCTCAAATCGCCCCATTAGTTTCTAACCTCTATACACCTTGACGATAATGCTGCTTCCTGTCAAATTGCCTGGTGCTAATACTAAGTTTCTGGTATTTTGTCAGATTAAAGTGAAAATCTTAACAGGATTTACGGATATCAACGCCATTTTGTCATGCTTAACCCAGTATTGGCAAAGCATACTATTTGACTTACAGCTTGACTATACTGTGTCTGTTTTCAGATCACATACCGATTGGTAGTCCATCAGTCTGATTTTCCCTTCTGTTTGCCTAGGTAAGATTTTTTCATGAGAAAATCTCTTCCTGAATATCAATACTTGTGTGTTTGTAGCAATAGCAATTAATAGCGTTTTGCAAGTATGTTACTGAAGGATCAAAAACTACTAGGGTTTTTAAAGTTGCCTATAAGTTTTTACAGAATGTAGCTTATATAACAGTTTATATCTTCGATTGAGAGAGCAATTAAAATTAGCCCTTAAGAAGCATTCTAATTAATTAGCTGCCATTTTGCCAAAATCCATTCTATTGTTTGCGCTATCAGCAGATGAAAACAGGAACACACCGAAAAATATTAATTACAACCCATAAAAATAATTGACATTAAAAAAAAGCAATCCGTGCAATGCTAAAGATAATGGCACTGAGAACTGCACTGATAGGAACAGTAACTACCCAAGCCGTGGCTATGCCTTTGAGGGTTTGAAACTTTACTGACTTGATGTCTTGTACTAGACCAATACCGACTACACCACCTACAAGGGCGTGGGAAGTGGATACGGGTAAACCAAGGCGAGAAGCAAATAGGATAGTGGTAGCGGTGGCGAGTTCAGCGCAGAACCCACTACTGGGTTGCAAGGCGATAATATTCTCGCCAATAGTCGCAATCACTTTTTTACCCCAGACAGCCAGACCACCCACAATCCCAAGACCACCAAGAATTAAAATCCACAGAGGAATATTAATGCTATCGGTTGGTACTTGACCAGTGCGATTGATATAAACGATCGCTACTACAGGTGCGATCGCATTGCCCACATCATTAGAACCATGTGCAAAGGCGACAAAGCAGGCACTGAGGACTTGAAAGCGGGCGAATAGGGTTTCTAGGGGACTGGGGACTGAGAGTTCTCTTGGCTCCCCTGCTTTCTCTAGCTGTCGCCAACTAATAACAGTCAATGCAACTGCGGCTACTGCACCTATAGTTAGGGGGATGTCCTGGGGAGGAATGTGAATACCAAATTGGGCAACTAAAAAATTGTTGATGGGTTGAGTGAAAGGAGGTAAGACAATTACGCCAAATACTCCGATGAGGACTGTACTTAACCAAGGAATCCACTCTTGTAGTTGTTGAAGTTGATGAGGTTGATCCAAAATCCAGTTTTTGATTTGACTATAGAATAAAGCGGCGATCGCTCCACTGATAACTGGTGTCAAAATCCAACCGATAGTAATTAACCCAATGGTTGACCAATCAATCGCCCCTACTCCTAAAGCTACCCAACTAAAACCTGCGATCGCACCGACGACTGCATGGGATGAGGATACGGGTAAGCCCTGTGCTGTAGCAATTTGCAACCAGACACCACAAGAAATTAACACTGTCACCATGCCAATGGCTAAAACTTGAGGTGTTGCCGCAAATAATTCGGGGTTGGCTACTTTTGTTGCTAAGGTTGCTGTCACCTGATGACCAAATAAAACTGCACCAGTGAATTCTAAAAACCCAGCAATAATTAGTGCCTGCTTCAGAGTAATAGCTTTAGAACCAACGGAAGTTCCCATCGCGTTAGCAACGTCATTTGCTCCGAGATTCCACGCTACATAGAAGGCTATTAGGGCGACTATCAGTAATGTAATCGGTATTTCCATATTGGGGGAGAGGGGGAAGACCCTGAATCAAGAAGAGAAGCAGGGGAAGCAAGGGGGGCAGGGGAAGCAGGAGGAGAAAAGTACAATGCCAAACCTAAGGATAAATGAGGATTTTATAGGTCTCTGGTGTAGGTGCGATCGCTTGATCTACGGCGGCTGATAAATCTTTGAGGGGGTAGCGATCGCTAATTAAGGCTTGCACATCGATGCGACGATTGAATACGATGTCCGCCGAGAGGTTTTGTAGGCGATAGGAGGAACTGTAGCTACCCATTAAATCAATTTCTCGACGGTAGAGGATATTGGGATTAATGGGGATTTCTACTTCGTCGGGAAATTCGGCGAAAAATAAGATTTTTCCACCTTTTCTGGTGCAATCTAGGGCTTGAAAGAAAGCTTTATCACTGGGAACTGCCAACAGTGTGACATCGACACCTAGTCCACCAGTCAGGGTATGAATTTTCGCTGCTAAATCGGGATCACGAGCATCAAAAGCGGCTTCTGCCCCGACATTGATGGCTTTTTCGATTCTAGAGGGTAATAAATCAGTGGCGATCGCTTTTGCCCCGAAATATTTCACTAACATGATAAACATTAAGCCAATTGGCCCTGCACCAGTAATTAATACTGTTTTTCCAGGGGCAATTTGCGCTTTTTTCACAGCCTTTAAACAGCAGTTGGTAGGTTCGACAAAACTAGCTTCTTCAAAACTAATATTATCGGGGATCGGGATTAATCCACCATTCTGCACGATATGACCAGGCACTTTCACATACTCAGCAAAGCCACCACCACTGGGATTAAAACCTGCGGTGGTAGAGATGTTTTTATAAACATCGCACATAGAGAAATTATCATTCATGCAGTAGGCACAACGCATACAGGGTATGTGGTGCATGACAGCTACCCGTTGTCCTACTTGCCAACCTACCACTTCTGAACCTACTGCGGCGATCGTGCCGGCGGTTTCATGGCCAAAGATGCGCGGTGGTTCATAGAGAGGATAACGAATTTTTTTTATATCTGACTGACATAAGCCAACTACTTGCACCTGTACCAACACTTCATCTGGTTCTAACGCCGGTACGGGGATCTCTTCGTAGGAGAGTTGATTTACACCTCTAAATACCTGTGCTTTCACGCTGATTTTTCACCGCTCAACGTTACTAGATTTAACATTAGTCGTCTATATTCTGCTATAAAGTTTTAGGGCGACTTGATAAAATATTACCCACAAAAGTTGGTACTTCTCTAGCTAACAAGTCAAGTAGTTCGATAAAAGCTTGGCATATGTAAGAGTGGAGTTAAAATACATACATTCTTCTGTGCGGTGGACTATGCTCTACCGGAGGTAATCGCCTTTATGTTGGGTCAGTTACTAGATGGACGTTATAAAATCACCAAAGTTTTAGGGGCTGGTGGTTTCGGTCAAACCTACATTTCCGAAGACACTAAACTTTACAACAGTCATTGTGTAGTTAAACAACTTAAACCAATGGCAACTGATCCCATGACATTACAGGTTGCTAGGCGGTTGTTTCAATCAGAAGCACAGCTACTACACAAGTTAGGCACTCACGACCAAATTCCCCAACTATTGGCGCACTTTGAAGAACATGAGGAATTCTTCCTGGTGCAACAATTTATTGATGGTCATCCCCTGAGTGATGAACTCACCCCCGGAAAACAGCTGAGTGAAGCTTACACCATTTCTCTGCTGCAAAATATTCTGCAACCATTGGCCTTTGTTCATCAAAATCAAGTCATTCACCGTGATATCAAACCTCCAAACCTAATTCGCCGCAATAGTGACGGCAAAGTTGTGCTAATAGATTTTGGAGCGGTGAAACAAATTAGTACGCAAGTGGTGACTGGTGAAGGTGTCACTAAAATGACTGTGGGTATTGGGACTGCTGGCTATATGCCCAGTGAACAGAGTCGGGGTAGTCCCAGATTAAGCAGTGATGTCTATGCGGTGGGAATGATTGGTATTCAAGCCTTAACAGGGTTAATGCCCCATCAATTGGAAGAAGATATTCAAACAGCAGAAATTGTTTGGCAACACTTAGTACAAGTCAGTCCGGCTTTAGCAGATGTTTTAGACAGAATGGTACGCTACGACTTTCGTCAACGCTACCCATCGGCAGTAGAGGCTTTAGCCGCAGTGCAGCAGTTAGGGAATGCTGCTGAAATACCTACACAAACACCAACCTATCCAGGACAGACACCAACATTGCCCGTTGATCCCTCCCAACGCCAACCTATTAATACTGAACCCCCCTTGTATTCACCTCCACCTCCAGTTCCCGCACAGTACCGTCAAGAAATTCCGCAACAGTCTGAGTCTGCTGCATCGGTGGCTGTGTCTGCTCAAACTCCAACGGTAGGGCTAGGTTTTTATTTGCAATGGGTATTAGTGAATGTTGTGGGTTTGATTGGGGGCTTTATTTTCACTGCGATCGCCTATGCAATAGTCAAGCCTCTTGGTACATTCCTAAGTTATCAAGCTGTAGCTGCAACGATGGGTTTGACAATGGGTTTCATGCAATTATTAGTTCTAAGGCGACAGATCCCCATTTCTGAAAAATGGTGGCTATTAGGAACGACTTTAGGTACTTGTCTTTCTGTTCTGATATGCGGCCCTTACCCTGAATACTCCTTCATTTGGGTAGGCCCTATTGTGGGGATCATTCAATGGTGGCTACTGCGGCCATTCGTTGAGCAAGCAGGCTGGTGGATTTTAGTGAATGCTCTTTGGGGTTGGCTAGGCGGTATTATTTCAGGTGCAGTATTGGTTTTGTTGTTAAAGAATCCCAAAAAGCTGTAATTTAAACTCAAATAATTTCTGTTAATTTATATAAAACAATTAAGTTGTTGTTGCGTTCTTAACAGAATATGCCTTGCAGTACCAGTCTTGGCAGCTTTCTTTAACCAATCTTTGACACTATTATCATTACCTAAGAAATGATCTGCTTTAGCAATATAACAACAACTAACTGCTATATCAATGGCATCATTATCTACTGCCGTTAAAGGTAAAAGCATTTCTTTACCTTCACTGTATCTACCTAATTCGATTAAAATAGCTCCCCTAGTTCCTTGAATAGTTTTAATTTCACCAGCTAGTGCTAGTGCTTGAGCAGACCAAATATCAGCTTTTTGCAAATATTGAATCTGTTCATGATCAATAACAACTGAAATTAAAATATCAAGTATATAAAGTTTATCTCTGGTGATCAGATTATCATTGATTAAAATTTGCTCTAACAATTTAATTGTTTGATTAAAATTACATTTATGCAATTCTGCCTGTGCTTTATATAATATTTGTAATGTTTTCAAATCATTGTTAAAAAAATCAATTGAAGAATCATCCTCATTGATGCTATATCTAGCTAAACCTAACTTTTTTTGAATAAATTGTTCATTAGTTTTAGTTAGAGCATCTAAAACTTGTTTGCCATCAGTTGGATGACTTCTTCCGTATATATTGGATTCAAATGGCAAAAGATTGCCAATAAATAAGAAAGTTTCATGTATACTCGAAAAGCTGATAAAATTAGTATATAAATCCATGTGATTTATATTAAAAAATAAGTTGCTGTATTTGTCAAAAATAATAATTAACACAAGTAATAAACAATTCATCATGGGGCCAGCTAAATACATAAATATCAATTTAGCTCTCATGTTTTCCAAGCTTAAGTTAGATGTATAAGTGATACCGCCACTTGGTATAAGACAAAATTCTATTCGGGATTCTAAAAACATCAATTCTAATATCTTCTTCCCACTTCCAATCTTCACGAAATGCGGGTTAAAACCAACTATCTTTGCAGCCATAAAATGCCCAATTTCATGGCAAAATATTGAGAAATGAAACCAAATAAAAATAAATAAAAATTCCATTGTTACTACACAATACTTCTTATTTATTAGTATTCCCCCGCCAATTAATTGTTTTTTCAGTAAAAATACGAAAAATAATTAATGTGATACTAATCAAGATTATTTAATTCCTAGCTATAACAAACATCAGGCAATAATAAAATGCTGATATAACAGGACAACTTCTCATGTATCCTGATCAAAAATACGTAAATTTCTATTTATGACTCATCAAATTTATATAACTGATGTTTTAGTTGTTGGTGGTGGAACTGGAGGTACAGCTGCGGCTATCCAAGCGGCGCGACGCGGTGCTAACACTATCCTTGTGAGTGAATTTCCTTGGTTGGGGGGAATGTTAACATCCGCCGGAGTGTCTGCCCCTGATGGCAATGAATTAATGGCGTTTCAGACAGGATTATGGGGAGCGTTTTTGCAGGAATTACAGCAACGACAACCAGGGGGATTAAATAACAGTTGGGTAAGCTTTTTTAGTTATGATCCCCATGTAGGTGCAGAAATTTTTGCTGATTGGGTCAAAGATTTAGCAAATCTGCATTGGATTTCTGAACAAGTACCTCTAGAAGTGCTGCAGCAAGATGGCTGTATTACTGGTGTGCGGTTTGCAGATTTTACTGTCCAAGCCAAAGTTATTCTTGACGGGACAGAGTTAGGAGATTTATTAGCCTTAGCAGAGATACCTTACCGTTGGGGTTGGGAACTACAGTCTGAATGGGGAGAACCCAGCGCACCTATTGAATTTAACCCCATCACTAATAGATATCCTGTACAGTCACCAACTTGGGTGGTCTTAATACAAGATTTTGGTGCAGATGTTGCCCCAGAAATTCCCCCATCGCCAAATTATGATCCTTCTCTTTTTGTTGGTGCGTGGAAAAACTACGGTGCAGAGAAATTCTTGAACTATGGCCGCTTGCCGGGTAATCTATTTATGATTAACTGGCCTATCTGTGGTAATGACTACGGTGAAGGGGTAGAACGGTTAATAGAATCAACTTCATCTAAACATGATTTTTTACAAGAATGTCGTTGGCACAGCCAAAATTTTGCCCACTTCATTCAAAATCAGCTAGGTCGGCGTTATGGTTTGGCAGTGCAAGTTTTTCCTCATGCTCATCCAGCTTTTGCTCTGCATCCCTATTACAGAGAAAGTCGCCGCTTGGTGGGACTGACTACTGTAAGAGAACAGGACATTTTACCAGTTGCAGGGGGTAGGGTGGCAGCTTTATTTCCAGATAGTATTGCGATCGCGAACTACGCTAACGATCACCATTATCCCGGTTTTGACCTGCCACTACAACCAAAATCTATCCGTTGGGGAGGACGCTGGACGGGAACACCCTTTACTATTCCCTACCGTTGTTTAGTTCCAGCTACCACAGATGGTTTATTAGTTTGTGAAAAAAATATTTCAGTCTCTCATATTGCCAATGGTGCAACCAGATTACAACCCGTCGTGTTGGGTATCGGTCAAGCGGCTGGAATGGCGGCGGCTATGTGTGTGGAGTTAAATTGTCAACCGCGAGATTTACCTGTCAAGGCTTTGCAGGAAGCTTTATTGCAAGACCAACACGCCCCAGCAAGTATCATACCTTTATTTAATCTTGCACCCGATCATCCAGAATGGCTGCAATGGCAAACGTATTATCTGCATGAGCCTCAAGCCTATCCCCATAATGGCAATTGCCCCGCTTCATCGGTAGATAATTACTATAGCTCAGACTCTTACCAAGTATTATCACGGAGCGCAGACTGCTTTACGGGCATGTTTCATGTTGCAAATCAGCATGATTACAGTTTTACTATCACTTTTCCACCTGCTAATCTAGGCCAAAGTTGGCAGCTTGTGACCAGGCGATCGCATATAGACGCGCAACTGCAAGATTTAACCCATCAACAACACATCACTGTCTGGGGTCATCTAAATTATTCTGGTAACTGGCTTTTAGTGGAAAGCCTAGAATTATATCCTAGCTAATTTTTTTTTTAGTAAAAAGGACTACTTTTTTTTAGAAATTTCCGGACTCTTACCAAAAATATCAGTAGCAGTAAATAAGAAAGTTCACAGAGAGAATTTTAAAATGCGTGCTGCTGTTCCATTTTTAATTTCGAGTTTGGTATTTGCTTCATTGACATTTGATGTATCACAGATGGGCAATCAAAATTTTGCTACTTCATCAGTAATTAAACAGAATCTAGTCTCCCTACACAAAAAACCTCAGCGCAACCAACCAGAAGATACTGCACCTAATCGTGGTAGTGGACGAAGAGATATTATGAAATCTCAACTTCACAGCTACTTCAATGTCTAGTATTCATGGGTTATATCGGTTGTGACATAAGTATCTGTCCAATAAAAAACAAACTCAACACTATTGAATTCTTTTAAGAGAATCTTTTGCAAGAAGACAAATTTTTGAACTCTGGTCTTACAAGCATTAAGCATTTAAACACTCTGATTGACAGCATCACCACTCTTCAGACCTTATGTCTAGCTCGATTTTATTTCCAGGGTGTCATTCAGGTTGAAAAAATTTGACGGAAAAAAGGCAGAGGACAGAATTAAAGAAGACTAAAAAAATCATCTTTTCCCTCTGCCAAAAGGTTTAAAATTCCCTACATTCAATCACCAGATAAAATCACTTTATGATTTGGTTTTCTGGGATTTATTTTCTATTTTCTGTATCCCGTTTAAAAACATTGGCACAAACTTATCAAAAAATGCTTGGGGATCACGCTGCCAAGCTCTTTGTGCAGCCTGGATTCTGGTAAATTGCAAGTTTGGTGCTAACAATGTTTGCGGTAGGCGTTCCATGAGATATTGGGGACGTTCCCAAACAGGCATGGTGTTAGCTATTTCTACTAGGTTGGCAACTCGTCGTAGTTCTGCACCTAAAGTAATATCCATTCCTGATTCAAAAGCCGCTTGTTCAATAGCGGCGTACTTGCGCTTGGCTTGCTCAACTTTTTGGCGATGTTCAGGACTTTTATCTGCTATCTGTGCTAGCCAACGATTCCCCCAACGGACGTGTCCAGCTTCTTCTGGGAGAATTTTGGCGATTGTTTCGCGAATTTTAATATTTTCTGGTGTTTGGGGTGCTTGTTTGAGAGCATAAATGTGGGCGGAAAAATACTCACAACCCCGCTTTTCGGTGACGTTGATGGCAGCAAGGGTAGAAATTACAAAATCTTCCAGATCTTTGGCAGGATCTTGCTGTTCACTGTCTAGCAGTCTTTCAAATTCGTCTATATAAGAAGAACCTGGGGGTGTCCCTACATTTGCCTCCAATTCTACTAATAAATCAGTCAACCACATGGCATGACGAGCTTCATCGGCTATGTGGTTGGATAAGTCTCTAATCAGTTCTGGTGGTTTGCCGTTAAGTCGTTCTATTAAGTCGGTTAAGTCTTTACAGCTGCGCTGCTCACTATAACGATAGCGGTTGAGGGTGATCAAGTGAATCTCGCGATCGCTTACTACTTGTTTGAGTACGTCCCTTGCACTCAAAGTATTTTGGAATTTCCGTGGATAAACAACTGTCATGGTTTTAGTGAAGATTTATTAACTATGAGGGATTTGCTCATGGCCTGGATTTTCCTTATGGCTGTCAGTCAGAAACTAGGCACAAGAACATAACATTTCTTTACAATAGTGATTCTAAATCAATTCAAAATTTAAAGTACCCTGCGAAAAGAATAAAGACCAATAAAATTAAAGAACGCTTCAAATCATATAAGTGAGACTTTCCTGATCTGGCCGCAGCAGATCAGTAGCAAATCTTAATCTGATTATGAAATCTTGATATTTTGCCCTGAAAAAATGTAAACAACGGTAACAACTAGATCATCAGGTTAGAGATAAGTATTTCTTACAGTATTGACTGAATATGAATTTTGCCTACTGTACTCAATATTACATAGATGTTAACTTTTATAACAAAAACTCAATTTAGTAGTTTATGTTACAGAATTTTTGCTAAATTGATTAATAGAGAGCTAAAGATTAATCTAATATTTCTAAATCCATAGGGAGGCTGTGTTATGTCTATTCAAGAAAAATCTCGTGCCATTATGATGCGCCAATATCAGCAAATCAAAAATCGTCAACAATCGATGCTGATGCGTGCGGCACAAGAAATGGGTCTTCCTGCGGAAGAAATATCTCACTATTGGAATCCAATCCAAGGGAAGATTGATCCGACTACAAGAATGATTTACGGTCGCAGCAATGCGGCTATGAGCTAGAACAGTATAACGAAGTTCAAATATATCGTGACTATTCCCAGAAAAAAGCCACCCCCAAGGGTGGCCAATTTTATCTCTGGAATTATAGATTGCAAACAGGTATTAATTAAGCGTCGTAATAGAGATAGAACTCGTAAGGATGAGGACGCAATTGTAACTGTTTAACTTCGTTAGCTAACTTGTAATCAATCCAGTTTTGGATAAAGTCTTCAGTGAATACGCCTGATTCTGTCAAGAAAGCGTGGTCGTTCTCCAGTGCTTCCAAAGCTAGTTCTAAAGAACCGGGGGTGGAAGGAACTTTCGCCAGTTCTTCTGGAGAGAGTTCATAGATATTTTTATCTAAAGGTTCACCGGGATGAATTTTGTTCTTGATACCATCGATACCAGCACACAGCATGGCTGCAAATGCCAAGTAAGGGTTAGAGGTAGCGTCTGGACAACGGAACTCTAAACGCTTGGCTTTGGGGTTAGTGCCAGAGAGAGGAATACGCACAGAAGCAGAACGATTACCTTGGGAGTAAGCCAAGTTTACAGGTGCTTCATAACCAGGTACTAGACGCTTGTAAGAGTTGGTGGAAGGGTTGGTGATGGCCAACAATGCTGGTGCGTGTTTGAGAATACCACCAATGTAGTACAGTGCCATGTCACTCAAACCAGCATACTTGTCACCGGCAAACAGAGGTTTACCATCTTTCCAAATCGACTGGTGGGTGTGCATCCCAGAACCATTATCACCAAACACAGGTTTGGGCATGAAGGTAACGGTTCTGCCGTATTTCTTAGCTACGTTTTTGATGACATATTTGTAGGTCATCAACCAGTCAGCAGCTTGGATTAACTTACCAAAGCGGAAGCCCAATTCACACTGACCACCGGTGGCTACTTCATGGTGATGCTTTTCAATCGGCACACCTAGTTTTGCCATCGTCAACAGCATTTCTGTCCGCATATCTTGGAAAGTATCTGTTGGCGAAACAGGGAAGTAACCTTCTTTGAAGCGGGTTTTGTAACCGAGGTTGGGGCTTTCTTTTCTACCGAAATTCCAACGGCCTTCTATTGAATCTACGTGGTAGTATCCCTCGTTGGCAGTTTGGTCATAGCGGACATCATCAAAAATGAAGAATTCAGCTTCAGGGCCAAAGAAAGCTGTGTCACCCAGACCACTAGAAACTAGGTAGTCTATTGCTTTTTGGGCGATAACTCGTGGGCAACGGTTGTACCATTCGCCAGTACGAGGTTCTTTGATGCTACAAATTATGCTGAGTGTTGGCTCTTCCATGAATGGGTCGATCCAAGCGGTGTTAGGATCTAGCACCATTGTCATGTCTGATTCTTCGATGCCTTTCCAACCCCGGATGCTGGAACCGTCGAAGGGTACACCATCAGAGAATGAACTTTCGTCAATCTGGTCTTGGAACACGGTGAGGTGCTGCCAAGTGCCGAGTGTATCGACGAATTTTAGGTCAATCATCTGGATGTGTTGGTCTTGAATCATTTTCAAGACTTCTTGTGGGGTTGTCATTTTTACTCCTTCTCTGCCAATTTCTTAACGTCAAACCAGAATCTTGCCAAAGCATCCTAACCCTACTGAGCGGAACAAAGTTGTGACACACCTGAAATATCGTAGATTCTCAACATTAGAGAGTTTTGTAGTGGTTGTTACAGATCATCTGGATTACAGGTAATATTAACCTTTCTTTCGACATCTGCACAAAAGAGGGAAAGTTAATCTCAGAGGGGTCAACTTTGACATAGAATCCTTAAATAATGGATAAATGGTTTTTGTGCCAAATCTATATTTAAATAGCACAAAAATTTACTGGTGCGTAAGTGCAGCCAAATAAATATCAAACCACGATATCAACGATTGGGAGAAGAAGGAATGCGTGACGCGGTAACAACCTTGATTAAGAATTATGACGTAACTGGTCGTTATTTTGACCGGAATGCGATCGATAGCTTGAAATCCTATTTTGAGAGTGGCACAGCTCGCGTCCAAGCTGCTGCTGCAATTAACTCGAATGCGGCTGCACTTGTTAAGCAAGCCGGTGCTAAGTTGTTTGAAGAACTACCAGAATTGATTCGTCCTGGTGGTAATGCTTATACAACTCGTCGTTACGCAGCTTGTTTGCGAGATATGGATTACTACCTGCGCTACGCTACATACGCGCTGGTTGCTGGTAATACTAATGTTTTAGACGAGCGTGTGTTGCAAGGTCTCCGGGAAACTTACAATTCTCTGAGTGTACCTATTGCTCCCACAGTTCGCGGTGTGCAAATTCTCAAGGATTTGGTGAAAGAACAAGTAGCATCTGCGGGTATAACCAATACTGCTTTTGTAGATGAGCCATTTGACCACATCACTCGTGAGTTAAGTGAACAGGACGTGTAAGCAAAGGGACTGGGGACAAATCAATTCAAAATACCCTTCGGGAACGCCAAAGGCGAACAAAATTCAAAATTGAAGAATTGATTACTCAGTACTCTCTATGTCTGTCATCTAAAATTTTTGTGAAGCGATCGCCTTTGAACATATTTTGTCAGGCGATCGCTTTTTTGTTACGTAAATTTACTATGAGCAGCGAAGAAGGCGATCACTATGCTTAGATGCTCTACGTCAAGTCAAAGAATATTATGATGTCCTAGCGATAACTACTACACTGAACAATCATCCTGTGACACTTTAGTGCAACAAATTATGAGGTGAGATATGGCTATGTTACGTGAATCACCTTGGTATCAGGAAATTGAGCAAAAAGGTATTCAGGAAGGTGCGCGACGGCAGTTAATGCGGGTATTGCAACTGCGTTTTGGCGAAATTCCCCAGTAGTACAAGCACAATTGGAAAGTAAGAATTTAGAACAATTAGAAACTTTAATGGATGTTGCGTTAGCGTAGCTTACCGTTCGCGCAGCGTCTCGTAGAGAAGGTATCGCTGTGAATTCTTTAGATGAATTTGTGAAAATCTTGTCTATTTAAAATTTATTGCTTAATTCTTAGAGCATTGTTAGAAGCTGGCATTCTCCGCGAAGATATTATTTGGGGTTTCCATCCAGTCGAACTACAACAATACACAGATTTTGCTGTATCTTAGTTGTCTTGAGGTAGTGAATTTTCTATTAAAAAAGTATTTCCTTGGTTTATCAATTTCTGTATATAAACATAAATTAAATATAAAAATTTAAATTAATATTTATTACTGATTATACTTTTTATACAGTAAGATTTAGTGAATTGTCACTAACAAAAGCTTAATATAGCATTCTTCAAAATCTTCGACTTCTTAAAAAAGTTGGGTATCTAATCCGCAAGATGTTCGCATTTAATGGAAATTTATAAATAGTATGTTTATTATTGATGATATTATTAGTGAATTAGTTGGTCAGGGTGTTCAGCGTGTTCAAGATCAAGTTAGTCGTAACGAAACAGTATTAAAAATACTCAAAAAGTTTGGTTTGCAACCGGATGCACCACAAAATGATTTTGAATGTATTTATCGTTATACCTTAATTGAATATGGGTTAGAAAAACCCAAGGTTATTTTAGAGTTGTTTAGACAACCAGAAATTCAAAATAATTTTGAACAGGCGTTCAGTCAGAATAAAAATTTCAATTTTCAAGAATTAGATAATTATATTGACAGTTATGCAATTGGTGATGAAATTAAACAGCAAAATATTGACTCTCATAGGGAAGTAGCAGAATTTGCCCGTTTATTTCTGGAAGTGGCTAAACAAGCCAGAACACCTACAGAAATTTTACAAGACCATAAATTAGATAAATTACAACGTACTTTAAATCAAGTTAGTGAACAGGTTAAATATCTCAATTTACCAGCAATTCAAGAGCAAATTAACCAATTAGCACAAAGTTATCAGCAATTATTACCACCGTCGCCAGTAGAAAGAGAGACGGAATTAGCTAAAAATTTGCGTGAGTGGTTTAATGCACTCGGTTATAAATTTGAACCGACTGAAGTTTTAGAAGCTGAATATTTTGAATGGATTATTAATATCCCTAAACGTCGGGGTTATGACCGCATTTTTATTCGCGGTGTGGAGGGAGAAGCAAGTATTCATGATGTGAATGCTGTTAAACAAGGGACAGAAAAATATAAAACTGATGAAGGTTGGGTGGTTGCACCTCGGAGAGTGAGCAAGTTAGCCAGACAGAAAGTCGCACAAGCCAATGATTCAGGAGTTTATTGTTATACCTTAGATGAATTAATTGAAGCTGACGCTGATTTTAGTGGCTATTTTGAATGGTTAGAAAAGCAGGTGACAGAAAAAGGAATAAATAAATATTATGTGCCACTAGCTTGTATTAAAGAAGAAGTTGATTTAGTCACTAAGCGGCGCATTGGCATTAGCCACTATGGTAAAGAAGACGGTTGGATTGACCGCTATGTTAATAACTGGTTAGCTGATCCAGTTAAGGAACACTTATCAATTTTAGGGGAATTTGGTACAGGTAAAACTTGGTTTGCTTTTCATTATGCTTGGGAGGCTTTACAAAAATATCGTCAGGCTAAACAAGATGGTTCACCTTTACCGCGTATTCCTTTAGTGATTCCTTTGCGGGATTATGCAAAAGCTGTAACGATTGAATCTCTATTTTCTGAGTTCTTTTTTCGGAAACATCAGATTGGTTTAGCAAATTATGCGGCTTTTGAGCAGCTAAACCGGATGGGGAAATTATTATTAATTTTTGATGGCTTTGACGAAATGGCTGCACGGGTAGATCGTCAAGCGATGATTAATAATTTTTGGGAGCTTGCTAGGGTGGTTGTTTCTGGTGCAAAGGCGATTTTAACTTGTCGCACGGAACACTTTCCAGAAGCTTTGGAAGGACGTAGGTTATTAAATGCAGAGTTAAAAGCTTCTACTGCAAATTTAACAGGAGAACCGCCACAATTTGAGGTTTTAGAATTAGAAAAGTTGAATGATGAGCAAATTAGACAAGTTATCAGTTTTAAAGCCAAACCGGAAACTGTTGACTATATTACTCATAATCAACAATTATTAGATTTGGCGCGTCGTCCGGTGATGATTGATTTAATTATTGAAGCTTTACCGGAGATTGAAGCTGGAAAACCTGTAGATATTTCCCGTGTTTATCTGTATGCAGTGCGTCACAAAATGGAACGGGATATTAAATCTGCACGCACTTTTACATCAATGGCACAGAAGTTATATTTCCTGTGTGAATTATCTTGGGAAATGCTGTCTACTGAAAGGATGACTCTCAATTATAAGGAGTTTCCTGACCGGATTCGGCGTTGTTTTAGTCAGGAAGTACAGGAACAAAAAGATTTAGACCATTGGCATTATGACATGATGGGTCAAACTATGTTAATTCGTAATGCTGATGGTGATTATTATCCTGCTCATCGGTCTTTATTAGAGTTTTTTGTTGCTTATAAGTTTGCTAGGAAATTGGGTATTTTAGCTGATGATTTTCGGGAAATTGTTGATACTATGCCCTATGACCAGGGGATTAGTGAGGCTGATTTAACTCAAACTTTTGGTAAAACTCTGTTAGCAAAAGCAGTGTTGGATTTGATGTTGCCGATGTTGTCTGCTTCAGCTAATGAACGTTTGTTAGAGGTAGTTAAAGGAACTAAGGGCAAAACTGAAGTAGAGGCTGGTTACTGTGGTAGTAATGCGGTGCAGTTATTAATTAAAGGTAATCGTTTTGCATTAGAAAGACAGGATTTAAGTCAGACGGTGCTTCCAGGTGTTGATTTTAGTCGGGCGAGTCTGCACAGTGTTGATTTGACTGGGGCAGATTTACAAGAGTCGGTCTTTGCTAAGGTATTGATCGGTGCTTCTACAGTTGCTTTTAGTCCTGATGGGAAACTTCTTGCGACAGGTGAGGAATATGGCAGGGTGAGGTTGTGGAATGCTAACAGTGGTAAGGAGTTGTTAACCTTAACAGGTCATGAGAGTGGGGTTTACTCAGTAGCCTGGAGTGGGGATGGTCTGACTTTGGCTAGTGGTGGTGATGATGGGACAGTCAAACTGTGGGATGTGCAGACTGGAGATTGTCGCCTGACTCTGGCTGGTCATAGCGATTGGGTTAGGTCAGTAGCCTGGAGTGGGGATGATCTAACTCTGGCTAGTGGTAGTAATGATAAAACAGTCAAACTGTGGGACGTGCAGACTGGGGATTGTCGCCTGACTCTGGCTGGTCATGAGAGTGTGGTTTCCTCAGTAGCCTGGAGTGGGGATGGTCTGACTCTGGCTAGTGGTGGTGACAATACAGTCAAACTGTGGGATGTGCAGACTGGGGATTGTCAACTGACTCTGGCAGGTCATGAGAGTGGGGTTTACTCAGTAGTCTGGAGTGGGGATGGTCTGACTTTGGCTAGTGGTAGTAATGATAAAACAGTCAAACTGTGGGACGTGCAGACTGGGGATTGTCGCCTGACTCTGGCTAGTCATAGCGATTGGGTTTGGTCGGTAGCCTGGAGCGGGGATGATCTAACTCTGGCTAGTAGTAGTGAGGATGAGACAGTCAAACTGTGGGATGTGCGGACTGGGGATTGTCGACTGACTCTGGCAGGTCATGAGAGTGGGGTTTACTCAGTAGTCTGGAGTGGGGATGGTCTGACT
>DVDT01000071.1 GCA_015296085.1 Trichormus sp. M33_DOE_039 | reverse complement strand
TAGGTGCGATGGAGTTTTGGGCTGATTTAGCTCATGAATTCATGCGTTTAAAGCCCAGTAAACTACTCTATTTCCAGAAAGGATTACATGCTATGCACTTTATACAGTCTGCTTTGTAACCTCTTTGTCACCCCTTCAGATCTAGTGATGACCTTGTAACCACTTATGCAGCCACTCGTGCAGGTTTTGTAGCACTCGCCCTAGAAAAGAATCGACGGGCTACACCTTACGTTGCAGAAGCCAGGATACTTCACGAGGCAGCTAGTCAAGCTGAAAGCCCTGTTGATTTGCTAAACGTTCAGGGGATTGAGATGGGATTATTAACTGCGGCGGGACTGTCTGACAAATCTCTGGCTCATTTGATGCTAGAGGATAAAATTGAAGCAATCAATGGTCTTATCAGAAATTTTCTTGAGCCAGCAGGTACAAACTTTGTGGAAGAATTGGTCTTTAGATTTTTGCTAACTCGTGGTGATACGCTGGGTGGCTCAATGCGTAACGTTGGTGGAGCTTTGGCACAAAGAAAACTCACTCGTGCTATCCTTTCGACTTTGACAATTGCTGGTAAAAAATATCACTGGCAACATTCAAAAACGAAAAAATGGATAGCTATGACAAATGATGACATAGACATTGAGTTGTCTTTACGTGGAATCAGTTGGGAAAGCGAGCTTGGCAATCGTACACTCATTTACAACCTAACTGTTCCTTTAGTTAAAAGTAACGTGGATTTATGTTTATTTAATCTTGCTCCAACGGAGTTGTTAGCGAATAAATCTAGCTCAATTCACCCATCTGTAGTTGCGCCGTTTGTTATCGCACTAGGCGAGCTGAAAGGCGGTATCGATCCCGCAGGTGCAGATGAGCATTGGAAAACGGCACAGGCGGCACTAAATCGCATACGTGAAGCATTTTCCAGAGTTGGGCATTCACCTTTTACTTTCTTTGTGGGATCGGCGATCGCAAAAAGGATGGCTCGTGAAATCTGGAGTCAACTAGAGAACGGAACTCTTAGTAATGCTGCTAACTTGAACGAGGAGAATCAAGTTGCATCTATTTCTCGTTGGCTATGTAGTCTATAATTTCAGCTTTTTATTTTTACTTGATTGTCCTAGCTACCGCTTAAACCAGCTAAAAAACCGATAATCACAAAGAAGACGGTTAAACAAATACCAACAATTGCCCATGTTCTTTGATTAGCTTTAAAAGCTTCAACACTAGCCCATCTTTTGCTTTTCCATGCCCACTCATTACCCTTAATGCCTAAGATAATTAACATTACAAAGCCTATGTAGGGTATAAAGCATAAAAGACCAATCCAAACTTTGTTACCAATACTCCAAAAAACTCCCAACAAAAACGCTCCCCAACTCCAACCTTTAATTTCTTGAGGAACAGGAATAGATTCATCAAAAATACGCCCACAACCTGAATTATTTGCTGGATCAGATGTAGAGTTAGCAGAATAGATAGGCGTTGAATAATCTGGATTTTGATAATTGGGTGGAGGATTTCCAGAAGAATTTGGTGCAGAATAGCCTTGATTTTGATAATTGGGTGGAGGATTTTCGGAATAATTAGGTGTTGAGTACCCGGAATTAGTCTGTGTCAAACCTAGGAATAATAGAACTTCATCCGCAGACTGAAAACGATGATCACCCCTTGATGCTAACATCTGATTTAGAGCTTGACTCACGAGGGAACTGACGGTAATTTCCTTATCCCATTTCCAAGTTAATGTGTATTGATCTAACAATTGTTGCGGTTGTTTACCAGTCATCAAGACAATAGCTGTTACAGCTAAAGCATATAAATCACTATTGGGAGCAACAATTCCTAATCTGATTTGCTCATCAGGTGCATAACCAACCTTACCAATACTAGTCCCTCCTGGGGTTGGTGTTGTTTGCAGATTAGTGGCAACATTAAAGGTGACTTGCTTGACAGCACCCATGTCAATCAAGACAGGAAGTCCTGTTTTGCTGCTGAGAATAATATTATCGGGAGAGATATCACGGTGAATCACGCCTTGACGGTGCAGGTAGCTTAAGACGGGAAGCAAGTCCTGAAACAATTTCATGATTTCAGCTTCACTAAAGCGTCCGCCTTGTCTAAGACGCTCATTCAATAATGATTCATAGGTGCGACCTTCGATAAAGTCTTCCACAAGAAATAATCGGGAATTTTCTTGAAAAGCTTCCCAAAATCTAGGTATTTGTGGATGTTGTAGTTGATAGAGGGTGACGGCTTCTCGTTGAAATAACTCTACGGCTTTATTCAATGCGCCAGTTCCCTGCAAAGAAGGAATAAACTCTTTCAGAGCAACTTTTTCGTTAAAACGACCTGTATCTTCTGCGATGTAAGTTCTGCCAAAGCCACCTTGACCTAGCATTTCTCTGACGATGTAGCGATCGCGTAATCTAGTTCCCGGTTGGATACCAATCAAGGTAGGATCTAAATTATGGTGGGAATTTTGTAATGATTCCCCACAGGTGGAACAAAAGTTAGACCCGAAGGAACTTTGATGCCCCTTACTACAAGTAATATAACTCATAGATAAAATCTTATATTTATACTTAAAATATTTCTGCTTCTAGAGCAGATGTACTTAAGTATATAGGCTTTTTACACACAAAAATATTGTGTGTTACTTAAGTTATTTGAAGTAAATTTTATTTACATTGGTAATGTAAAGTGTTGCAATATGTCTCACTTACAGCTTACTCTTGGCTGCTTCTTGTTGTGCTGTCTCACTATATTTTTTATACAATTGTGTGCGTATTTTTGCTTCTTGATAGCGACTGTGATCTGATGGTACGGCCGCCATTAAATCAGAAGCTCTTTGCCACATAGCTGCTAGTTCTAACCATTGCGTTGAGGTTGTTGCTGTTTTACCAGTCGCAGAAGCTTGATTCGCAATCCTTACTGCTGCGGCGAATGAATCATCAGATTTATTACCTGCTGATTGCGTCTGGTTACTATTAGCTGTGGCAAAATTACCGTTATTTTCTAGCTTGACTAAGTTTTTCAGTTGTTCGCCAAATTGGGTATACACAATCCAACCCAGTGACAGCAGCAAGCATAAACCGAGTGCTGATTGCCATTTAACTTTGGGTGTTTTCCTAAATTTATCTTTGTTAGTTAGTGATGAGAACTCAGGTAAATTATTTTGTCCGAGTTCAGTTTGTGCGGCTTGAATGTCTTTAATTAGCTGCTGCACAATATTTGGTTGAGCCAGGGAAATTTCCTGTGACCAGAGTAATTGATTTTCGCGCTCAATTTCTGTCAACCACAATAATTGCTGTTCCCGCACAATTCGACTATTAATCTTGATGCGGCGAATATTCCGCGGTGCAATGGATTCAAGGATTTGCTTGATTTGCTCTACTAGGCTAGATTGCTCTAGTAACTCAACTTTAGCCGCTTCACACAACAGTTGTAAGACACCATCGGCAAAAACAGCCCGGATTCTCACACCAGAAGTGGCGAGCTTGTCGTTCAATAATTGAATAATCGCTGCAACGCTACCTTGATGAGCTTGCCAAGCGATATCATTTATCCGATCTACCATTGGAGATTTAGTGATAGCTTTTAACCCTGATTTCTGAGCGGTATTTTGAATTTAAGGCTTCTGTTCTGGCGAACTTTACCTTGTCTTCGATTTTATGGTTAAAAAGATCAGGTTGCCACATAAAATCTTAAAAATATCGCTTTTTTCTACTGAGAGCGTTGATTAACCCTATTATGGGGAGCGGGGTCTTTGGCCTGTACTGAGTTATGACTTGCTAAGATGTTTCCAAAGTGGGGTGAGGAATCAATCGCTAATGCTATAGTCTAACAATTTAGCTGTATCAAGACAGTGGCGTGTGTTACGGCTAAATCCATCATCCAATTTGTGATTTTGCAGAAGCTTACCCCTAAATAGTCGCACAAATTAAGTTCATGAGTGGAGAGAGCGAATAGGGATAGGGTGTAAGGAAGAGAGAAACAATGTGTGTAATTAATTCTGTTTAGCTATTTAACTTGATTCGTCACAACATTCAGATACCTTCAATAGATTTTATGATGTATTGAAATTTGCTGTAGCGTAGTGGGATTAACCCATTACCTAGGTACAAACCTAGTCGTAGTTGATTAGGAATTCTTCTGATGATTAATTGACCAACGGTGTTCTACGGGTACAGAAGAACCCTGACAAGCTTCTTCTAATTGCTTTTGTTGGACTACTGCCTTACGAAGAGTAATAATTAGTTGATTAACCTGATGTCGCAGTTCAGGGTTACTACTGACTGCTGACATAGTTTGTCTCTCTAATAGTTGCAGTATAAGTTCGTAGTGGATAGGTGAAGGTAGGGGAATTTGCTCCATGTAGTTATCAATTGGGTAATTTTTGAAATCTGGCTTTCTAATTGCTGCCAAGTCAATTTTGACACAATAACTAAATATTTAACCTAAATTTTAGATAGTCAACTAACAAACACGTAGTACCACTAGGTGGAATTTCAAAGTCGTTAGTCGTTAGTTATGAGTTTTATCCCTTGCACCCCTACATCCTTATACCCCTACACCTCTAGCTCATACGTTAAAGACGACTAGGAAAATAGACGCGTGATCGCTAATTCTGGATCTGGCTGTTTGACTAAGGACTCACCAATCAACACCGCCGCCGCACCAGCTTGTGATACTAAGCTTAAATCTGCTGGGGTATGTAATCCCGACTCGCTGACAACGAGAATATTTTTTGACTGTAATTGGCTACCCCTAGCAGCCAAAATTTGGCAAGTTGTTTGCAGGTCTACAGAAAAATCTTCTAAATTACGGTTATTAATTCCTACTAAAGAGACACCATCTAAAGCCAATACCCGGTCAAGTTCTTCTAGGTTATGGACTTCAATTAATGCATCCATATTCAAGGATTTGGCAATTTTGAGGAAGTATTTCAAGTATTGATCACTAAGGATGGCTGCAATCAATAAAACTGCATCTGCACCTCGCAGACGAGCTAAATAGATTTGATAAGGGTAAATCACAAAATCCTTACACAGTAGTGGCAAATCCACAGCAGCACGGACTTTAGAAAGGTTATCAAAACTACCTTGAAAAAATTTACTATCCGTTAAAACCGAAAGACAACTTGCGCCACCTTGTTGGTAGGAGATGGCGATCGCTACAGGGTCGAAATCTTCCCGAAATACTCCCTGACTGGGAGAAGCTTTCTTGACTTCCGCAATTAACGCAGGTTGAGTTTTACCTTGTCTTAAAGCTGCGACAAAATCAAGAGTTGGAGGTGCTGTGAGAGCTTGCTTCTGTAATTCTCTCAAAGGCACTCTGTCGCGCATTTGCTCAACTTCTATTTCTTTATGCCAGACAATTTCCTCTAGGATGTGCTGCGGTTGTGCATCTGGCACAGCAACTTGATAACGCAAGAAGGAAACGTTTACAGCTGGATTTGGTTGACGGCGGCGGATTTGCATAGTTTGGGGGCTAGGGACTGGGTATCTCACAGGTGTAGGTTTTTTACGCTTTGCCTATAAGACACTGTTTTAGGGTGTAAGGGTATAAGGGTGTAGGGGTGTAGAGGTGGATGAAAATATCATTCTGTCGTTGGTTTGATAGTCATCACTCACTGCTCTATTAGAAACCTACACTTGTCAGGGACAGGGGACAGGGGACAGAGGGCATAGGGCAGGGGGAAAGAACTTAGTACGAATAATGTCCTTCTACCCTTACACCCCTATACCCCTATCTAAACGATCGCTCGTTTGTAAGCTTCATCCAACACTTCAGACAGCGTTGGGTGGGCGTGGACTAAATGGGCTAGACTTTGGACGGTTTGGCGGTTAGCCATTGCGGCGGATGCTTCGTGGATTAAGTCGGAGGCGTGTAAGCCAAAAATATGTACGCCTAAAACTTCTCCGGTGTCTTTGCGGTAGATGACTTTGGCTATACCGTCGGCTTCGTTTTCTGCCAAGGCTTTAGAATTACCTTTGAAGTAACTTCTACTGGTAGCGACTTCAAAACCTTCGGCTTGTCCTAACTCCTTAGCGGCTGTTTCTGTTAAGCCGACGTAGCTAACTTCAGGATGGGTAAATGCAGCGGCGGGAATGCTACGATAATCAGCTTTTCTCTCCCGTCCGACGATATTTTCGACAGCAACGATACCTTGGGCTGACGCTGCGTGTGCCAGCATCATCTTGCCGTTAGCATCGCCGATTGCCCATAAATGCGGTACAACTTCCCCGGCTGATAGCACTGCCATGCGATCGTCAACGGGGATAAAATTACGCCGATCAAGTTCTACACCCACAGATTCTAAACCAAGATTTTTGGTAGCTGGGATGCGTCCTGTAGCTACTAAACAAGCATCAACTTCGATGACATCGACATCTTCCTTAGTTTTGAAATCTGCCAATTCAATCACTACAGGCGAGCCGGGAATTACCTTTTTAGCGTAGATTCCCACCTTGGTTTCAATGTCGCGGGGTGTAATGAGTACCCGTTCTGCGAGTTTAGCAATATCGCGGTCAAACCCTGGCATGAGTTGGTCAAGGGCTTCAATCAAAGTGATTTCACTGCCCAAAGCTGAGTAAATATCTGAAAATTCCAAACCGATGTAACCACTACCAATAATGGCGATCCATTGTGGCAGGGTTTCTAGCTTCACAGCTTGATCGCTAGTGAAAACAGTTTTGCCGTCTATTTCAATTCCTGGTGGGACGAAAGGTACAGAACCAGGAGAAAGAATAATATCTTTAGCCGTGATGGTTTTTTCCCCACCATCGCCAACCACCGTCACTTTTTGTGTCCCGGCGATTTTACCCCAACCTCTGATGATATCGACTCCCAGACGTTTGAGACTGTTGGTTAAATCCCCTTGAATTTTAGAAACCAGATTATTGGCGTGATCAGCGATCGCTTGACGATCAAATTCCACACCGCCAATTTGAATTCCCAAAGACTTCAGGTGATGGGCATCACGCAATTCCCGCACACGTCCAGATGCGGCTAACAACGCCTTAGATGGAATACAGCCACGGTTGACACAAGTGCCACCCATATCAGCTGCCTCAATAATCGCTGTTTTTAAGCCGCAACTTACGGCGTGTAGGGCTGCGCCATGTCCCCCTACACCAGCTCCTATAATTACTAAATCGTAATCAAAGTCATGACTCACGTTTGTTTCCCCGTGTGCTTCGCATTATCTATTCTCAACTTCACTTGCCATGAGTGCAACCCCCTTTTTGGGGAATTGGGGATTGCTTTTGTTTTCATCTCCCTCTGCTTCCTACCGCCTCACAGGTGTAGGTTTTTTACACTTTGCCTATAAGACACTGTTTTAGGGTGTAAGGGTATAGGGGTATAGGGGTATAGGGGTGGATGAAAATATCATTCTGTCGTTGGTTTGATAGCCATCATTCACTGCTCTATTAACAACCTACACCTGTCAGCCCCCTGCCCCTCCGCCGCCTTATGACCGTTAAAGTATTTGCACCCTTATAGCTGAACCAGTAATCTTGATTTAAAATCACCTATAGGATTTTTCCAGGCGATCGCTTAATGTCTTTTCCGAATATTAGTGAATTTACAGTCCGCCGCTATGCTAATTCCAAGTCCTTTCAACGCGGTGAGGCTTATTTTGAATCGGGTGCTGTAGCTAAAATTACTCAACGTGGTCAACAGATCCAGGCTGAAGTTGAAGGTCATGAAGCCAAGCCTTATCGGGTCTGCTTGAACTTTGATGATAAAGCTGTCACCTCAGCTTACTGTAATTGTGCTTACAGTTTTGATGGTTGGTGTAAACATCTAGTGGCAACGGCACTTGTAGTAATTCGTCAACCAGATATTATTGAGCAACGCCCTACGCTAGAAAAACTCCTCGACCGTTTAGATCAAGTACAGACTCAAAGGCTGATCCAGGAATTAGTTGCAGAAGAACCTCAACTGATTGATATCATCGACCAGCATGTCAGTTGGATGACTAATCCTGTACTAAAACCACTATCAGCCAATACTGAACGGCAAATTACTGTGAATTTGCCAGCTTTACGGGGACAAGTTAAGCGGGTTCTCCGGGATGCGGTGAATTATTTTGAGCAGGGGTATGAGGAAGATCCCCTGACGGAAGAATTATTTAGTTTAGTGCAGTCAGCTCTTGAGTTGAGCGAACGTGGAGAAAGTTATAATGCGATCGCTGCTCTCGAAGCCATTACCTCTACCTGCGCTGAAAATTGGGACGAGGTTTTAGAATACGGTGCTGATAATGATGAAATCGCCTGGGAATTGAATATTGCTTGGTGTGAGGCGATTCTTTCTGCTGAACTTACCCCAGAAGAAGAAGTTGATATTCAGGTGAATTTAGAAGTCTGGCAAGACGAATGGAATACCGACTTTGGTATGGCTTTAGAAGCTTTACGCCAAGGCTGGGATGACCCACAAATGATACAGGTTCTCCAAGGACATATCAGTACAAGAGGAATTTGGGTGCAAGAAATTCCCTATTACGCTGATGACTTGGCAATGATTCGGCTGAAAATTCTGGAACGACAAGAACGTTACCAAGAATACTTATACTTAGCCCAAGCTGAAGGACAAACCCAAGCCTATCTCACCATGTTAGGACGCTTAGGCAGAGTAGAGGAAGCCGTTACAGCTGCCCAAACTGAGATGAGTTCAATGGAAGAAGCCTTTGCTTTAGCTAAAACCCTGGCTGAACAAGGTTCATTACCGCAAGCCTTGGAAATTGCCCAAGCTGGTTTTAGGTTATGGGGTAATTGTCAGTACGCATTAGGCGTTTGGACAAGTGATTTGGCTTTGGAATTGAGCGATCATGAAGCGGCTTTATTAGCACTCAAGGCGGCTTTTGAAGTCAAGCCCCACTTTGTTGATTATCAAAAAATAGCAGAATTAGCTGGGGAAGACTGGGAAAGTATCAAACCCGACTTATTAAGAATTATCCGCGCCTCTGATAATTGGGCCATCCAAGCCGACAAGGTGGATATACTTTTACATGAGGGGTTAATTGATGATGCAATTACGACAGTGAGCGAAATCAGTCATTATCATGCAGCCTTAGTTCACCGCGTTATGAAAGCTGCTATTCCTCACAATCCTGACTGGGTAATAGCCAACTCCCGCCGCCGTGCTGAAAGAATTATGGATGAAGGGAAAGCAGAATATTACAGTGAAGCGATCGCATGGTTAAAGCAAACACGCGCTGCTTACTTAGCATCTGGTAGACAAGCAGATTGGGCAAGTTATCGTGAACAGTTAATGGACATCCACGGACGTAAACGTAAATTGATGGGGATGTTAAAAGAACATAGTATGCAATGAAAATTGATTGGTTGATAGACTATGATTAGATGTCTCGACATTGGCAAATAAACCTATGTCTGAATCAGTGCAATACATTACCAATCAACAAGGCGATCGCGTTGGTGTCTTGTTAGATTTAGAAACATACAATCAGCTAACAAATCAATCATTAGCCGATGCTGAAATATTAACTGGTTTAAGTTTAGAAGAGTTAACAGCTTTAGCAGAAAGTACATTATCTCCTCAGACTCAGGCTCAATTAGATGAGTTATTAGCTAAGAGTGATGAAAATCAATTATCAGATGATGAAGCTATAATTTTAGATCGTCTACTAGCACAAGTTGATCAGTTAAACATTATTAAAACTAGAGCTAGATATACATTAAATAGATTAAAAGGTAAAACGAAAGTGGCGTGAGTGTTTACATTTCTGTGGAATTACAGCGACAGATACGAAATAAGTTTGCAAATTGTTGTGCTTACTGTCGTACTGCTGAGTATTTGACTGTTACTACTTTTGAATTTGAGCATATCACACCACGATCATCTGGTGGAGAAACCGTATTTGAAAATCTCTGCTTGTCTTGTCCTTCTTGTAATCGGTATAAAGCATCGCGTCAAACAGCACTTGATCCAAACACACAACAGAAAATCAAATTATTTCATCCACAACAGCAATTGTGGACAGAACATTTCGCTTGGAATGAAGATGCAACAGAGATAATAGGACTTACGCCTATTGGTAATGCAACAATTTCAGCTTTGAAAATGAATCGTTCACAACTAATTCGTGTCCGTAAAATGTGGATAAAGATGAATGAACATCCACCGAATATTTGAGTATGACTTTGAAATGTTGATTCTACTGTACTTCAGAGGCTTGTAATAAATCTTTAGAAATCTCGAAAAAGCTTAAATGTTACACTTTATAAGTCTCGATGCGAGAGAAGAGGTAGAACCAAGAGAAAATTCAATATTTGTAGCACACTTCCCCAAGTCCAAGGTAAGTGTCCTTTAGGGGAGGATGTATCAAAAGTTAAGTCCTCGTAGGATATCCTACGACTCTTCACTGTCCATCCTACGCGATCACAAAATTTTTCCCAGGCTCCTGAGTAATAATTACCGTCTGGCATCCCGCCGACGCTCAAGTAGATTTCTTTTTGAACACGGAAGCCAAAATGACCCTTGCTATATTTTACCCACAAGCGGTCAACCGTGCGAAGGTCTGTACAAGGAAAGTTCAATAGTTCTTCTGTCCTAATGTAGTCACCTCTTTCACGCCCTACTACCTGAAGCATTACCAGATAGGTTTCGTAGTCTGCCTCTTGCCACTTTTTTGCGGCTAGTAGATCGCGCAAACGCCTATAGTCTACACTTTTATCTGAGGCCAATTCATTTTGATCTAGTTTCTCAGTTTCTTGTTGAGGTTGAAGTTCTTCTTGTTTCTGTTTGAGTATTTCTACAGAAGTACGAATTCCTGCTTTCGTAAAAGCCTTTTCTGTTTCCTGTTGCCGTCTCTTATCCTCTTCTAGTTCGCGTTGACGTTTTTCTCGTTCCTGCTTGAGTTTTTCCACAGCAGCACGAATACCCCTAGCTACATCCGCGAACGCTTCATCTTGAGTATGCCAATTTCTCGACACCACAGGTTCAGCATTCTTAGGTAAAGCTTGCAGTTTAGCAAATGGTGCGCCAGTCCAATCAACAGGCCGCAAAATCACGGGAATTACACAGGCTTCACCTTGATTGTGGCGTTCTATTGCTTTTTTAACTTCCACATCCCAGCAATAGTTAGAAAAAAGAAAGTCTGAACTGACGAGTAACAGAATGATGTCAGATGTGTTTAAATTCTCGTTAATCTGGTGATCCCACTCCTCACCAGGTAGTATTTTGCGGTCATGCCAGCTTGATATTACACGCTGCCTCTCCAAGATAGTCAGGTGTTTAGCTAATTCATCCCGTAGAGGTTCATCTTTGTGTGAGTAAGAAAAGAAAAGCTTGAAAGATACCTCTGCCATTTTCGCGCTCAGGATTAGGATAAATTAGGCTATAGGATAAATTATACTGTTTTTACTTAATTTCCTTGAGAAGCTTGTGGTAATAGATTAGCCAACATGAGAATGATCTGAAGCTTTAAAATTGGCTTTATCAAACGATCGCCTAATTTTATCACTGCCAAACTTAAGAGCGATGTCTACGACGGGCAAAGCCTACGCACCAAAACTTCCCTAACTTTGAGGGCGTAACATTTCCTTCACTGTAATTGTGAAAAATTCCCGCTTCCGCCATGCGGTGATAGTCTTGAACCGCTAACGGGCGAATACCTAAAACCATAAGGGTGAAGGAGTGGGGAGTAGGGGAAAAACTTTGTTTATATGTACGCAGTTTATGAAGGCTGGTTCAGAGTCTTATCTTCATTGTAAATTTTTAGGGCGATCGCTGCCGGGTTGAATAAGTTTTATTTATTCAACCAAAAATTAAACCATCCAAACTACTATTTCTAGCTAGCCAGGATGGTTAATATGATCAAAGAGTAACGGAGAGGGAGGGATTCGAACCCTCGTTGAAGTTGCCCCCAAACAGCATTTCCAGTGCTGCGCCTTCAACCACTCGGCCACCTCTCCAGGTGTCACGATTTACCATCGTAATATGAAATCCCAGAAAATGCAAAGATAAAGAAAGAAATTTTTTTAGTCTGATTCTGAACGTCCTAAAAACCAAATCTAAGATGTCCGACACATACACCATTAAAGTACGCGATCGCGCCACTGGCGAAGAATACACCCTGCAAGTCCCCGATGACCGCTACATCCTCCACACTGCCGAACACCAAGGGGTAGAGTTGCCATTTTCCTGTCGTAATGGAGCTTGTACCACTTGCGCTGTCAGAGTGGTATCAGGGGAAATTTATCAACCGGAGGCGGTAGGATTATCCTTGGAATTGCGTCGGCAAGGTTATGCTTTGTTGTGCGTGAGTTATGCTCGTTCTGACTTAGAAGTAGAAACCCAAGACGAAGATGAGGTCTATGAACTCCAATTTGGTCGCTACTTCGCTAGAGGAAGAGTTAAAGCTGGTTTACCGTTAGATGAAGACTAATAGCGATATGCAAACAAGGGGTGCAGGAAGAGAAGTCGCAAGGAGGGTTTCCCTCCGGGCGAACTTCGGGGTGCAGGGAGAAACAAATACAATGCTTTATTCCCTACTCCCCAATCCCCAATTCCTCAAAAACTGGTTGTGGAAAATTGCCATTCTCGCTTGCTTATTACTCTTAGTCGGTTGTCAAGCTAAAAATCAGCCTGCGAGCAATCAGACACAAGTCAGGGTGGCGCGGGTGGTGACTGGTCAAACTTTGGAAGTAGTGGGAATGGCTGAACAACCAACTTTAATTTCTCAGGTGCGGTTAATTGGTGTAGATGCGCCAGATTTGCGCCAGTATCCTTGGGGAGAGGATTCTAAGGAATTATTAGAAAAGTTAGTTGGTAATTTAGAAAAACCTGTGCTGTTGGAGTTTGATGTCGAAGCCAAAGACAAAATTGGTCGAAATTTAGCTTACGTCTGGAAAGATAACCAGTTGTTAAACGAACAAGTGATCAAACAAGGGTATGCTTTGTTTGTAGAGCGATCGCCCAATCTCAAATACAACCAACGCCTAGACCGCGCTCAACAGTGGGCAAGAATTATGGGTAAAGGTATCTGGAATCCAGAAAAACCCATGCGTCAGACTCCGGCTGAGTTTCGTCGTCTTAATCGTTAGAAATTGGGCATTGGGGAGACACTGCGTTGGGCGGGCAATGCCCGACTTGTAGCAACTGCCGTCATTGCCCAAGCGGAGCAATTGCGGAGAAGCAGGGGTAAAAACTAATGACTAATGACTATTGACTAATGACTAACCTCCAAATTTTTCTTGATATTGCCACAGAAGCAGCTCTGGCTGCGGGTGGGGTTTTACAAGGGTACTTAGGTAAATTAGAAGATGCGATTACCGAGAAAGGTCGTCCTGGAGATTTAGTTACTGCCGCCGATAAAGCTTCAGAAGCGGTAATTTTAGAGATTTTGCGCCGCCATTTTCCCCAACATTCTATTTTGGCTGAGGAATCGGGAAAAATTGGTAATCAAGATAATCAGTATCTTTGGGCAATAGATCCTCTAGATGGGACGACTAATTACGCGCACCAATACCCGGCGTTTTGCGTTTCCATTGGGCTGTTAATCAATGGCGAGCCGCAGGTAGGGGTAATTTATGATCCATCTCACAATGAGCTTTTTCGTGCGGCTGCTGGTTTGGGTGCAACACGTAATCGCCGCCCAATCAGTGTCTCGGACACATCTGACTTGAGTAAAAGCTTGTTGGTGACGGGATTTGCCTATGACCGCCGCGAAACCTCAGATAATAACTATGCAGAATTTTGTCACCTTACCCATCTTACCCAAGGGGTGCGGCGTAGCGGTTCAGCAGCTTTAGATTTAGCTGCTGTTGCCTGTGGCCGTGTTGATGGCTATTGGGAACGAGGAATATCTCCTTGGGATGTTGTCGCTGGGATAATTTTGTTACAAGAAGCTGGGGGTAAAGTGACTGCTTATGATGGCGCACCCTTTAATATTGCATCTGGGAGAATTCTTGCAACAAATGGTTATCTTCATCACAACCTCAGCAGGACATTGATGCAAGTTCCACCCCTGTCAACTTGGCAATAAACATTGACCAACAGATAAATCATCATTCACCAAAGGGAATAATAGTCACAATGGATTACTGACGTTTACCTGGGTAAGCTAAGTAAGCTAGAAACTATATCACTGCTCCTTTGGTGCTACCTGCTATATGTCTTTAAGAATAGATCGTGGATTATTTAAATATGATTTCATAGATAATCACGCCATCTTGTGTGTTCCGGTTGACGCTGATGTCAAAGAAATCCGTAAGCGGTATCTCAAAATTGCTCGTCACCTACATCCTGATAGCGGTGTCATTCATACAGAGAAAGAAAAGAAACTCGCTAATGAATTATTATCTAAATTAGTTAACCCCGCCTATGAAACACTATCAGTAGAACGCACTCGTGCAGAATACATCATAGTGCTTTCCCAAATGGGTAAGCGTTTGGTTCAAGAATCGGCTTCCCTGGAACTACATAGTGATTTAGCTAAACAGTTAGCAGCATCTCCCAACATTGATCATCTTTATAAAAGTGCGATCGCTAAAATTGGTGAAACTCAATATGATTCTTTGCAACAGGTAATCCCTATCATTGCCCAAATCAGCGAGTTGAATTTAGTTTACTTAATGCGGAGTGCTGGTAAAGCTTTGTCCGCACCACCACCAGTTGCTCAACCTATAAACTCAACTAAACCGCAGCCCAATCCAGCAGACGCACCCCCACCCCCACCAGCACCACCCAAAGAAGATCCCACAGTTGAACAATATCTTCGTCGCGCTCAAAGTTTGATTGATAAAAACCAATTTGCCCCGGCGAAGGTAGAGTTACAAGATGCACTGAAGATCGCACCAAAAAATAGTCGTTGTCACAGTATGCTGGGATTTGTATATTTGAAGCAAAATCAGCTCAAAATGGCGAAAATCCATCTAGATAATGCTTTAAAATTAGATCCCAATGATGAAACCGCGTTGGCATGGAAACCGAAAATAGATAAAGTCCTGGCACAACAATCTGGTGGTTCTCATAGTAACGGAACTGCTAATTCTGGTCAAAAACAACCAGATAAATCGAGCGGTGGTTTATTTGGTGGCTTGTTTGGTGGAAAGAAAAAATAATCAACCTCCTACAAACAACTTAAAAATAAGAACCCCACGGAGGAATCCGTGGGGTTGTTGTTATTCATTAGTCAGCAGTCAACAGTTTTTCACATCCCTACACCCCCAATACCGTTCGGTTAAGGAATTTCTTGGTTAAGGCAGGTAGGGGAAGCAAGGGGAGAAGAGAAGCAGATTAAGAGAAGAATTCTGAAAATAACCCTCTTTCCTCCCCTGCCTCCTCTGCTTCCCCTGCCTCAAGAAGCTTATCCGAACCGTATTGGCTACACCCCTATACCCCCCTTACACCCTTTTCCCATATACTTGGCTGCATAGGCGGGAACAGAAAATGCAATGTGCAGTCTGCCTTTTTGCAGAAAAACGGGGTTAATATAACGGAGGACTAATGGTGTATCAACCAGCCGCAGGAGCGAGGGATTTATTACCTCTAGATGTGGCTCAAAAACGCTGGATTGAAGATAGATTACAGCAGGTGTTCCACCGTTGGGGATATCACCGGATTATTACCTCAACGTTGGAACGTATGGACACCCTGATGGCTGGGGAAGCAATTCAGCGTCAGATGGTGATTCAACTGCAAAATGCTGATGATGAAGAGTTAGGATTGCGTCCAGAGTTGACAGCTTCGATTGCTCGTGCTGTGGTGACGCGGATGGCGGTTACTACTGATCCACAACGACTCTACTATAATGCCAATGTCTTCCGCCGCATCTGGGAAAACAGACACAATCGTCAGCAAGAATTTTATCAAGCCGGGGTGGAATTGTTGGGTGTCGGCGGTTTGCTAGCCAATGCAGAGGTGTTGTTGTTGGTAAGCAATTGTTTGACGGCGTTAGATTTGCAGGACTGGCATTTAATTTTAGGGGAAGCAGGAATCACACGATCGCTATTAAATGCTTTTCCTGAAAATATCCGTGGAAAAGTGCGGAGTGCGATCGCTCATCTTGACCGCATTACTATAGATCATCTACCCTTAACTGACGAACTGCGCGATCGCGCCCGCATCATGCTAGATTTGCGTGGAAATAGTGCAGATGTATTGCAAAAAGTCAGTAGCTTGGGTTTAGATGCAGACCAACAAGAGGCAGTTAATAATCTCAAATCCCTAGTAGAATTATTAGAATCCAAAGGGAATTTTCCGATCATTCTTGACCTCAGCTTGATTCAGACGATAGACTACTACACTGGCATTGTCTTTGAAATTGTCAACAGTAGCGAATCACAAGCACGGGTGTTAGGACGGGGTGGTCGTTACGACAAGCTTTTGGGACTATATCATCCCCAAGGTGAAGATGTTCCTGGTATTGGCTTTGTCCTCAACATTGAAGACTTGTATCAAGTATTATTGTCTACTCAACAATTACCGCAGGAAACTCCCGCTAGTCATTGGTTAGTAGTTCCTGAAAACCCAATTGCTCATGCTGCGGCCTTTAGCTACGCGCAGAAATTGCGCGATTCTACATATTTAGTGAGAGTAGAAATGGATTTAGGTGGCAAAGGTGCGGCGGAAATTAGACAATACGCACGCGATCGCAGTATAGCTCAAATCGCCTGGATCAAAGCTGATGGAACAACGACAATCGAAAGTGTGAAGGAGTAAAAAGTAAAAAAGCAAAAGCAAGTCATCTTTTGCTTTTTGCCATTCTCTACGAGAGTCTGCGCTAATACCACTTGCTACAAGTCGGACATTGACCTCTCAAGGCCGTGGTTCACCTTTTGCCTTTTGCCTTTATCAATGCCCTGCTAGGCTAGAAAAGGCTGATTTAAAAGAGAGGGAATCTATCAAATGCCACACACTATTGTTACTAATGTCTGTGAAGGTGTCGCTGATTGTGTAGATGCTTGTCCAGTAGCTTGTATTCATGAAGGGCCCGGTAAAAATGTCAAGGGAACTGATTGGTACTGGATCGATTTTTCTACCTGTATCGATTGTGGCATCTGTATCCAAGTATGCCCTGTAGCTGATGCGATCGTTCCAGAAGAAAGACCCGATTTACAAAAAACTCCTTAATTTTGTCATAGTTAGCTAATCGCAGTTGCTAACTATTGATTCACAGATGATTGTTAATGTGAACAATAATTTTTTCACCATTAACAATCTCTCACCTACTGAATAGCGATCGCTCTTTTTGATTTCGTAACCCAAGATTAATCAGCAATTATAAAACAAGCTAACCGTAATTAGCCCTAGTTTAATCAAAATTAGCAATAAATTAATAGTTAGATAAATATAAATCAGCTATTAATTCTGATTTAGGGTCAATTTTACTCTAAATATCAGCATCAATCAGCAATCAACAGTCTAAATATTGGTCACTTGCTCAAACTTGCAATCAATCAAATCAGAATTGCCAATTCTTCTACTATCAGCAACTACATCAACTGAATTAACGACCACATTGCTGATTTTCACACTCGGAATCCTGAAGAGATGATAACATCATGGATTTTGGAGTCTAAATTTGTAAGCGATAATTACTTTCTGCGTCTGATATGCGTGAATCTATTTATTTTAATCATGTGTCTCAATACCATTGGATTTAGATAGTATTTTATGTTACTGCGTTCTTCCAAAGCAAAGGACAAAAATATGCTTATTTTTCCCTCTTTGGGGTGATTGATTTTTAAAATGTATTATCGTATACTTAAATGGGATCTAATATATAGAATTCCAAAATAATATAAAATCGCACATTTAACAATGATTAATAATATGAACCCGCCTGAAGAATATATTAATCATAATTCAGCAGAATCAGGGCAAGGGGGTTTAAATCAAGAAATTAATAAGTTACAACTACGCAATCACAGTCTTACCGAAGGTAACAATCTAGACAGGGTAAGAGATATTCTGTTTGGTAGTCAGATCCGAGACGTTGATAAAAGATTTACACGTTTAGAAGAACGTTTAGTTACGGAAATTGCTAACTTTAGAGATGAAGCAAGAAAGCGTTTAGATGCTTTAGAGACTTACATCAAAAAAGAAGTAGATTCTTTAACGGAAAGAGTTAAAAAAGAGCAAACAGAGCGTGAGAGCGTATTGCAAGCACTCACAGAAGAGCAAAAGAATATCAACCAATCTCTAGAAAGAAAATTATCTCAATTTGAAGAACAAACTAATAATAGTCAACGGGATCTGCGCGAACAAATTCTGAACCAATCAAAAAGTCTACAAGACGACATCCAGCAAAAATATGAGGAAATGTTGACTTTACTGAAACGGGAAACTCAGGAACTAGACAAAGATAAAACAGACCGTTCTAAACTGGCTGCTTTGTTTACAGAGTTAGCAATGCGATTGAATGTAGAAGATAAATCTTGAGTTTCCAGAAAGTTATCTGAATCAGTTGATCCAACAGAATGCAACTTTATAGGAATCACTAATGGGGAAATTGAGGGTATGAATGACTATTCCCCGCAACCAAGACAAACAGCTAAAACTGAAACCACCAATAGCGATCGCCAATTTTCTCGCAAATATTCGCTCCATCAAGATGAAAAATTGAGCGATGAATTGAGTATTCTTCGCAGTCTACTGCTTGGTTTTGAACCGAATCAACTCAAAAACCTCTACGAACAACTAGAAAACCCGCAACTTCAACCTGAAGATATCAGTCGTTTACTTCCCGAAGCTATCATCTTGCGCTCAAAGCAGGATAAACAGCTAGCAGAAGCAATGGTGAAGACCATTGAAGAAGCAATTCAAGCATCCATTAAACAAGACGAAAATGTGCTTTCCGAGGCATTTTTTCCGATAATTGGCCCAGCAACTCGCAAAGCAGCTGCATCATTTCTTGAGCAAATGATGCAATCACTCAATCAAACTTTAGAACATAGCTTGTCATTAGAGAGTTTTAAATGGCGGCTAGAAGCAAAACGCACTGGGAAATCATTTGCAGAAATTGTCCTGTTACGTACCCTAGTTTACCGAGTCGAACAAATATTTCTCATTCATAAAAAAACTGGGTTATTACTGCAACATTTAGTAGACAAGCAAGTCCCAACTCAAGACCCGGATTTAGTGGCGGGGATGTTAACCGCAATCCGAGATTTTATCCAAGATTCTTTTAGTGTACAGCAGCAAGATAAACTACATAGTTTGCAGTTTGGAGAACTGACAATTTGGATAGAAGAAGGGACACAAGCAGTCTTAGCCGGAATTATTCGCGGAAATCCTCCCCAGGAATTAAGGCTAGTCTTTCAAGCAGCAATAGAAAAAATTCATCTTAAACTTGGTCAAGAAATTCGTGAGTTTACTGGTGAAACAGAACCATTTCAAGCCAGTCAACCCTATTTAGAAAACTGTTTAACCATGCAGTATAAATCTGCATCTCAAACAAATTATAAGTATGCCTGGACTTTTTTGAGTATAGTTGCGATCGCTAGTAGTGTATGGGGATTTTTTACCATTAGAGAACATCTTCGTTGGCAAACTTATATTCAAAAACTCAGTTCTCAACCAGGGATCATAGTCGTTAATACCAAAAAGCACAACGGTAAGCATTTCATCTCTGGAATGCGTGACCCTTTGGCAATAGATCCCAACACACTAATACCACAAACAAATCTCAACCCCCAAACAGTTATCACTGAATGGCAACCTTATTTATCTTTAGAACCACAATTATTAACTAAAAGAGCAGAAAAATTTCTCCAACCTCCCAAAACTGTCGTACTCCAAGTTGATAGTAACGGTATTCTTCAAGCCAGTGGCGATGCACCTCATCAATGGATTATCGCCACCAAAAAAGCATGGCGTTACGTACCAGGAATCACCCAATTTCAAGATCAACATCTTTTACCTAGTGAGCTTCAAGAAATAGATTTATACCAGAAACAAATTGAACAAATATCATTTTTATTTGTTGAAGGTAAAACTGATCTGATTCCGGGTGAAGCCGATAAACTAACTGATTTAGTTTTAGTTCTGCACAAGCTTTTAAAGGTGACTCAGAATTTAAATAAAAATTTTCAAATTCAAATTAGAGGACATACTGATACTAGCGGCACAGAACAACATAACATTTTACTGAGTCAAGCACGCGCTCAAAAAATATTAGATTATTTGAGTACACAAAAAATCAACGTTAACAAATTGAAAATTGTTGGCGTTGGTGCGAGTATTCCTTTCCAGTCAGAAATGAACCCAGAAGCAAGAAAACTAAACCGTCGCGTATCTTTTAAAGTATTAATTGCAGATACAAAAAATTAACTTTTTTAGTTTATGATTCAAAAAAAAATTTGTCTTGTAGGTGCATTTGCTACAGGTAAAACTAGTTTAGTAACGCGATTTGTCCATAGTATTTTTTCAGAAAAGTATCACACCACTGTTGGTGTAAAAATCGACAAAAAAACTATCCATCTCAAAGATAATACATTAAACTTAATTCTTTGGGATCTTTACGGTGAAGACGAGTTTCAAAAAGTCAGGATGTCTTATCTAAGAGGTTCATCCGGTTATATATTGGTGGTAGATGGTACTCGACGTAACACCCTTGACAAAGCATTTTACCTCCAAACTAAAGTAGAAGAAACACTGGGAAAAATTCCTTTCATTTTGGTGCTTAACAAATGTGATTTGACAGATGAATGGGAAATTGAAGATATTGAAATAGAAGCAGTCACCCAAAAAGGTTGGACTGCAATTAAAACTAGTGCTAGAAGCGGACAGGGTGTAGAAGAAATATTTCAAACTCTTGCTAATAAAATTTTAATAGATAGATGCTAGATATTCCTAATGCGGTAATTACATATATTTTGCATTTTATTATCACAGAACGTTCTCTGGCTTATTTATTAGTTGAAAAAGATGGCAGTTTGTTAGCTTGGGGTGGTAGGTTGGCTGACTACGGTATTACTAACCTTTGTAAAGGGGAACAAATAGGTCAGCAAGTCTTTTTTCTGGAAGGTTTACTACCATTAGATGATTCTTCTCTGTTTCTACCGTTTATTAAAACCGAGAATGATATTTGTGCAGATATTCACATTTTTTCTTCCACAGAAGGAGATTGGGTACTATTATTGGATAGTATTGTAGATGAAAAACATTTCTCTTTCATCCAACAAGAGGCTAACAGTTATAGTCTGTTACAAGAGAAAATATCTAGGCTAGAGCATTAGTAAATTAGATATTGTAATTAAGTAGATTTGGCTGACTGTAATTTATGAATAGCTTGATATTAGCTGACTTGTTCGCAGCTTTGGATATTTTAGTTTTAGAAAGAATTGATATTGGTTTGTTTAGAATTATTAGCAGTGTACCTAATTGGTTTAGAAGATTCTGCGATAAAAATTATACTTATGGAATGAATATTTCAATCGCGCAGGAAGTATTTTCTTTTTTAGAAAATTTTCTGATAGACGCAGAAGAATTTTGGCAAAATCATAGCGATGGAAAATTATCTTCTGGATTATGGACTCAGAGAAATCTCATAGGTCGTGAAGAACAATTGGAAGCTTATACAATTTGTATGAATAACCAAAAAGTTTTGTTAGTTGAATTAGCTAAAGACAAGTTTAAAGATCAACATTATTTTCTGCAAACAGCTAGAGAAAACCAGTTAAGTTATCAGCATCTCATCAAAGAAAATCAAAAGAAAGAAGTATTAGTGCATTGTATTATTCATGATATAGCAGGGCAATTAAATGCTATTAATTGTTGTTTAGCATTGCTAGAATTAGAAAATTTAACAACTAAAGGCAGAGAATATTTAGAGATTGCAAGCAAGCAATCTATCAAACAAGAAATGTTAATCAGAGATATCTTAGATGCCTTCTCTGCTGATATTCAGTCGCTAGAAACTTTTACAATTAACGATCTAGAGACAGCACCTAGCATATTGTTATCTGTACAGGACACAATAGAACTTTTTAATTCTACTTTTGCACTGAATAATAAGCATTTAAAATTGGCTGATAACATTGAAATGACAGCGGACTGGCAAGTTGTTGGTGAACAATCCCGCTTAGATAGAATAATTACGAATTTTGTGGAAAATGCCTATCGCCACAGCCCACCAGATTCTACTGTAACTATTGGCTTAGAAGCAGAAGAAGATAGTATCTTGTTAACTGTAGATGATGAAGGTATTGGTATCCCACCTATGATGGTAGGAAAATTATTTCAAAAGTTTTCTCAAGGTCAAAACAGCTCTGGTAGAGCTGGTATAGGGCTTTATTTTTGTCGCATCACTATTGAGCGTTGGGGAGGTAATATTGGCTATTCACCTCGTCCAGAGGGGGGTTCTAGGTTTTGGTTTCGTTTGCCAAGACCAACATCTTAAAATTTAGGCAATAAATTGGGATGCAGAGATGCAGGTATTTTAATACCCTAGTTCTAATTGCAAGTTCTCCCCTAAGGGACTTCCAACTAAAAAAATATACAATCGGCTTTGGTAAGCAGGGGAGGCAGGGGGAGCAGGGGAAGCAGGGGAGGAAGAATACAATGATCATCTTTGCTCTGACCCATTGAATAATTTATTTTCTGGAAGTCCCTAAGATACAAGAGTCAAAATACTTAAGCTTATCTTTATGTTTACAGAAATAGGCAATTTACACCGTCAATGTCCCAGCCTATGGGAAGTGATCGCTTATCCTGAAGTGTAGCCTATCAGAGTTTAGCTTCAGCAACTTTACCCCATTTGCCGACATCAGCGCATAGGATAGATGTCACAAGCTATTTCCAGAATATGCCAGCATATGGGAGAAAAATTTATTGCAGCGGTGTTTGATGGTCAAGGATTTTATCCCCAAGAGGCGATCGCCTTGCCAGTGAATACCCGTGTACGGTTAAGGATAGAGATATTACCAGCCAACGCTCAAGAAACCGTATCTTTTTTAGCTACGGCGCGATCGCTACAACTGCATAGTCCGCCAGATTTGTCTGCTAACATTGACAAGTATTTATACGGTCAGGAACTTCTGCATGAAAACTGAAGTATTTCTTGATACATCATTTGCAATTGCTTTAGCAGCACCTCAAGATGATTTACATCAGCGAGCTGTACATTTAGCTAAGTTGCTAGAAGAAGCAGGTACACGTCTAATTACAACACAAACAGTCATGCTAGAAATTGGCAATATTTTATGTCAACAGCCTTATCGTCATGAAGCGATCGTGCTGTTGAATTCTCTAGCATCTGACCCGAAAGTAGAAATTGTCCCTTTATCTCAGGAGCTATACGAAAGAGCTTTCCACTTATACTGCGAAAGCTCTGAAAAAGAATGGGGATTTGTTGATTGTGTATCTTTTATTGTAATGCAATTCTGTGGCATTACTGAAGCTTTAACTGCTAATGAGCATTTTCAACAGTTAGGCTTCCGCGCCCTGTTGCGAGAAGGTCTACCTTAGAGACTTAAGGAATGGGGGATCAGGAAGTAAAAAGGTAAAAGTAAAAAATAAAAAGAAAAGAATTTTTACCTTTTACCTTTTGCCTTTCAAGTCCGGCGTTCTATGATTGCCTTGATATTGGGGATAGCAGCTAAGACAGTTTCCATACTGGGAGTAGTTTTTTGCCAGCTATCCCGTGCTTCTAGTCGTTCTGCCCATGCTAATAAGCGAGGGTAAGGATCGAAAGCAACACCAAACATCGGGAGAGAAGGAATTAGTGTACCAGCAACCACTTCAGCTAGTGTCAAATCTTCTCCAGCAAAGTAAGTTTTATCGCCTAAAAGTTGTTCGTAAAACTGTAAAACAGTCCCCACTCTTTCTTGAGCAGAGTCTAGCTTTTGGGTATTGGTGTCTAACTCTACCAATTGCCTTGTGAGTAGCATGGTAGCTGGTTGTAGCTCATTGAGTGTAATCATTTCTACCATCCGTACTGTAGCGATCGCTTGGGCTTCACTAGGCATTAAGGATGGGCTGGGATACTTCGCTTCTAAATAATCTAAAATCGCTAGAGATTCCACTACACGCCATCCCTCATCCACGATTACAGGTACACGCTGTAAAGGATTAACTGCAGTGAAACTATCTTGAAATTGATCCCCATCTAGATTTAACAAACATGGTTCAAAGGGGATTTGCTTTTCCAATAATGCTACCCATACACGACGAGCATTCACGGAAATAGGATTGTAGTAAAACTTCAGCATTGTCACCCTAAGTTCACAACTTTGCCCTTAACTATACGCTAAGACTGCTTATTTCAGGCTCGGATTAGTCTGGAGCATAGAAAATATACGAGACGGAGAAAGTCAAGGAATCTATATACATTTAGGTTAAGAGAAGATTATTAAAAATATCACTTTTAATTAAAATAAAATGAGAAGATACACCAAGTTTCTTCAAAATCAAAATTCATAGGAGAACTGTTGCACATTCCCAAAACTATTCAAATCGGAGACAAAGTTTTGATTCTACGTCCAGCATACGTAGCCGGAAAGTTTGGCGTGATTTGCGGACGGGAATCACTGGCAGATGGTCAATCAAACAACCGTTGGCTCATCCAAGCAGAAGTTGAGAATATTGTGGTATCACTCACTCCTCAAGATTTTCAAGTCATCGGCCACTAGTTGAGAGTAACTCTATGTGATGTTGGTGGTTTTTGACCGAATCCAGTTATTTTTATATCGCTTAAATGCTTTTAAAAAGAATTACATTCATTAATACATGTTTATACAACAACCTTGCTAGAAATTTCTAAACTAGTAATGTAGTAAAATTTTCGGGTAAATTTTTGAAGATTGGCATTAAATAATATAGTTTTTCTGGATTTCCTTGACCTTCTTTGCAATTAAGAGGGTGAACTAATCTATCACTTCACGCCGCATCTATGACTTTTGCTCTCCGAACAGAAATGGTGATCACTCCTAGAGGATGGAATTTCAATCATCATCATCACCATTAATGCTGACATCCTCAGTATTCGCTTCTTGATCTTGATTTTTTAAAGTTCCCAATGAACGGTTCAGCCGTTTGACACCACTTAAGGTAATCAGGGTTAGCACGCCTCCTATTAATCCCATTTGCCATAAACCACAGCCAATTGCTGCTCCTAAACCTGCAGCAGTCCATACGCAGGCGGCTGTTGTTAACCCCCGGACTTTTGGCATGTCAGACTTTCTGGGAGATTCCTGTAAAATCAATCCCGCTCCGAGAAATCCTACACCAGTGGCTACACCCTGAATTGTTCGGCTTAAGGCGTTGGTGGCCGCATAGGGACTATCACCCTCAGCCTGTAAAGGAATCATCACGAATAGTGATGCACCCATACTTACCAACATGAAGGTTCTCATTCCTGCTGGCCTACCTCCTTGTTGACGGTTTAATCCAATCATGCAACCAACTACCAAAGCTAGAGCTAGTCTAAATGCTATGTGTGGCCAATCGTTAGGGGTAATCAGCATCTCTCCCATTGCCAAATTCCTTATTCCTTTTTGAAGACAAGCTTAACTACGGTAAATCCGTAGATTTAGTAAAGATTACTGCCAATTTAACACAAGGTTAAAAATAAGTAAAATTTCCTGCTCAATTTGGCTACGGGATCAACTTGGTTGACCCTACAACCTATGATTTGTTTTAGCCATAAGCTACAGAATAAGACTTCTCTCAGTCAATTTGAGATAAGGTTTGATTTGCAAGTCTCTGATATCACTTGTCAAAATCTTCACAATATATCAATGATTTTTAGGGCTGCAAAGTATTACACCCCTAAAAATCATTTATTTTTTTCATTCTTCTTTCTAATTCATCTCATGTGTGGAAGAGCATAACCAAGATTATTAGTGATCGCTTCCGAATTTTGTCGAATTATCTCTATCAGCACCCGTTCCCTATTTCCTATTCCCTATTAAGAGTTGCCTACACCAGCCATTTCAGAAATCTGTCGGATATATATCAATAGCTACATTTATCAAAGCTTTCAGCAGAGATTTAGAG
Source organism: Trichormus sp. M33_DOE_039 (assembly GCA_015296085.1). GTDB lineage: Bacteria > Cyanobacteriota > Cyanobacteriia > Cyanobacteriales > Nostocaceae > Trichormus. The sequence goes on along the minus strand of DVDT01000071.1, from coordinate 36,033 downwards.
AAGGTACCAATTTCTTCTATGTAACCTACCAATGGTGTTACAATTTTTCTCCCTATTCTGCGAGTACTCCGCAGAAAAACTTTTAGAGTCGGTTTAGCGTCTCAGCAATTCAACAGAAATGCTCAAAACGTTTGAGCGACAATTATTACATATCTTAATAAAGATTACAATATTATGTAAATTTTCAGTAAAAAATGTAACTTCATCTATCTAAAGTTGTAGAGTTAAGAGTAGTTTAATAACTCGCTTTGACAATTAACATTTGGTGCTGAATAATCCCTGTGTAATTAAATATCAAATCAATGCTCATATTTTTGACAATAGTAAAATAACTGATCTTTGTTGATGAGCATGAAATAATTTTTACAGAAAATAGAGTAGTATTATTATTCTACTCTACGGGTTTACAAGCACGATCAGCTAACGTGTCAGGGCTTCTGAAAAAAGTTTAATTTCTAGCCAACTTTTTTAGTAATTTACACAAGTCTGAAAATGCTTTTTACTCGTGAAAAAGTGTATAAAAATCAATACAACTTGAAAAATAAATCTGCTGTTTTTCTTGATAATCGAGAATTAGTTCAGCAATTACGCTTTTACCAAGAATTGACATTTAACTTGCAGGCAATTATTGACTTAATTTCTGAATCGAGCAATATTGCTGTAGCGATTATATGCTTGGATAGTCATGAAATTTTATTTAAAAACCAACCATTAGGATTTTTATTTGGGATTGAATCATATCAAGAATTTGGCAAACTTAACTCAAGATATTATGAAAATCATGCTTTATTTAATTGGTTAAATCACAGATTAAAACGAGGTAAATCCATTAGCGATTTTGCAGTCAAACTAAGAAAAATCAATGGCAAGAGTTTTGCTGCTAAAATTTCCGCTAAACCAGTTGATCATCAGGGAAAAAGGGCAGCAATATTTATATTTACAGATATAGATGAGCATCTGCAAACGCAACAGGGTGATGAGGATGCACGATGCTCCGCCCAACCGGAGGCGATCGCTAAATTAGAACATGACTCTTGTGTCTGTGAGCTAATCAATGATCAAGAATCACAAGCACGTATACGCCTGATGGAACGGGCATTAGCTGCTACCAGTAATGGCATAGTGCTAGCAGATGCTACTCAACCGGACACTCCGATAGTCTACGTTAATCCTGCCTTTGAAGCTATGACTGGCTACACTGCGGATGAAGTTATTGGTCGTAACTGCCGTTTTTTACAAGGAAATGATCACGATCAGCCAGGAGTCCACGAATTGCGTAGTGCTTTAAAACAGCAGAGAGAATGTCACGTCATCCTCAGAAATTATCGTAAAGATGGGAAAACATTTTGGAATGAACTCTATATTGCCCCTGTCTTTGATGATTTTGGGTATTTGACTCACTTTATTGGCGTGCAGAACGATATTACTCAACACTTACAGGCTTTAGAGGCTTTACGGGAGCGAGAAGAACAATATCGCCGCATTGTAGAAACAGCCACCGAAGGTATCTGGCTACTCAATCACAATCACCTAACTACCTTCGTTAACCAACAAATGGCAGCTATGTTGGGTTACACCGTAGACGAGATGCTAGGTAAAACGCTGTTCGACTTTATGGATGCAGAAGGTAGAGAAATTGCCCAGAGACAATTAGAACGCCGTCAACAGGGTGTTCATGAGCAACATGATTTTAAATTTTGTCGCCAAGATGGCTCAGATTTGTGGGTGATTATTTCCTGTGCGCCGATGTTTGATGACCAAGGCAATTATAGCGGTGCTTTAGGAATGGTGACAAACATCAGCGATCGCAAGCAAGCAGAAGCCGCAGTCAGAGAAAGTCAACAACGTCTGGATGGGATTTTAAACTCTTTAGAAGATGTAGTCTGGTCAATTTCTGCCGACACTTTTGCCACTCTTTATCTTAATCCTGCGGTTGTGCAGGTCTATGGCCGTGCTATCTCAGAATTTTCGGAAAATTCTAATCTCTGGTTTGAGGTCATTCACCCAGAAGACCAAGCACGAGTTCGTCAAGCCATCCAACCATTAATGTTAACTGGTAGCCAAGACATAGAATACCGAATTATCAGGCCTGATGGACAGATCCGCTGGTTGCGTAACCGCAGCCATGTTATCTACGACCCTAGTGGGAAACCAATTCGCATGGAAGGCATCGCTACTGATATTAGCGAACGCAAACACATGGAAGAAAAGTTAGTGCGCCATGCCTTTTATGATCATCTGACTGGTTTGCCCAACCGTGTTTTATTTATGGATAGGGTAGAGCAAGCAATCACCCAAAACCAACAAAACCCGCAGCAATTATTTGCGGTTCTCTTGTTAGACCTTGATCGCTTTAAAGTCGTTAATGATAGCTTAGGTCATGGGGTGGGCGATCAACTATTAGTCAGTTTTGCCCAACGCTTGCAAAACTGCATCCGCCCTGAAGATACCATTGCTCGCCTAGGTGGAGATGAATTTAGTATCTTGCTATCTCCTATTAACTCCATTGATGATGCTACCCGCATCGCCGAAAGTATTCATCAAGCACTCAAATCACCATTCAACTTAAATGGATATGAGGTATTTACAACTACTAGCATTGGTATTGTTTTAAGTAAAACCAGTTATACTCAAGCCGCAGATTTGCTGCGAGATGCTGACACAGCTCTTTACTGTGCTAAAGAACAAGAGAAAGCTTGGCACATGGTTTTTGACACTACTATGTACGACCAAGCTGTTGCACTTTTGCAATTAGAAACTGATTTGCGTTGGGCAATTGAGCGTCAGGAATTGCAAGTTGTCTACCAACCCATCGTTTCAGTTGACACAGGTAGAATTGCTGGCTTTGAAGCTCTAGTGCGTTGGCAACATCCAGAACGAGGTTTAATTCCACCGACTGAGTTTATTTCTGTAGCTGAGGAAACTGGATTGATTATTCCCATCGGTCAATTTGTGCTGCGTGATTCTTGCCAACAACTACGACAGTGGCAACGACAATTTCCCGACGTTCCACCTTTGACTATGAATGTCAACCTTTCCGGCAAACAGTTTTCTCAACCATATTTAGTTGAGCAAGTTCAGCAAATTTTACAAGCAGTTGACCTTGACCCTAGCAGCTTAAAACTGGAAATTACTGAAAGTGCCATCATGTCTAGCCCTGAAAAAGTGGCTACTATCCTTCAGCAGTTCAAAACTTTAGGCATCAAGTTGTGCATTGATGATTTTGGTACTGGTTACTCATCTTTAGCTTACTTGCATAATTTTCCCATTGATGTTTTAAAGATTGACCGTTCTTTTATCAACCGCATTGATCGCGATGGTGAGCAATTAGCTATTGTCAGAGCGATCGCCACTTTAGCATCTAATTTGGGAATGAGTGTAGTCGCTGAAGGGGTGGAAACAATGAGCCAGTTAGTTCAGTTGAGATTATTACAGTGTGACCAAGCACAGGGTTATTTGTTTTCTAAACCTTTAGATAGCGCAAAAATTAGTTGTTTTTTGGCTGCAAAGCAGTGGTTTTAATTCACCTGAACACCGTCCTAAATTTCTTGAATTGATCATTCGATGCTAGGTATTGGTTGTAGAAAATTAGTAATTCTTCTATGGCGACTTCCTACAAATTAAGTCTGCTACGTCAGTCCCGTTTATCTCAGTATTTAAGTTGTGCTAAATTTAATTAATTAATTTTGCTGAATAAATTAAAGGTTTATTTTATACTTAAAGGCATATCAAAGTGAAAATTCTCTTAATAGAAGATGACGAAAATACAATTTCGTTACTTATAGAAACACTTTCAACCTTTCATTACCAAATTGAAATCGCTAAAGATGGTGAAACTGGGTTGGAGTTAGCAAAAGCATTTAGTTACGACCTGCTGATTTTAGATGTGATGCTGCCCAAATTGGATGGCATTTGCGTTTGTCGCCAACTACGGCAAGACAGATATCAAAATCCCATCCTCATGCTGACTGCTAAAGAAGATATCAGTTTGCGTGTCACCAGTTTAGAAGCTGGAGCAGATGACTATATTGTTAAACCTTTTGATGCCTCAGAACTAATTGCACGCATTCGGGCATTAATCCGGCGTAGCAGAGCTGTATTAACCACAGTACTGACCTGGGAAAATTTACAACTAGATACCAACACTAAAGAAGTTACTTATGGGGGGAAGCGTCTTCATCTCACACCTAAAGAGTATGGTTTGCTGGAGATTTTTCTGCAAAATCCCCACAGAATATTTAGTAGAAGTGTTTTACTAGACAGAATTTGGTCATCAGGGGAATTTCCAGGAGAAGAAGCTGTGACCACCCAAATTAAGGGTTTGCGTCAGAAACTCAAAGCAGTAGGTATGAACGCAGATTTAATTGAAACAGTTTACGGTTTAGGTTATCGGCTCAAGCAAGAAGAAAAATCCACGTTCAACAACCAAAAAATTTTCAGTTCTGATTCAGTACAAAAGCAGCAAGCTGAAGCCAAACTCATGGATATAGTAGCAGAGATGCAGGGCGAATTACAGGAGAGCTTGCGCGAAAGATTTGATTTATTAGAACAGGCAATTGTTCAATTAGCTACTTTTACCCCAGAAACCCAGATTATTAAACAAGCCAAGGTAGAAGCACACCGTCTAGCTGGTTCTTTAGGAAGTTACGGCTACCCCGAAGGCACGAAAATCGCACGGAAGATTGAGAATTTATTAGAAGAATCTACTCCATCACTCCAGAATAAATCTGTGCAGTTGGCAGAGTTAGTCAAGTCACTCCAACAAACATTGCAGCAACAGCCATTTTCATCTGTCAAAACTCTATCCTCTACCGTGACATCAGCTAAATTGCTCATTATTGACGATGACATGGTGCTGACTGAACGATTGCGGCTAGAAGCTGTCATTTGGGGTTTTCAAGTAGAGGTAGCAGCAAATCCCACAATAGGCAAAACTTTACTAGTCTCGAATACCCCTGATGTTGTTTTGTTAGATTTATCCTTTGCTGATGATAATGAAAGCGGTTTGGCACTCCTAGGAGAAATGAATAGAAATTACCCTAAAATTCCTATTTTAGTTTTTACTAGCAACAATCAATTATCTAACCGTATACAAGCTGCGCGTTTAGGAGCGCGTAGCTTTTTACACAAAACCATGTCTGCGGCGGAAGTGCTGAGTGCAGCCAATACAGCACTTAATCAAAATAGTGTTACTACTAATACTAAGATTCTGATCGTAGATGATGATCCATCAATACTAAATCAGGTTAGTAGGGTTTTATCACCCTGGGGAATACAAGTAACAACATTATTGAAACCGCAAATCTTCTGGGAGGTATTAGAGTCTACTAAACCTGACTTGTTGATTTTAGATATTGAAATGCCATATTTTAATGGGATGGAAATCTGCCAAGCAGTGAGAAATGACCATCTTTGGAGTCCCTTACCTGTGCTGTTTCTCTCTGCTTATGCAGATAGAGAAATACTGTATAAAGTTTATGCAGTGGGTGGTGATGATTACATCAATAAACCAATTGTAGAACCAGAATTAATCTCTCGTGTATTGAATCGCTTAGAGCGATCGCTACTCAGGCAAAAGTTAGGAAGTCAACATGATCAACAGCCAAATTAATACTAAGTTTAGGTATTGCTGAATGAAGAGATGATTCTTATAGGGTGGAACAAACAGCCAGCCTCCAAAGATAGGGAACGGGCTGTACGTCGCATCCCACAAAACTGCTAAAATCACCCCGTATTTATGCAATGTCTTGGATTTTAGTTCTTTCAATCTTGGGTTTAGGCTTACTTGTTGAAATTTTGGCTCAATTATAATGCCAATTATGAGGAATACGCTCTAAAATGCCGTCACCAAATACCTGCTCTAATTCCAAATAATCAAGGTGTACATAACCTATATGACAGTGGCAGGTTTCATTAATACACAGTCTTTCAAATAGTGCTGTTTCCCAATCATGTGCATAAATATTGCCAATCGGTGCTTTGATAAAGTGGCAGCGTTTCATCGTCCCTTCACCGTCAACAGAAATTAATGATTTACCAGCGCGACAAGTTTTACCTAGACTGGGATAATGTTGGGTATTTAATTCATAGAATGGGTCGATATCTTGAAAAAAGGCTCTATCTTCATCCGATAAATTTGGCAGTTCTTTTTTCACTGCATTAATCCATAAGTAAATATTATTTGGTAACTGCTGGCGGAGATAATTAATCTGTGCTTTGAATTGGGGAAAACCTACAACTCCCACACTAAAACTAACGCCAAGATGATTTAATTCTAAGCATTGCGATAGGAAGCTATGACAATTCACCCACTCTGGATGAAACGTTGCCCATAATGATAATTTCTCTTGGTTGCATTTTTTGAGCCAATCTAATTTACAGGAAAGATTAGTTTGGATAGCGGCTTTACTCACATGAGGCATTTGAGTTAATCTAATTAATGCCTGTTGATACCATTTATGAATTAATGCTTCTCCCCAAGGTGTAAATAAAACTGAAAATTCATGCTGTGAATTTTCAGCAATCCAATCAACAAATTTTTCTACTTCTTGTCTATCAATTGCTAATTCTGCGGCTGACTGTTGTTTTTTAGCGAAAGGGCAATATTCACAACCATAGTTGCAACTGATTAAAGAACCGCGATAGAGAATTGTAATGTGCATAGTTCAATTTAGGTGTTGCTGAAGAAAGTTTATGCAGCAGCGCAGAAGCAAGAGTTTATTTGAGATTGTAGGTTTGTATTAGTTGATTAACTTGTTCTGAGAACAACCAAGCACCAATGCTGTCAGAAAGTTCCATTCCTTTGGCAGTTAAAGTTAATTTCTGTTCTGCTGGCGTTGCTAATTCCAAATCTATGAGTTGTATTAGTTCGGGGAAATCATAATAGATATCGCTTTGAAATCTTTGTTGGTAAGCGATGAAATTTATGCCTTCATCAGACAAAAGAGACAATAAAATGTAGCGACAACGTTGTTCTTCGATATTTAATTGAAAACCATAGGTGGCGTAGTCGAAAGTTTCATCGGGTGTTTGCATATATGCCTGCAAAATGTCGCGGATTTCTTGAGAACCCACAGCATATTCATTGGAATAATGTAGAGTTTCTGTGTAAGAACGTGCGCCACAACCTAACCCCAGCATACCGTCGGACTGACAGCAGTAGATGGGAGATGAGGGAGACACGAGAGAATTTATTTCTTGTTTAATTTCTCTACGTCGGAACATTCGCATGGATACTTGGGTGTAGCCTTCGGAGAGGAGGAGCGATCGCCCTTCGCGGTAACATGATATACGGTTATCATCCCATTCTTTATCTGAGCATCCTAAACCTGTGAGGGGTCGCACGTATAAGGGATATAGATAAATTTCCTCTGGCTGAAATTTTAATGCAGCAAGTATTGATTTTAACCATGTCTCTACGGTTTGACTGGGTAGTCCGTAAATAAGGTCAATGTTAATTGTGGGAAACCCAGCTGCACGCATTCTTGTCAGTGCGGCTTCTACTTGGGGGGTAGTTTGGCGGCGTTGGGTGGCTAAAACTTCTGATGCGATGAAACTTTGTACGCCAATACTAGCTCGATCTACACCGCGATCGCGCAATAGTTGTAATTTATCTTTATGGGCTGTCTCTGGAGACATTTCGACGGACACAGGAATTTGCTGCAAATTAGCACCCATCGTTTCCTCAGCTATATTGAGTATTGTTTCTAGGTGGTGTACGGGTAACTGGGTTGGTGTTCCACCACCTAACGCAAATCTGGCGAAGGATGCTTCTCCTAATGCAGTTTTAACTCTTTGTGCTTGTCGTTGCATGGTGCGGATGTATTGTGTAACAAAGTCTTCGTTATGGGTGACGGTAGTGAATAAATTACAAAATCCACAACGCATTTCACAAAACGGAATGTGGATGTAGAGAAATAGTGCTTGTTTATCTTGTTGTGTCCAAAGTTCGGTAAGGTTGATGGGTGGATTGAGGGGTCGATAGGCTGTTTTATGGGGGTAAGAGTAGACGTAGGCTTGATAGGGAGATTGTTTTAAGAATTGTTTTAGAGGTTTGGTGGTGAGCATATTTGAGATGGTTGGTTTTGTGGAGTTAGATTGTGAGAATTTTCCACGCGCAGATATGTATAAATAGGGTGTTATTTGGGTAGGATGAATTGTGCGTAGGGAACTGTCCATACTATGGGGTGGCTGAGGCGATGGCCTGTGTAGCCATCTTCGCCATAGGTTGTACCATGATCTGAACAAAGAATGCAAAAGATGGAGGCGCGTTGTTGGAGTGCTTTCCAGAGTCTGCTTAGGTGTTTATCTACATATTCCAAGGCCGCAGCGTGGGAAGCAATGGTGTCTGTTATCGCGTCGGGGAGATAAAAGTAGTTTGGTTGATGCAGTGCGGAAATATTGATGAATAAAAATAGGCGTTGATTTTTAGCTGTTTCCGTAATAATTTTGGCCGCTAATGTCACCTGATTTTCTGTGGAGTTGGGATTGGTAACACCTAATTCTCTACTCCAGTAGCTTTCAGCAAATAAGGAAGGTAAGACGTTTCCCAAGGGGTTGAGTTTGTTGAAAAAGCCGACACCACCAATACAAACTGTATGGTAGCCCTTGGCGGCTAATCCACTCACAATATTAGAACCTTCTAAGACACAAGTGGCTTCAGTTGTGGTTGTGCTACCTTCAAACCCCAAAGCAAATAATCTGGAGTGTGTTCCAGGTTTAACTGGTGTGGGTAAAAAGCCTGCGAAAAAAGCATGGTGTGCAGCATAAGTAAAATTTCCTGGGGAATGGCGTTCTTCCCAGCCAGTTTTCGGTAAGACTGCGGCTAAGTTGGGGGTGCGTCCTTGTGCTAACAAGTCGATTGCAACATCATAACGGAGAGTATCGAAGGTTATAAATACTATGTCGTGTGTCCCAACGATTTGATTCATATTCATAGTGAAAAATTTCCCTCTTGTCCCCCTTGTCTGTTCAATATTGCTTTTACTTCACTTGTATAAGTATCTAAACCTTGCCAAAAAATCCCAGGTATTAAATCACCAAAGGCGTTGATTTCTAAAATGGCGTGACGACGAAAGTCGGGGAAAATTAATAAGTCAATTCCGCAATACAAGCTATTGGGAAATAAAGCTGCTACGGCTTCACAGGTTCGTTTCATCTTCTCCCAATTCTCATCTCCGATTTTGGCTAAAAATTCTGCTGTATCTCCCCGTTCGTTACCTAGGTGTAGATTAGTCATGGGACTTTTGCCTAATCTGACTACTATATGCTGTGCTTCTCCATTAATGACGACTACACGCACATCGAAGGGATGTCCTTGAATTTGGGCTTTGGGAAGCCATGCTTCTACTTGCACACCTTCAGCAGTCAATATATTAATGATGTCGGCTATTTCTTGGTGGTTGGTATAGTGACGAATTTTACGAGAGTTATAAAGTAGAGTTTGTCCATTGTGGTGAACTCGTTCGACGGTGGTGATGGCTGATTCTCTATGAAAATTAGTCCGGTATGCAATCACTCCAGAGGCAGCAGAACCGTGAGATAATTTAATAAATACGCGATCGCACTCCTGAATTTGCATCTGTTCTCGTAAATGCTCATAATTGTGAATTATCCCCAAAGAACGCGGAATTGGGATATGGTGACGAGCAAAGCGATCGCTACACAATGGCTTATCAAACATCACACTAATATCATGGGGATGGTTCATCACTGGTGATAACAGTTGCTTTTCCCATTTATTAAGTAAATATCGCCAACCTAAATACCACTGTCGCGGATAAAGAATCCGCCCTTGATCAAATACTAAATTAGCCGCAGCTTCAGCACTAATACATTGTTGATTCCCTGCATCTGGAACTTCCGCACCAGCCGCAATTATGGCTTTCTCCACCTCGAAATTTTTCTCTGGGGACTCAAACCGAATCATAGTATGAGGTGCTTGGAATTGTTCCAACGTTTCTTTACCCGCAATCAAATCTGCATAGGAGACAACGGTTGCAAGTGGTAAATCGCAATTGAAGAGTGCTTGTTGCATAAAGCCAACCCGACGATTTTCGGAGTTGGCGATGATCACAAAGTTAACCATTCACTCATGTGGTGTCAATATTGGTTAAGAAGACAAGGGAGATGAGGAATAATTCTGGTTGACTTACCCAATCCCCAGTCCCCAAACTTATTCTGCAACAGCGCAATACCGAGATTCCTCGTCGTATTCATCCTTTCTTTGCCCATTCATGATCACTTGAACAGGAAAATTTGCCTTTTGTTCTTCCACAAAAGTAATAATTTCTTCTGAAAGGTAATTTTCAGATAAATTGAGAATATCTAATTGCTGTACAACAGGATTTTTCAGCAGCAATTCTGCACCCGCATCGCTGAGAGTTCCCATTGATAAGTCGAGAATTCTGATGGTGTTGAGTAAGGGCGATCGCACTATACCTTCTGCAATATCATCAGAATATTCACTATTCCGCAACCCTAAATAAACTAAATTCGGAAATTTCTGTGCAACTAATATAGGATTTAAATCTGCAATTTCAGAATCACCACCATAGTTATCTGAACCTAGCCATAATTCCAAATGCTGTAAGTTTGGCAAGTTCAAAGCGCAAATCTGGTTAATTGTTGCACTACTTAAACCACCAGTTTCGATAATCAGTGCTTTTAAATGATCATGTCCAACAAAGGGACTAAATGCTAAACGATCACCGCCCCGGACTTGCAATACTTCTAAGTTAGGATAAGCCTCTAAAATGGGACTAATATCACTCTGAACAATCCACGAAATTTCGTTTTCTTCGTAGTGGATATCACCAATAAACAATGCTTGCAAACTGGTCAGCTGATCTTTAGCAGATACTAAAGCCTCAATTAGAGTCTGGGAACTACCACTTGGCATCTCTCCATCCCAAGCACCAAAAACCAAAGCTTGCAGATTACATGCTTGGTCATCTTGGAGCAGTTTTGCTAATTTATCTATGGCGTTTTCTGCTTCATCATATTCGCATCTAATAGCATAAGCTGTACCTACAGGCTCACTAATTCCTACTTCTGGAGCAAAATCTACAACTTGCCGATTTGCAAAGATAGTGGCGTGTTCACCTCTGTATCCTTGATATTTCTGCAACCGTTCTTGAAACTGCCATTGATTGTCTGCCATGATGCTTTTACCTCTGTATAGGTAATAAGTTTCACCATAAATCTATGTGAATATGCTAACTTTTGCTAGTATATTAGGCAATAGCTTAATAGTACATTTGTTTTAATTTGCTGTCTAGTCTTTGAGCCAAGTCTTAGTGTTTTTTGGTGACAAAAGCAAAGAAAAAGCGATCGCTCCACTATAAAGCGATCGCTTAGTATTATCCAGAGGATAATTTACTTAACAATTCCCGAAACTGCCATAATTTCAGGTTCGCTGATTTGAGGGGATAAGAAATCTTTGGCATATATCCGGGGATTGCTTTGGGCTATTTGAGTGTAAGATTGCCGTACCTGAGTATTCACAGCTACCGTCTTCACATCGTATATATTGGTAGCTAACTTAGGATAAACGCCAATCCCAATAATCAATACCAAGAAGCAAGCAGCAATAAATACTTCCCTAGTGCTAGCGTCTCTATATATTGCTTGGCTAGGTAGTAGACAGTCTGTCCCAAAACAAACTGTACCTTCGTCTTCCTGATTTTCGTAAGCCGCATTATTAATGTTGCAGGATAATTCTGAACCAGTACCGTAAAATACCTGTCTCAACATTGATAGCAGATAAATCGGTGTCAGGATAACACCCACGGCGGCGAGGAAGACCATCACAGTACAGAAAGTAGAACTGTAAATGTCACTGGTGGTAACACCGACAAATACCTGAAGTTCGCTGACAAAGCCACTCATACCAGGGAGTGCTAAGGAAGCCATCGCACCAGCGGTAAATAAAGCAAACACCTTGGGCATGATTTGACCAATACCACCCAAGCTGTCCATTGCCATTGTGTGGGTGCGGTCATAAGTGACACCAGCTAAGAAGAACAGCACCGCCGCAATTAAACCGTGAGATAGCATTTGCAACATTGCACCACTCACGCCCACATCGGTAAAGGAAGCAATACCCAACAGCACAAATCCCATGTGAGATACAGAGGAATATGCAAGGCGGCGTTTCATGTGGGTTTGGGCGAAGGAGTTTAACGCACCGTAAATAATATTGATAACACCGAGAGTTGCTAAGACAGGAGCAAAATAAATATGCGCATCAGAAAATATTTCTAAATTAAAGCGAATCAGTCCATAGCCACCCATTTTTAGCAGTACACCAGCCAAAATCATCGATACAGGTGCAGAAGCTTCACCGTGGGCATCAGGCAACCAAGTGTGCAAGGGGAAAATCGCCAGCTTGACACCGAAAGCAATCAACAATCCAGCGTAGAGTAGTAATTCTAAAACTAGGGGGTAATTCTTCGCACCGAGTTCAACCATATCAAAGGTAGTATTATCGCCATAGAGAGCCATCGCTAGCCCAGCTACCAAGATAAAAATCGAAGCGGCGGCAGTGTAAAGTAAGAACTTTGTGGCAGCATAGCGGCGTTTTTGACCGCCCCAAATTGATACTAAAAGATATACGGGAACTAGTTCCAATTCCCACATGATGAAGAATAGCAGCACATCTTGGGCGACAAACACACCAATTTGCGCTGAATACAACACCAACATCAAGAAATAGAACAGGCGCGGTTTGAGGTTAACCTGCCAAGCCGCCAACATTGACAACGTTGTCACAAATCCAGCCAGCAGTACAAGCGGCATGGAAATACCATCGACTGAAACAGCCCAGCTAAAGCCCAACTGAGGTATCCAGGCATATTTTTCCACGAGTTGAAAGGTTGCACTGCTAGCATCGTAATGCGTCCAGAAGGTGTAGCACATCAAAACAAAGTCCGCGATCCCTACACCCAGGGCATACCATCGCACCAGCTTACCGTCTTTATCAGGTAGCACGGGAATGGCAAAGGAAGCAACGAGTGGCAGTAGAATAATCGCGGTTAGCCAAGGAAATCCATCAGCTATCATGGCAGTGAGCAAAAATACTTATGTGTGAATAATCCTATTGTATTAAACTTTGTAAACTTCTCCAAATAAATCTTTACCGTACCTGAGTATAGATGAAATCTATTCAATAACCGTGCATTTATGGCTACAGTAGAGAAGTTGCTATGCTAGGTTTCTAGATTGCGATAATTTGGGCAAATATTTAGGAAAACAAGAACCCCGACTTTTTCACAAAGCCGGGGTTCTCTATATTTGTCAGGGTTTGTAAATTTATTGGCAAAAATTAGCTAGTGATTCACCAATTCTGTAAAACTAGATACAGAAGTAATTTGCTTTATACCCTGTGTTCTGCTCGGTGGAGTCAATAACTTTAACTACAATTTACGTTTGTGCGAGGCAGAGAAACGATGCCACTTCCAGCTACTGATTCTATATATTCACTCCTGCCAGAATTGGAGTGTCTCCAAAATTTCATCTCAACAACCTGGATTCCTGTTGGCGATATCACTGATAATGGCGACACCTGGGTTAAGTTGCTTCAGAGTCCCAGTGAATATAGTTGTGATGAAGCTAAGTTGCTATGTCAGGAATCTCCTGATACTTGGATCGCCTGGATACCCAATTATGGCGAAATTATCTTGCACAGAAGTAGTTTCTGTTGAATAAATCAAAGGTCAAAAGGAGCTTATTGTACCTTTTGCCCTTTTATTCTCTGGGAGTGAAGTAGCTTTCTAAGAGTGAGGCGATCGCTTGCGGACAATTCTTCTTATATTTCTTTTTACCTAACATCAAAATACAGTTGGGCGCGCTGCTACAGCGTTTTTGACAGTTGGTGTGTTCTATAGTGACTTTGTCGAGTAAACCGCGATCGCACAAAGTTTGTTCTAATTCTGACAGTAACCCTTGACCACCTCTTTTAATGCAACCAGCTTTTTGACATACCATGATTTTGGCTGGTGGTTGTGGTGGTAAATCTGCGTGGGGATGGTGGGGATGACTAATCGTTGTCACTTCATAAGCTTTGAGTTTAATTGTACCTTTATATCGGTTCAATTTCCCTACACCATAAATATTAATTCGTTCACCTATTGCTAAAGATGAACTCAAAGCAGAGCGTAATTTTTTTGGTAGTTTAATTAACACATCTCCAGAGGGAATTGCCAAACTTAAGTATTTAATTTTCTTGGTTTTATTGCCAATGAAACCCAAGAAATCACCCTCAAGATTAAACTCTGATAACGTCAAAAAGTTGTCACCCATGTTCTTGTGTAACTAAAAAGTTTAACCAAAAAATAATTAACCCCAAGTATTTGGGGTGTCCTTGCTTATTTGCAGGAGAAAGAAAGAAGTAATTTTTTTTACCTTTTACTTTCTCTTTCTAACTTTAATTGATGATTTCATATCAATTTCTCAAAATTCTGTAATTCAAATTCAGAAAAACCTATATAGTCTAGATTTATTACTTAATTTTGAATTTTGAATTTTGAATTGATATTAGGCTAGTCTTTTAGCTTCAACGGTTTTAGGTAAATTACTAGCATCCGGGATTTCCCGAAATTCTAATTCCCAACCGTTAGCTAGAGTCAGAACTTTCCCTTCCGCACCATCAGTTTGTTTAACTACCACTTCTTCTAGGTCTTTTTTAGCAACGTAGACTGTTAAGTTGCCAGCATCATTCATCCGTAACATCACTTTCATGGTTTTCCTCAGCAGATTCTAGTTCTTTTTCCCGACAGCCAACAATGATTCCTTTGTCTAAGAAATGTATGGCATAGATATAGGAACGTTGTAGAAAAGTTCCTATACTCGATACATAGCCAATTTCTCCTTTTTTTGCGAGTATTTCCCCGATTTCTCGCCCTGGAAATGTGCCATCATTCTTAATTTGTTTGCGAAGTCTGACTTTTTCTCCAAGTTCAAAAGCGGGTTCTAAATCCAACTCGTATTCATCGCGCTGCATGAGAATACCTCTGTTCTTTTACCAAGTTCAGCAGTTCTTCTGTAGTTAAACTGCGTTTTTTCTTGACTGACTGTTGGCGGACTGCATCTAAAACAGATTGGGTTTCTTCTGCATTGAGAACAATTCCATGCTGCTCCAGTAAACTAGATACCAAGTGTCGTCCAGAATGTTTACCTACGACTAAGCGGCGTT
The DNA here is from genome assembly GCA_015296085.1 of Trichormus sp. M33_DOE_039. GTDB lineage: Bacteria > Cyanobacteriota > Cyanobacteriia > Cyanobacteriales > Nostocaceae > Trichormus. The sequence goes on along the minus strand of DVDT01000071.1, from coordinate 20,840 downwards.
CCCAACCGACTTCTTCCGGCGCAAAAGGTTCGTAGGTGTCAGGGTTTTGCATGACACCATGAGCATGAATTCCTGACTCGTGAGCAAAGGTATTTTCACCAACGATCGCTTTCCAAGGTGGTACGCTAGCACCAGAAGCAGTCGCTACCAGTTGTGACAATTCCAACAACCGGGGTGTGTCAATTCCCATGTCTACGCCATAGATGCGTTTAATGGCCATGACTACTTCTTCTAAAGCTGCGTTACCAGCTCGCTCACCCATACCAATAACTGTAGTGTTGACAGATGCAGCTCCAGCTTTAATTCCAGCTAAAGCGTTGGCTGTAGCCATACCGAAATCATTGTGGGTATGAATTTCTACGGGAATGGATAAAGCAGAGACTAGCTGCTTCACTTCCCCATAGGTGCTGAAAGGATCAAGAACTCCTACGGTATCGCAGAAGCGAAACCGGGATGCACCCCATTCTTCCGCTGATAATGCGACATCCAAAAGGAAGTTTTCATCAGCTCTGGAAGAATCTTCTCCCCCAACTGCAACCCAAAGACCTTGATCAACTGCAAAGCTGATACAGTCTTTGAGTCTTTGCAGACTTACCCGCCATTGACCGTGGAATTTCGCGGCGATTTGAATACCGGAAACCGGAATAGCGATATGTACACGCTTCATTCCACAGGCAATAGAAGCTTTAATATCAGAGATGACGGCGCGATTCCATGCTAGCAAGTCAGCGCGTAAACCTAAGTTAGAAATGGCGGAAATCGCCCGCATTTCTTCCTCACCCATCGCAGGTATCCCCACTTCTAATTCGGGAACACCAATGCTATCGAGAAATTTAGCGATCGCCACTTTTTCTTCTAAGGTAAAAGCAACACCTGCGGCCTGTTCGCCATCACGTAATGTAGTGTCATTAATGATAATTTTAGTCATCTCAAACATCCCTCTTAGCAATTTTTCTTAATATACTTTCAAGATTGAGAAGCTCACTTTTATACAATTAATGGTATTGGTAAATGCTAGAAATATCTGGCGAAGAATGAACAGGTAAATGCTGTGAGCTGATTACTTTTAATAATTCATCTTCATCATTTCTAAATATTACCTAAACAATAACAATATATCTGTATGACAGTAGACAAAAACCATGTATCATTTAAGAAAATCTTTGCAAAAAATACACATTCTTTAACCAAATTGTTGGCATATGTAAATATTAGCAATTATCCTTGAAAGCTAGAAAAAACAGGATAATTACCATACATATCCATTAATTTTATCGATGTTTTCAAATAAATTTAAATATAATTATACAAATCAACAAATAGATTATTTATTAGCTCTAATATCAATGATTTGTCCACAATGATTTTCAAAAATATCCACTTTTCATGAGATTAGGATAAAAATTGCTCAGATATTGTTATGTAACCAATCTAAAATTTTTTCCAATTCTTCTAAATTTACTAACCCATATTGCCAAAGTAACATCGGTAAAGGTGCAGGATCAAACTCACGGTGTTTGAGAGCTATAGCAATATCTTTATGGGAAAGTGCAAGTTCATTATGTAAAAAATCTAGCAATTCTATATCTTTGTTATGAGTAGTCATCATTTTTCAGCAGTCGAAAGTTAAAAATCACAGGGAAGAATGCTTATTTTGTCAGCTTTTCGTCATACTGCCCCTGTAGTGCAACCCAGAACTAAGAACCCAAAACTTAGCACTCTTCATAGTTGCAATCCCAACAACGCTCTAGCCACTCCAGCAACTCTGGACGAGGAGCTAGAAATTGCATAACTGTACTGCGAACTAGAACTGCTGTCAAGCAGCTATTAACTTGCACCCGCAACGAGCCATCAGGGAGACAGGAACAGGGAATCATCAACTCTTGCAACCGATGATAAATCTGCCAGCGATCGCAAAATGGTATCTGCAATATGTAATCACCTAACATATCAGAACGCAACATGATTATTTATCCTTGGTTAACAATTCTGGTTCTGGGGATTGGCTGGTCAGCGTTTGCAGTTTTTGTTCTAACTGCTCAATCCGCGCCAGCAATGAGCGAATCACATTTCCTTCCACATCAGGTAACTTGGCGTGATCCAAAGGGCATAGGTTATTTTTTTCCTGACGGGAAATAATGCGTCCGGGAATTCCCACCACCGTACAATCTTGGGGAACATCGCGCAAAACAACCGAACCTGCGCCAATTCTGACGCGATCGCCAATTTGAATATTACCTAAAACCTTTGCACCAGTCCCCACCACAACATGATTCCCCACAGTCGGATGGCGTTTACCGCTTTCCTTCCCAGTCCCGCCTAGAGTCACCCCTTGATAAATTAGGGTGTAGTCCCCCACAATCGCCGTTTCACCAATCACAACCCCCATCCCGTGGTCGATAAACACACCTTTTCCAATCCTTGCACCTGGATGAATTTCGATTCCCGTCAGAAACCGAGCCAGATGAGAAATTAAGCGGGGGAAGAACACCACACCGCGACGGTGTAACCAGTGAGCCAGACGATGTAAACAGATAGCGTGCAAACCAGGATAACAAAACACCACCTCCAGCCAATTGCGTGCGGCCGGGTCGCGTTCAAAAATTATGTGAAAATCACTTAATAACGACTCAAACAAACCGCCAGAAAGCAGACTTTTGAGCCAGGAAACCTTGGTTGAATCAGGGGGATTCTCGATACCGTCGAAAGACTGTTGCATCGGTACTGCGTGGGTAAAAGAGCCGTGTGCTATTTTTATGCTTATATCAGGCGACCCCCAACAGGACAGTACACCCCATCTTGATTGGATTTATTGGATTAATTAAGCCTGTACTCAACTCCCCCAACTCGCCACAGACAGAAACAAAAAATTTCTCTTGGGGTAGAGGGACTAGTGTTTTAGGTATAGGGGACTAGTATTTATCGCCCTAGGGTTCAGAATTTTTGTACTCGCTACAAAAAACTTAATATGTAAGACTTTGATACGATTTCAGCCAGATATTTTGAGATATATTAAGCTGTACTCAAATCCCCTGGAATATCAAGTAGACAGGACTACAAGCCAAATTTCTGTATTCCCAGTTACTATCTTCATTTTATAGTTTTAGTACATCCAAAACCAAAACCTTCAGCTTGTTTTAGCTTTTTCAGAACAGACCAGAAAATATCTGTATCCTATCGAGCATAACTTCTAATTCCTCTCTGCGTCTTTGCGCCTCTGCGCGAACCAAAAATAAATCCTGAACGGAGTAAAAATACTCGTCGATGAGTATCTGGGATAGATAAACGGAGCAAAAATACTCGTCAACGAGTATCTGAGATAGATGAACGGAGCAAAAATACTCGTCGATGAGAATTAATTTATCAAGAAGCTGACGTAACTTTAGTAGATTTACTTCTAATAGCCTTAAAACGCTCCCCTAATTGTTCAGCGACAGTTTTTAAACCCGGAGTCTTTTTCGCCGCCGTCTTCACATAATCATAAACAGTCAAACTGCTAGTCATCGCGTCACTACTAACAGCCATTAACGTATCGTCCACCTGTTCAGTCAGTTGGTGCATAGAGGTTAAAACCTCAGTGAGTGTAGTAGCTAATTGATAATCTCGCACCAGTTCATCAACATCAAAACTCGCTGGTAAAATTTCCGGGTTAGACTTAGCAGCAGAAACACTATTATTTACAAAAGCCAGACTTTTATCACCCATTTTTACCAACTTACGCCGTTCTTCAGGACTGAGAGTAATCAAAAACGGTAACTTGCGCTGAATTGTCTGTAGTGCTGCTTTAATTTCTTGAATATCTGCCGGCGACAAGGAGGCTGTAATATTTTGATAGGGCATCGTACAATTACCAGTGTGATTCTATGGTTTAAGTAGCATATCTGCTAAGTATAGAATGCCCATTGATGAGAGTGAATTCACACATTCACCCTACTTATTTATCCGCTTGAGTGCTGATAGCGATGGATATTGACCAGATATCATCAAAGCTTGCCGTTCAATCACCCGTTCATCAACATTAAAATCTAAAATACGTGCGGTAACTTCGCCAATATCTGTAACTGGCTGAATCACAGCCTCATCTAATCGAAAATGTTCCCCCCAAAAATCTCGCCGAGGGTTAAAAAATCGCACCAGTTCACCAGTCCGCCAATTAATTGAACCTAAATCCGTTCCTTATTGTAGGTTACAGAAAATACAGGCATAACAGAGATTATCTGCTGTCGTTGCACCACCATGTTTAACGCTGATAATATGGTCAACTTGATTCCTTAAGACATCCGCTTCAGGAATCAAGCAATACTCGCACAGATAATCAGCACGAAGAGCAACTAAACGCCGTAATTCGACACTAACATAAGGACTAGACACTAGAAAAACTTACTCCGCTTTGAGGTATTGATGAGCTTTTGCTTTTGCCAGTATCATAATATGTTCTAAGGTGAGGAAATGATCTAATTCCTTTTTTTCCTCTGGTGTCAGTTCGCCCATTTTGTGTTGATAAACCAGATATTCTAAACGCTCCTTTGCTGTATCTGAAAGCTGAAACTTCACAACACTTTCGGGAGTAGTTCCCGCAGCAATGAAATCGATAATTTCATCGTAAACCTTGCTGGTATTAACAGATGTAGTCATAAACCCACCTCATTTTATTTAATCTTACTCCTATCTCTTGTGCTGAATTTTCATAGTATCTGGAAAACCCCTCTCCAAACCTCTCCCCAAACCTCTCCCCTACAAGGCTACGGTGTACACAAAAGTCTCATAACCTAGCCCGACAACGTTTTGATCCCCCCTAACCCCCCTTAAAAAAGGGGGAACAAGAATCAAAGTCCCCCTTTTTAAGGGGGATTTAGGGGGATCAAACCACATTTTGCACTGAGCAACAAAGATGTGTGTACACCGTAGCCTACAAGGAGAGAGGCTTTAACTTTTCCCCCTTCCCTAGTAGGGAAGGGGGTTAGGGGGTTAGGTTTTGCGTTAACCTTTCCACATAACGTGAAAAATCAGATCAATAAGTACCTAAAGTCACAGTCAAATAATTTAAAAACAACCTCTAAATAAAAAACATTACATTCACGCCACTTGAAATGAATTTCCCAATGTTCTCGGCTCAGGCAAAGATTCACCATTTTCTAAAGCTGTTTCAATCAACATTTTTAAAACTTCCTGAGCATTTTGCAAAGCTTCTTCATAACTATCACCATGCGTGCAAGGCTGCATGACATTAGTAAACTCAGGTAATAAAACCACATAACATTGGTCTTCCTCTGACCACTGAATAATAATTGTGTATTTCATTCCTCTGTCTCCTCCCCTGCTTCTAGTTGCTTTAATTCTGCCAATGCTTCATTAACTTGCTTTTCTAAATAAGGTTTAGCATCGCTACCATCTTTACCAGCGATGATAATAGCCTGAGGCAATAACGGATGTATCCATTTACTATGACTACCCTTTGCAGGTTTATAACTAAACCCCGCTTGCAACAATAAGCTTTTTAATTCTCTAATTTGCTTAGGTATAACCTCAGCTTACATTCACCCTTCCCACCGCTTCAACTGTTTCTGAGCATACTCCCGCACTTTCTCATCTAGGTCATTTTCTGCCCTGTCACGCAACAGTGGTAAAGTCTGGGGATGTTGGGCAAATTGTTTGATAATTGCTTCAAGTGCTATTTGTCGGGAAGGCGTATAACTAACATCAGTGTTTTTGCCACTGGAGAAATCCAAAAATATAGGGTTAAAAGTGTCATCAGTAGCACACTCATATAAAAAATCATAAATCTCAGGACTCAACTGCCAACCCTGAATTAGTTCCTCCATCACTTCGTGCCTGATATAACCAAAACTATCAAACTGAAAAGATTGTTTTAGAATAGATAATATATTCAGGTCATTTTTCCATCCTTGTGCTAGTTCTTTCACTACTGTACTAAGTAGCATCCCATTTTTGCTAAATTGAACAAGAGATTGGAGTATTGACAATGTTTCAGGATCATATTTCCAATTTCTTGCCAATTGTTGCACCGCCTTAGCTTGTAAAAAACTATCATTACTAGACCGAGCAAAATATTTAATAATTGGCAAAGTTGCTGGGTCATCTTTCCATCCTTGAGCTAATTCTTCTATGGCTGAATAGACAGCAGAACTATTGATATTAGCATTCGTTTGAGTAAGAGATTTAATAATTGGCAAAGTTTCTGGGTCTTTTTTCCAAGCTCTTGCTAATTCTCGCACCGCCTTAGCTTGTATATACCCATCATCTCCATGAAAACCAGACCTGGCTATAGTTTTTATCCAAGGTAATGTTTCTATGTGGTTTCTCCATGTAGTTGTAATGAGTAAAAAGGCCTTGGATCGGATTTCATAGATTGAGTTAGAGTATTCCTCAGATGTATAAGCAACATCCGCTGGGTTACATGGAGCTTCATACTCAGTTAAGCGTTTTATATGTTGATGTAGTTTATTATCAGTTGATGCTATGACAGATCGATTTCTTACATTTGAAAGGCACTCAGAAGCAAGAAAAAGTATATTGATATATTCCTTTTCATCGCCAAATTCACTGATGATAAAATCAGCAATTTTTATAAGATATTCAAGAATTTCACCTGTAAACTTAGGCTCAATCATCCCAGCAATTAGCTGCAAAACCTCATGCCAAGTTTCATCTTGCCAGTGTTTACCAAAGACTTCTGTTTTCAAAACATCAATTGTAACAGCGCGTTCCTTCTCAAATTGCCAAACAAACTCCCAAGCACAGAAATATTCTAAAAAAGTCCGATGTACAAAAGCATAGTAATCCGCACCCAAGGAACATAAAATAAAATTGCGAGTCCGCAGTTGATTAATCATCACCTGCGCTGCTTCCCTAGCTGGACTTACTTCTATAGTTTTTAAATAGTCCGTCACAATTTTTTTTAAATCACCTGCACTAATCACATTACCCACCAAACCTTTATCACTGGTTTGCATAAAATAGGCAACCTGACGCAGCATTGCTTGCTTATCTTTATAATCAATAGTCTTAGGATCTAATCGCTGATCTTCTATTAAAGCGCGTTCCACATCCCACCGATGTAAAAGCACCCGCGAAGCTTGATCATAAAGTTCTGGTCTATCTCTCGGTAATTCCTGATTGCGATTCAGAATTGCCATCATCGTCAGCAATAAAGGATTACCAGCTAACTCAGCAATAGCTTTTGATGTCTCAATCGCTCTTTGTAATCGTTCTCTTTTGATGACTCTATCCGCTTCATCTTTAAAAGTTAATTCATGCCAACGGCGAATAAAATCTTGAATTTGTTCTGAGTCCAAATCTTGCAGCATGAAATGGCTAAACTCTGCATCACGCAATCGTTGTGGTTTATAACCAATCACGCGAGAAGTTACAATCACTCGCACATCAGGATAATCATTAGTAAAGCGATGAATATCAGTAATTACGTCATGTTGCTGACCAAGTTCAAATATTTCATCTAAACCATCAAACATGACAACAGCGTTACCAGCTTTTAGTTGTTCATGCAATTGATGTTGGTTTAAATGAGTAATTACACCGCTACATTTATGGAAAAACTCAATAAAATTATTACACTCATTATTGTACCGCCGCCGTATATAAATGCTTAGCTCAATCAGCAAAGGTATCGGTTGAGTGATAGCATTATCTAGTGGTGAAGTTGCCCAATTCAAAGCTAGGAACTGCAACAATGTAGACTTACCCGAACCAGGATTACCCAAAATCACAATATATTTATAATTCTGCCTGTCATTAACAACATCTAATACTAGACGTATCGACTGTTCTGGATAAACTCGCTTGTGCTGTTCTAATTCTTCCGCTTGAATTTCTGCCTCTAATTGATCACTTTCTCGCAATCTCCGTAAATGTTCTTTAGGCAGTTCATGCACTTGTGGTAAAACTTGATGCACTTCCCGCACATTCTGAGCAATAAACATCTGCCATAACTTTAGTTCGTTATAGGCGTAACCACTCGTATCTAAGCTTTCTAATTTTAAGTTACCGTAGCGTTCCCGAATTCCTTCTTGATAGCGTTGTAAATCAAACTCAGGAATAATTCCGGCTCTTTCTTTTGTATATTCCTTGATTTGCTCTATATTCTTAGAGTCAATCACTTCTCTCAGTTCAGGAAACTCCAGAATAATATCTTTAACTTTTTGTATATATTTCTTACCAAGCCGTTTCCAATTAAAATCATCTGGTAAAGGATGGTCAGGATTAACTTTATCCCATAATTCTGCTAATTTATTGATATCTACAGTCTGAGCCTCATCTTTAAAAGCACTTCCCAAAATTTGTTTAACTTCTTGATTTTTCAGATAATGCTTGATTGGCTGTTTGTAGCTTTTGATTTCATCGTCAGTAAGTCCACTATCTTTTAAATCTTGCTGCATCAATTCCAGAAATTCCTTTAAAGCCTTAGCAGCAGCAATTTCGATATCTTCTTTCTTCAGTTTATTTAAAATCTTACTAGGTACGCCTTTTAAAAAGTCTTTAGCCCAATCTTTACCTGCTTCCTTCACCAAGTCTTCCAGTATAGGCTTAACAATCAACCCGACAGCCTGAGTTGCTCCCCAAAAGGCTAACCAGTCCAGCATAATACTTATGTCTGTTTATATTTTGATTACGAGTATATCTACTAAATTAATCAATTTGCCTGAATTATGGAAAAATTGTAGAAATATCAACTAATAAACATTGCAGCACAATATTTCTACAGATTAGTCATTAGACACAGCTACAGATGCAGTTTTCCCAGATGCACGCTCACTAGAAAACCACACTATCAAAACTAGGCGATCGCTGTAATGATAAAATCGCTAGAGTTCCCAACTGCGCTATAAAATCCAGCGTGAAAACCGACAGCATATTTTATCGCCTATTCCAAGAATTCCCCAGCATCTTCTTTGAGCTAATTGGCAACCCTCCCGAAACTGCCAGCATCTATCAATTTGCTTCCGTTGAAATCAAACAAACAGCTTTCAGAATTGACGGTGTATTTCTTCCCACCCAAGATGAAACCAACCCGATTTATTTTGTCGAAGTCCAATTTCAACCAGACTCAGATATTTACTTGCGCCTAGTTTCAGAAATATTTTTATATCTACGCCAAAATAAACCTAAACATACTTGGCGAAGCGTAGTCATCTACCCCAGCCGGAGTATAGATACTGGTGAACGACAGGATTGTGATGAGTTTTTTAAGAGCGATCGCATCAGTATAATCTACTTAGATGAACTAGGCGAAGCCGCATCACTACCCATAGGTATTGCGACGATCAAATTTGTCATTGAAAATGAAGACACAGCCATTACCACCGCTAGGGAATTAATCAACCGCACCCAGCAAACACAAAATTTGCAACTGCCACAAAAACAGTTACTAGAATTAATAGAGACAATCTTGGTTTATAAATTTCCGCGAATGAGCCGCAAGGAGATAGAAGCGATGTTTGGGCTAAGTGAGTTAAAGCAAACGCGAGTTTATCAAGAAGCTAGAGAAGAAGGTGAACAAGAAGGTGAGCAAAAAGGACGTTTAGAAGCAAAATTAGAAGCTGTACCTAAGCTGCTAGCACTGGGTTTAACTGTAGAACAAATCGCACAGGCTTTAGACTTAGATATTGCACAAGTTCAGCAAGTAGTTGCAAATGAATAGGTGTATTAACACTCAGAAACCCGACTTTTGTTAACAGTCGGGTTTCTTGTTGTTTATAGCTACACCGCAGCGCAGGAAATCGCAATTTTTCCCACAGCGCGTTCACTTTCACTATACGCATGAGCCGCCGCTAGTTCCTGTAACAAATAGGTGCGGTCAATCACAGTCCTCACTTTCCCCGACTCAATCAACTCTTTCAAGTCAACTAGGTCTTGGGCGTTGGGTTTCTCCATAATCAACTTTGCTTTTTGACCAGGAAGAAGTGTCGATAAAACACCCTGAATTACTACTTCCGGCGTGGGTAAGGTGGTAATATACACGCCGTTGGGTTTGAGAACTTGTTTACAATTAGTAAGCGATCGCTTGGCTACTGCATCAAAGATAATGTCATACAGTATCTTCTCGGCGGTAAAATCTTGTTGCGTGTAATCAATCACGCGGTCTGCGCCTAAAGATTTCACAAACTCTAAATTCCTGGTACTGCAAACACCAGTCACCTCAGCATCCAAAGCTTTAGCAATTTGCACTGCAAACATACCTACCCCACCCGCAGCACCATTAATTAAAACTTTCTGCCTAGGAAGAATATGACCCAAATCCCGCAAAGCTTGCAATGCTGTCATGGCGGCTAAGGGTACAGTCGCCGCTTCTTCATAGCTTAAATTCGTTGGTTTTAGTGCCGCTAAATTTTCGGGAATAGCCGCAAATTCTGCATAAGCTCCCCCCGGAAACTTAGTGCTACCGTAAATTGCATCTCCCACTTGAAACCGGGTGACTTGCGAACCAACTGCAACTACTTCACCCGCAACATCAAACCCCAAAATCATCGGGAAATTTTTCCCAGTCATAAAACTCAGCATTCCTTTGCGGGTTTTCCAGTCAATGGGGTTAACACTGCTAGCGTTTACCCTCACCAATAATTGGTCAGGTTTGATGGATGGCTGCGCCAATTCTTCATACTGTAAAACATCAGTAGCTCCATACCGCCGGATAACGACTGCTTTCATAGCATTCCTCCTGCTACCCTGTGTTGATGAATCAGTGCCTTATGAGTCCAGTTTAGCGATTATTTGATAAGACTCTGGTTTTAGGGTGTAGGGGTATGAGGGTGTAGGGGTGTAAGGGTCTAAGAGGATGTTTTAAAAGTATAGGGCGAATATAATTCGCTACTACACAAACAAAGTCCCTTCGGGTTCGCCAGTTCCCTACGGCGGGAGACCCGCCTACAGGACTGGTCTCACCGCCTGCGCGGACTAATGAAAAATCAAGGTTTTTGAACCTACGCAGGTGGGTTGGGTCTGTATAGTCGCGACTTCCAGTCGCTAAGGCAAGTAATAAATTAGATTTTTCAAACAACCTCTTACAGCCATGACTTAATTTTTTGATGAAAAACCTAGACTTTATGGGTAAGTAAATGTTTAAAACTCTTATACCCCTAAACCCTCCCAAAGCGAAGCGTCTCTTTGCTTTACTCCTGTGATTATCAGAGTATTTAAACCTAAAACAAAATCAGAAAAAAAGTTAAAATAATTGAAAATAATCTGCATTAACTCCCTCTCTTTTAAATGCCTATAAAGCTTGAAATATCAGCCTTCCAAACACTATTGAATATCATTTTTAATTAATCATTAAAAAAATATAAATTACATTTTTCCCTAAAAAAAAATGATATGTTGGATACAGAATTGAATTTCGCACGTATCTGGAGTAGTACAACGTAATCTACTCCAGTTTTTCCCTCCTAAATCCCTTGTAAATCAAGACTTTCAGCAGGAATTCAGGAGGGTTTGAGTACAAAATTGTATAGTCATAAATCAGCCCAAACAGCATTCAAATCTTTGCTGGGATTGGGTTACAGATGAGTACAACTAAATCCTGAACCCCTTTCCATAAATACTCGTACCCCAATTAGAAAATACTAGAACCCCTACCCAAAAATATTTTTTTAAATTCTTGTAACTCTCTCAAAATCATAGTTTGAGATTTTGAGTATAACCCTAATAAATCCAATAAATTCTATTCCAGAGTGTTGCGTCGTGACTGTCAAAGACGACTGCTATAAATCTTATATCGCCAATCACTTAACGCTTCTACACAAAACAAAAGCGAAAAGTGAGTGGAGGGATGAGATAGCACTATGCCTTTACGAATAGAAGTCTTGGCTGTACACACATTCTACCAACCACTCAAAGTTGACACACACCAGCCGAAACCCCAGGACTTTATAGCCTGCCATACTGAGCGAAACACCTTAAATAAGTGTATTAGCGATCGCTACAGCTAAAACTGTTGCGGGCAGTGTGACAGCCACGACTTCATTCTTCATCTCCCACAGTGGCAGCTAGTCCACCGACCTTTGCGAAATTCAATGACACCACCAGTTACAGGCTCTTCCGTTACTGAATCGACCCCTACCCAAGCAAAATCAGGTGGTTGCGGATGCAACAGCAACAGCAGTGCCACCGTGGAAATGGATGAAAAGCTCAAAGAACGCATTGCTAAACATCCTTGCTATAGCGAAGAAGCTCATCATCATTACGCCCGGATGCACGTTGCAGTAGCTCCTGCCTGTAACATTCAGTGCAACTACTGTAATCGTAAATATGACTGCGCTAACGAAAGTCGTCCCGGAGTAGTCAGTGAACTACTCACCCCAGAAGAAGCCGCTCACAAAGCTTTAGTCATTGCAGGCAAAATTCCCCAAATGACCGTTTTGGGAATTGCTGGCCCTGGCGACCCTCTTGCGAACCCAGAAAAGACATTCCGCACCTTTGAGTTGATTGCAGACAAAGCTCCAGATATTAAGCTATGTCTTTCAACCAATGGTTTGATGTTACCGGAATATATTGATCGCATTAAACAACTGAATATAGATCACGTTACAATTACTCTCAACACCATTGACCCAGAAATCGGCGCGCAGATTTATTCGTGGGTTCACTACAAACGGAAACGTTACAGAGGTGTAGAAGGCGCGAAAATTCTCCTAGAAAAGCAACTAGAAGGTTTACAAGCCCTCAAAGAAGCCGACATTCTGTGCAAAGTCAACTCGGTAATGATTCCCGGCATTAACGACCAACACCTAGTGGAAGTCAACAAAGTCATTCGGGAAAACGGTGCATTTCTGCACAACATCATGCCTCTAATTTCTGCACCAGAACACGGTACATACTTCGGCTTAACCGGTCAACGTGGCCCCTCACAAAAAGAACTCAAGTCAGTTCAAGACCAATGTGCTGGCAACATGAAAATGATGCGCCATTGCCGCCAGTGCCGCGCTGATGCTGTAGGCTTATTAGGAGAAGACCGCAGCCAAGAATTTACCAAAGATAAATTCCTGGAAATGTCTCCAGAATATGACTTCCAGCAACGCCAAGAAGTTCACGCAGGTATTGAGAAATTTAGAGAAGAATTAAAAGCAGCCAAAGATAAGGTATTAGTTGGCAAACAACAAGCTGCCAACAGTCCTAAAATCCTAGTTGCAGTCGCCACCAAAGGCGGCGGATTAGTTAACCAACACTTCGGTCATGCGAAGGAATTCCAAGTTTACGAAGTAGATGGCACTGAAGTTCGGTTCATCAGTCACCGTAAGGTAGACCATTATTGTCAAGGCGGATACGGCGAAGCAGCCACATTTGACAATATTGTGAAAACAATTGCAGATTGCAAAGCAGTTTTAGTTGCCAAAATTGGCGAATCCCCCAAAGAAAAACTGCTCCAAGCTGGCATACAGACTGTAGAAGCTTACGACGTGATTGAGAAAGTTGCTTTAGAGTTTCACGAACAATACGTCAAGGAAGGGACTAGAGACTAGGGACTAGGGACTAGGGACTGGGTAAGAGTTTTCCCAGTACCCAATCCCCAGTACCCAATCCCCAGTACCCAATCCCCAATCCCCAAAAAGGAGAATAGTCATGGCTTACACAATTACTGGCCAATGTATTTCCTGCAAGCTTTGTCTGTCTGTATGTCCTACCAATGCAATCAAGGTTGGTGAAGACGGTAAGCGGTGGATTGACCCCGAATTATGTACAAACTGCGTTGGTACTATCCACTCCGTCCCACAATGTAAAGCTGGTTGCCCCACTTGCGATGGTTGCGTTAAAGTACCTAGCGATTATTGGGAAGGTTGGTTTGCTAAATATAACCGAGTTATAGCGAAATTGACAAAAAAACAAGACTATTGGGAACGTTGGTTTAATTGCTATTCACAGAAATATTCCGAACAATTACAAAAGCATCAGGGTGAAATCTTAGGGGTATAAAGATGAGTGTTATTTATTTGGATAATAATGCTACCACTAAGGTAGATCCAGAAGTCGTAGAGGCTATCATGCCCTACCTGACCGAATATTATGGTAATCCTTCTAGTATGCACACCTTTGGCGGGCAACTTGGGAAGGCAGTGAGACAAGCCAGAGAACAAGTTGCAACCCTATTGGGTGCTGATGAATCAGAAATTGTGTTTACCAGTTGTGGAACTGAAGGTGATAACGCCGCCATTCGCGCCGCCTTGTTAGCTCAACCAGAAAAACGCCACATCATTACTACCCAAGTTGAACACCCCGCAGTTCTCAATGTCTGCAAACAATTAGAAACTCAAGGTTACAGTGTTACATATCTGTCTGTGAATCGTCAGGGGCAATTGGATCTAGATGAACTAGAAGCCTCGTTGACAGGTAACACTGCCCTGGTAACGATTATGTATGCCAACAACGAAACCGGGACTGTTTTCCCGATTGAGCAGATTGGGATGCGGGTGAAGGAAAAGGGTGCAATTTTCCATGTAGATGCGGTACAAGCAGTAGGTAAGATACCTCTGAATATGAAGACCAGCACCATAGATATGTTAACTATGTCTGGTCACAAAATCCACGCACCCAAAGGAATTGGTGCATTATATGTGCGGCGTGGTGTGAGATTCCGTCCCTTGTTAATTGGTGGACATCAAGAACGGGGTCGGCGTGCAGGTACAGAGAACGTACCGGGAATTGTCGGCTTAGGGAAAGCCGCAGAATTGGAATTACGGCACATAGAAACAGCGATTAAGAAAGAAACGAGGCTGCGCGATCGCCTGGAACAAACATTACTTGCTAAAATTCCTGACTGTGAAGTTAATGGTGATGTTACGCAGAGATTGCCTAACACCAGTAACATCGGTTTTAAATATATAGAAGGTGAAGCAATCCTGCTCTTACTCAATAAATATGGCATCTGTGCCTCATCTGGTTCGGCTTGTACCTCTGGGTCACTCGAACCGTCCCACGTCCTCCGGGCAATGGGTTTACCATACACTACCCTCCACGGCTCGATTCGCTTCAGTCTTTGCCGCTACACTACGGAAGCACAAATCGATCGCGTCATCGAAGTCATGCCCGAAATTGTCGAACGCCTCCGCGCCCTCTCACCCTTCAAAAATGACGAAGCGGGTTGGCTGCAAGCACAAGAACAAACATTGGCTCATCGTTAATTAGGGACTGGGGACTAGGGACTGGGGACTAGGCAAGAGTTTCCCAGTACCCAATTACCAATCACCAATCCCACCTATCCAAAATCCAAAATTCAAAATCCAAAATAAGCCATGTGGGACTACACAGATAAAGTATTAGAACTGTTTTATGATCCCAAGAATCAGGGAGTCATCGAAGATAACGGCGAACCTGGCGTGAAGGTTGCCACAGGTGAAGTAGGGAGTATTGCTTGCGGTGATGCGCTGAGATTGCACATCAAGGTTGAAGTCGAATCTGATAAGATTGTTGATTCTCGTTTCCAAACTTTTGGTTGTACGAGTGCGATCGCTTCTTCTAGCGCGTTGACTGAAATGATTAAGGGTCTGACCTTAGATGAAGCTCTGAAAGTAACAAATAAAGACATCGCTAATTACCTCGGTGGCTTGCCAGAAGCCAAAATGCACTGCTCTGTGATGGGACAAGAAGCTCTGGAAGCTGCTATCTATAACTATCGTGGTATTCCTCGTGTTGCCCATGATGACGATGATGAAGGGGCATTAGTTTGCACTTGCTTTGGTATCAGCGAAAACAAAGTTCGTCGCGTGGTTGTAGAGAATAACCTTACCAGTGCTGAACAAGTAACAAATTACATTAAAGCTGGTGGTGGATGCGGTTCTTGTTTAGCTAAGATTGATGATATCATTAAAGATGTAGAGGAAAAGAACGCCGTAACGAATCTCAACACAAATGGCGTAAACCTTGCGGAAAAAATGTCATTATCTGGGCAAAAACGTCCGTTAACCAACGTCCAAAAGATTGCCCTCATCCAAAAAGTATTAGATGAAGAAGTTAGACCCGTCTTGATAGCCGACGGTGGAGATGTAGAACTCTACGACGTAGATGGCGATATTGTCAAAGTAGTGCTGCAAGGCGCGTGTGGCTCTTGTTCAAGCTCTACAGCCACTTTAAAGATAGCGATTGAATCGAGATTACGCGATCGCATCAACCCCAGCTTAGTAGTAGAAGCTGTCTAGCTAACGCTCAAAAGAACTTTCACAACTACATAACCAACTGATCATGAGTACAAATTCTAGCTTGTTTTCCGTAGAGCGATCGCCCCCCTTCGGCGACGTTCTACCAAACCTCACAGCCATAGCTCAACAGGCGTGAGATCCAACGTAAAAAGACCACCAACTAACCAACCACTAGCAGGAAAGAACAATGACTGACGAAAACATTAGACAGATAGCTTTCTACGGTAAAGGCGGTATCGGTAAGTCTACCACCTCCCAAAACACCCTTGCAGCTATGGCAGAAATGGGTCAACGCATCATGATCGTAGGTTGCGACCCTAAAGCTGACTCTACCCGTTTGATGCTCCACGCCAAAGCACAAACCACCGTATTACACTTAGCTGCTGAACGTGGTGCAGTAGAAGACCTCGAACTCGAAGAAGTAATGCTCACCGGTTTCCGTGGCGTTAAGTGCGTAGAATCTGGTGGTCCAGAACCCGGTGTAGGTTGCGCTGGTCGTGGTATCATCACCGCTATTAACTTCTTGGAAGAAAACGGTGCTTACCAAGACCTAGACTTCGTTTCCTACGACGTATTGGGTGACGTTGTGTGCGGTGGTTTCGCTATGCCTATCCGTGAAGGTAAAGCACAAGAAATCTACATCGTTACCTCTGGTGAAATGATGGCGATGTACGCTGCAAACAACATCGCTCGCGGTATTTTGAAATATGCTCACTCCGGCGGTGTACGCTTGGGTGGTTTGATCTGTAACAGCCGTAAAACTGACCGTGAAGCCGAATTGATCGAAAACTTGGCTGAACGTTTGAACACCCAAATGATTCACTTCGTACCTCGTGACAACATCGTTCAACACGCTGAATTGCGTCGTATGACCGTTAACGAGTACGCACCAGACAGCAACCAAGGTCAAGAATACCGTGCGTTAGCTAAGAAGATCATCAACAACGACAAACTCACCATTCCTACACCAATTGAAATGGATGAACTAGAAGCACTGTTGATCGAATACGGTATCCTCGACGACGATACCAAGCACGCTGACATCATCGGTAAGCCCGCAGAAGCTACCAAATAGGTCATGCCGTAATTAGGAGACACGGAGAAAGGAAGATGCGGAAGTAATTCCCCTTCCCACTCTCCCTTCCCCACTTATCCCTCTCCCTTCTCTCCATATCCGTTCTATTTCCCCATTCGTAAGAATCACTGAGGCAGACTATGACACCTCCAGAAAACAAGAATCTTGTAGAAGAAAATAAGGAACTTATTCAAGAAGTTCTCAAAGCTTATCCCGAAAAATCTCGCAAAAAACGCGAAAAACACCTCAACGTCCACGAAGAAAACAAATCTGACTGCGGCGTTAAGTCTAACATCAAATCCGTTCCTGGTGTCATGACCGCTCGTGGTTGTGCTTATGCAGGTTCCAAGGGTGTGGTTTGGGGGCCTATTAAGGACATGATCCACATCAGCCACGGGCCTGTAGGTTGCGGTTACTGGTCTTGGTCTGGTCGTCGTAACTACTACGTTGGTGTAACTGGTATCAACTCTTTTGGTACTATGCACTTCACCTCCGACTTCCAAGAACGCGACATCGTATTCGGTGGTGACAAAAAACTCACTAAACTCATTGAAGAACTTGATGTTCTATTCCCCCTCAACCGTGGTGTCTCCATTCAATCTGAATGTCCCATCGGTCTAATTGGGGATGACATCGAAGCTGTTGCTAAGAAAACTTCTAAGCAAATTGGTAAACCAGTTGTACCCTTACGTTGCGAAGGTTTCCGTGGTGTATCCCAATCTTTAGGCCACCACATCGCTAACGATGCTATCCGTGACTGGATCTTCCCACAATTCGACAAAGCTAAGAAAGAAAACAAAATTGACTTCGAGCCAAGCCCATACGACGTAGCATTAATCGGTGACTACAACATCGGTGGTGATGCTTGGGCCAGCCGGATGCTGTTGGAAGAAATGGGCTTACGTGTAGTAGCTCAGTGGTCTGGTGATGGTACTCTCAACGAGTTGATCCAAGGGCCAGCTGCTAAGTTAGTTCTGATCCACTGCTACCGTTCTATGAACTACATCTGCCGTAGTTTGGAAGAAGCTTACGGTATGCCTTGGATGGAGTTCAACTTCTTCGGCCCCACCAAGATTGCTGCTTCTTTACGTGAAATCGCAGCTAAATTTGATTCCAAGATTCAAGAAAACGCCGAGAAGGTAATTGCTAAGTACACTCCAATCATGAACGCCGTGGTTGAGAAGTACCGTCCTCGCCTCGAAGGTAACACCGTAATGTTGTACGTAGGTGGTCTACGTCCTCGTCACGTTGTTCCCGCGTTTGAAGACTTGGGTATCAAAGTTGTTGGTACAGGTTACGAGTTCGCTCACAACGACGACTACAAACGTACCACCCACTACATCGATAACGCCACCATCATTTACGATGACGTTACCGCATACGAATTTGAAGAGTTCGTTAAAGCTAAGAAGCCTGATTTAATCGCTTCTGGTATTAAAGAGAAGTACGTCTTCCAAAAGATGGGTCTTCCCTTCCGTCAAATGCACTCTTGGGATTACTCCGGCCCTTATCACGGTTATGACGGATTTGCTATCTTCGCTCGTGATATGGATCTCGCCCTCAATAGCCCCACTTGGGACTTGATTGGCGCACCTTGGAAGAAAACCGCTACAAAAGCTAAGGCTGCTGCCTAGTTCCAGGGGAATAGACGGATAGCCTGGGGTGTCTGCGCCCCAGGAAACGAGGGAGGAATGGTGAATGCTGAATGCTGGATGAAGTGTCATTCATTATTCATGATTCATCACTCGCTACTCCCTTCAGGGGAGTGATTCCCCCAGGCTATTGCCACACATCACTTACTAAACCAACCAGCAAGCGTAGAGAGATACAGAAATGCCACAGAATCCAGACAGAATTGTAGACCACGTTGATCTATTCAAACAGCCAGAATACACCGAACTGTTTGAAAACAAGAGAAAGAACTTTGAAGGCGCACACTCTCCTGAAGAAGTTGAAAGAGTTTCTGAATGGACAAAATCTTGGGACTACCGGGAAAAGAACTTCGCTCGTGAAGCTTTAACCGTTAACCCCGCTAAAGGTTGTCAACCCGTAGGCGCGATGTTCGCTGCTTTGGGTTTTGAAGGTACTCTACCTTTCGTTCAAGGTTCTCAAGGTTGCGTTGCTTACTTCCGTACACACCTCAGCCGTCACTACAAAGAGCCTTGTTCCGCAGTTTCTTCTTCTATGACAGAAGACGCAGCAGTATTCGGTGGCTTGAACAACATGATTGAAGGTATGCAAGTTGCTTACCAACTTTACAAGCCTAAGATGATTGCTGTTTGCACCACCTGTATGGCTGAGGTAATTGGTGACGACTTAGGTGCGTTCATCACCAACTCTAAGAACGCTGGTTCTATTCCTCAAGACTTCCCTGTTCCCTTCGCTCACACACCTAGCTTCGTTGGTTCTCACACCACTGGCTACGACAACATGATGAAGGGTATTCTGTCTAACCTGACAGAAGGTAAGAAAAAAGCTACCAGCAACGGCAAAATCAACTTCATTCCTGGTTTTGATACCTATGTTGGTAACAACCGTGAATTGAAGCGGATGATGGGTGTAATGGGTGTTGACTACACCATCCTGTCTGATAGCAGCGATTACTTTGATTCACCCAACACTGGTGAGTACGAAATGTACCCAGGTGGTACAAAATTGGAAGATGCGGCTGATTCTATCAATGCTAAAGCTACAGTTGCTCTCCAAGCTTATACCACACCTAAGACCCGTGAGTATATCTCCACCCAATGGAAGCAAGAAACAAAAGTTCTGCGCCCCTTCGGTGTTAAAGGTACTGACGAGTTCTTGACTGCTGTTTCTGAATTGACCGGTAAAGCTATTCCTGAAGAATTGGAAATTGAACGCGGTCGTTTAGTTGATGCTATCACTGACTCCTACGCTTGGATTCATGGTAAGAAGTTCGCTATCTACGGCGACCCCGATTTGATTATCTCCATTACCAGCTTCTTGTTAGAGATGGGTGCTGAACCAGTACACATCCTCTGCAACAACGGTGATGATACCTTCAAGAAAGAAATGGAAGCTATCCTCGCCGCTAGCCCCTTCGGTAAAGAAGCTAAAGTTTGGATTCAAAAAGACTTGTGGCACTTCCGTTCCTTGTTGTTCACCGAGCCTGTAGACTTCTTCATCGGTAACTCTTACGGTAAGTACCTGTGGCGCGATACTAAGATCCCAATGGTTCGGATTGGTTATCCTCTGTTCGATCGCCACCACTTACACCGCTATGCTACCCTCGGCTACCAAGGCGGTCTAAATATCCTCAACTGGGTTGTTAACACCCTTCTGGATGAAATGGATCGCAACACCAATATCACTGGTAAGACCGATATCTCCTTCGACTTGATTCGCTAGAACTTGCTTTTGGCGTTCTATTAAAAGGTAGAGCTTAGAGACTGGGGACTGGGGACTAAAAACCCCATCCCCAGTAACCAATATCTAACTTAACCTGAGTTCGGGTTAAGCCAGAAGCTCAAAAGCTTATTCTGTAAGGATTGAGCAAAAATCTAAGTGATAAAAGAAGCGATTAAAGTGGAATCATTTTGTCACTAAGTTTCACAAATGAGATTAATCTCAACAACATG
>DVDT01000046.1 GCA_015296085.1 Trichormus sp. M33_DOE_039 | reverse complement strand
CATGTTGTTGAGATTAATCTCATTTGTGAAACTTAGTGACAAAATGATTCCACTTTAATCGCTTCTTTTATCACTTAGATTTTTGCTCAATCCTTACAGAATAAGCTTTTGAGCTTCTGGCTTAACCCGAACTCAGGTTACCATTAGTTTGCAGGCTACTGATATAACCCACCTTTTGGGCAAATTCTTGGAGATTAGCATTAAATACTAAATACTCTGGTTTGAATTGACCATAATAACGACTACGGGGATATAGAAACTCTGAAAGATTAGGGATAAAATCCGATTGCTCTGCCATGTTTATTTATGCCTGTTGAAATTAAAAGGGATTAGTAGATAGACAAAATTTGTCTATCTGGGATTTTTGTTATGACAAGGCGTAAGACTTTGGATTATTTTCCGGCCAAATAATTGAGGCGAGAAAAGACTCTAAAATGATGATCAACTAGGTTGATATAAAAGATAGACTAACAAAATTAGTCGAAATTTAGCAATATTATGTAGATTTTGCAATTAAATGCCATTTTGACCAAATTAAAGTGAATAAAAGGGGACAAAATATTAGCTGTATAAATTTGCGATCGCTTGTTTGTTCACAAATTCGTAACCCTCTTCAACGCATACGCCGATAGGCACTCTCACAGGTTAGGAAACTTGGCACAGGGCTGATGGGAAAAATCCTACAAACCACAATACCGAAACGCCTGCATAGCTACAGTAACGCGTGGCTCAACTTTTTCAAAACAGAGCCACAAAGATTGTTTTTGCAGTTGGTTGGCGACGAATGAATTTTAATTAGAGGTTGCAGTTTCCGCAACGTTACTAATAACTTCTTCTAGAGTGCGGAGTAATTCTTGCTCGTTATAAGGTTTAGAAAAATAAGCTCGCGCTCCTAATTGCATAGCTAATTGCCGATGCTTATTACTACTGCGAGAAGTCAGCATAACTACGGGAATATTTTTAGTTGTGCTACTTGAGCTAACCTTGTCTAAAAACCCATAACCGTCAAGGCGTGGCATTTCAATATCACAAATTACACCTTCGACTTGTAAACCATTGCTTAATTTTTCCCAAGCGTCTTGACCGTCTTTAGCTTGTTCTACTTGATACCCTCCTTTTTCCAGGGTGAGTGCTAAGAAACGACGCACATTCATTGAGTCGTCAACGATTAAAATTGTCCCTTTCGACTCAATATTGGGTGCTGGTGGTTGACTGCTATGGAAAAACAGGAATGGTGTTTTTAACCTAGCTGACGGTAATTGATGACTGGTGGAAGTACGTTGATGATTGGCAATCCAATACAATAACTCACTAGTATTCACTAAAGATACTACCCGCCCATCGCCTAGAATTGTGCAGTTACTAAAACCTGCTGGTAGGGGAATATTACCTTCAACTTGGCGAATTGCTACTTCTTGTTCACCCCAACAACGGTCTACTTGAATGGCGACTGGTTGATTTCCAGGAACTATTAACACGCTAGTTGCGTTAATGGCGGGGGGATTCTCAAGTTCTGGGCTATCGTAGCGTGGGCAGTTAAACTGTAGGTAGTTACCCAACCGAATTAATGGTAGTGTCGAACCTTGCCAGTTAATGACTTCGCTATCGGAAGTAGAAATAATTTGTTCGGGTTGTAGTAAAAATAGTTCTGCAACGACATCTGTAGGAAATGCTAATAGCATTTTGTTGCTTTCCACTAACAATACTCGCGCCATAGATAAGGTAAATGGCACGGATAAAGTAAAAGTCGTTCCCACCCCTGCTTTAGTATCAACTTTGATCTCACCGCGTACTAGTTTCAGGTTGTTACGCACTACATCCATCCCCACGCCACGACCAGATAAGGCTGTGACTTGTTCAGAGGTACTAAACCCTGGTTCAAAGATGAGCGATAACAGTTCCTCATCGGTGGCTTGAGTGAGTAAAGCTTCATCTATCCCCATAGCCATAGCACGGGTACGAATTTTGTCTACAGGAATACCCCTACCATCGTCACGCATAGTAATGATAGTGCGATTATTTTGATGGGTGGCGATAATTTCAATTAACCCTTGTTCTGGTTTACCGCAAGCGCGACGGGTGGCTGGCTCTTCAATCCCATGATCAAAAGCGTTTCTCAACAGGTGCATCAAAGGATCGTTCAATGCTTCCAAGATGCTACGTTCAATTAAAGTATCGCCGCCTTTAACTTGCAACTGCACATTTTTGCCGTATTCGACATTTAAATCACGGATAGCTCTGGGGAAACGTTCCACTAAATCCGAAATGGGACGCATTCGGATATGGTTGAGTTTAGTTTGTAATTGTTTGGATGTTTTATTGAGTTTGCGCGTAATTTGGTCTGTGTCATCAACGCTGAGTTGAATGTCTGTGGCAACTTCTTGGACTTGAACAATGGTTTCCATGACCGATTGCGATCGCAAGCTTAACTCGGAATGGGGACTTTCTCCGTTTTGCTTTAAGGACTGGTTAACAGAGATAAAATTCCTGGCTGATATTTGCTGGTAAGCTGTCCGTAATTCTTGGTTTTCCCGTTCTAGAGTCCGCACACGCTGATTTAAATTCCGAACTAGTTTCCGTAATCTTTCTAGCTGTGAATTTACCCCATTACGCTGAACGATTAATTCTCCAAACAGATCATTAATTTGCTCTAATTGTTTGGTGGGAATTCTGACTGAGTTCTCTTGTTGATATTCCCGGTCTTTATTAACAATTGTCGGCTCAGTTTTAGGTTCAATGCTGGGATAATCTGGTGCTATTTCTTCAGTAAATAAACTATTAATGGCTGCAAAATCAACTGTTGCTAGTTCATGATTAATAGTTTCTGTTTGGTAAACTAAATCAGCCGTGATGAATTCTTCGACTGAGGCGTAAGATTCTGTAATTTCATCGATTTCGGGAGAAATTATGGGTTGAATTTCTGGGGGTTGAGAGAGAGTTGCTAACTCATCTAGAGCTAGTGCTGTGGGTAAATTATCTCTTTGATTAGTTAACACCAAAGCTTGCGATCGCCGCCATGATTTTAGAGCTAATTGGGCGATGGAGAAGATGCGATCGCCAGCAGCATTTTCTATATGCAATCTAATTGATTCACAAAGCTGGGTAAAAGCAGTCAGTTGCAACATCTCCCCCAAACCGCCTAATTCTGCCGCGAGGGTAGTTACTTCTGACTGTAAACCTGGCTGTCCTGGCTCTGCTAACAGTGTTTCTAAACGCTGTAAACATTCATTTACTTCTGTTTCAAACAGCAGAGGAATAATATCTTGCCCTTCATCTGTCGATAAAATAGTAGCCGCATCTTCTGGGGTGGGGTCGCCTAGGCAACTATGTAATTCATCAAAAACGGGATAACAAAAAGTTACTAACCACTGTTCTTCTATGGCGTTTCCCTCTCCTAGTAAAGTAACAATTTGCCGCAACCAATCCACACCCGAAAGCAGCAAGTTTTGTAATTGAGTATCAACTACTAAAGAATTTTTACTAGTTTTGAGGACTTTAAAAGAATCTTCTAAACGATGGGCTAAATCACTCAAAGCCTTAAATCCCATCATCGCTGCCCCTCCTTTAATCGAGTGAGCAGCCCTTAAAGCACCATTAATTTTATCGGCATCAATACGATGACTAGTATCAATTTCTAATAACACCCCTTCGAGGGTATTAATGTAATCTGTGGCTTCTTCCAGAAATTGCATCTGGATTTCTAATTCTTTATTTTTTGACATAGTTATTTAATCATTAGTCATTAGTCATTAGTTATTCACCCCTACACCCCCACACCCCTAATTCACTTTAAACGTCCCAACAGTTTCTTGTAACTGACGGGAAATTGTTACGGTTTGTTGTAGAGATTGGGCAACTAGGTGGGAAGAGTCACTGGTGCGTTGTGACAAGGTGGCAATGTCTTGCATGAGTTTGTTGACGGTTTGTGATGTCTCTACCTGGGAAGCAGTGGCGGTGGAAATTGACTGAATTAATGAGTCGATTTGCTGTGATACTTCTAAAATCTGACTCAGACTTTCCTTGGCTTCTTCGACAATTTGCGTACCTGCAACCACTTGGGTAGTACCGATTTCAATGGCTTGCACTACTTCGCTGGTTTCTCGTTGGATGTTCTCCACAATATATTCAATTTCTTGGGTGGCTGAGGCACTTCTGGCAGCTAATTCGCCGATTTCTTCTGCAACAACGGCAAAACCTTGTCCTTCTTCGCCAGCACGCGCAGCTTCAATGCTGGCGTTAATAGCTAGTAAGTTGGTTTGGGTGGCGATTTGGTTAATGATAGAGACTACACGCGAAATTTGTTGCGAAGCTTCACCCAAGCGTCTGACTTTTCTGGCAGTTTCACCGACAGTTTCGCGCAAAGATAGGATATTCTGCACTGTTAAGTCCATTGCTTGACCGCTTTTAGTGGCGGTGTTGGCTGCATGGTTAGCCACAACAGCTGCTTGTTGCGCGCTAGTGGCTACAGCCTGCATGGAATTAGTCATGTTGTCTACTGCATCCAAGGTACGGTTGATTTCCGCCGCTTGGATGAGGGCTGCTTCTGCCAGCTGGCGAATTGCCCCTTCATTAGAACCAATGGCTGTATTTAACTGATTTGCAGCTTGTTTGACTTGAGTCACGATATCACGAAGACTTTCCACAATGGAGTTGAAAAAGTCGGCAACAGTACCGATTTCGCCTGCTGTCACGTCGGCGCGAACTGTTAAATCACCGCTAGCTGCACCTTCTACGTTACTCAACAGTTCTAAAAGCTGCATTTGTAGTGCTTCTTGCCCTTCACTACTAAAGCTGTGAGTAATAACTTTTCTTTGCTTGGCTAAAATCTGCAAATGTTCTCCAACTTGGTTGACATTCGCAGCCAAAATTCCTAATTCATCGGCGGCTGTAACTTCTACAAAAGTATCGAATTCCCCTAGACTCAACTTGCTTAAAGCGGCATTCGCTTGATTGATATGCTCTATGGTACGCTTGGCTAACCAAGCTGCGATCGCACCTACTAGACCAGCTGTCATGACTGTACCGATGACTATTGTCCACAATAATTGTCTTTGGGATTGCCACAAAACTGCTGCATCTGTGGTTAATAAAACTTGCCAGTTCAGGTTAGGTAGACCTTCTAGTAGTGATGATGGTACGTAACTATAAAGTCTACCGTTAGTAAGCAAACTATCAGTTTTTTGATGAGAAAGAAGTGATACTAATTCGGGATTGGCAGTTTTTGCTTGTTTCCCCAATAATTGATTATCTGAACTGAGAAATACTTTGCCTGATTGATCAAGTAAGCTGTATGTATACCCATTAGTAACATAATTTTTTATCGCTGCTGCTATAGATTTAATGGGCAACCGCACTCTTACCACGGCAATAGTTTCATCGGTGACTGTATCTTTAACTGGTGCAGCTAGGTAAATATTTGTTGTTTCTGGTTGACTAATAACTGGGGTATTTTTTTGCAGAGTTGTTTGAAAATAAGTTTGATATCTTTCTGTATCTAATGGTTCGCCAGTAGATTGGATAATTACTTTACCTTCAGTATCAAATACAGCTATGCTGTCGTAGTTTTGGTTAATTTGGAGAATTTGATTGAGCAGTGCTTGCTTTTGTGCGTCAGTGGTGACGTTTCTTACTTGAACATTGGTTAAAAATGGTAAATTAGCTAGAGTTTGAATATCTTGATAACGTTCTAAAATATATCGGTTAACTGTATTAGCCAAAGCAGCGGCTTGGCTTTGCTGCGCTTCAGTGGTTTGTTGGGTAATAGATTTGTTGAGTAAGTTATAGGCGATCGCGCCGATGGTGAATACAGGTAGCGTACCAATTGCGATCGCTAAAACTACAGCTTTGGTTTTCAAACTCAATTGCCGTATGTAATTTACTAAATTATCTACGACATTGCGACTATTCTGATACTGAACATTACTAGGCAATTTAACTATACTATTTGAGTTATTTTGATTAACAATAAACGATTTTTCATTTTCTGAATCTCCGCTCTGAGCCATGCCAGTTTTATGAAACATAACTTAAATTCCTAACTAATTTAGAGAGAACACAAGTATTTTTTTAGTATTAGAAACTAATTAGTATATAAAACTGATGATTTTATAATTGCTTTAGCATCTAATACTAAAAATACTTCTTCTGGTTGGGCAATACATCCTTGCAAATACGGCACTAAACTAGATGCCACTTGCCCTATAGGAGAACGAATTTCATCTGGCATAAATTTAGTTATGCCTTTAATTTCCTGGACTACTAATCCGAGAATTAGTGATTCCACCTTAATGACAACAATATTGTATTGTCGCAATCTATGATCTAGAGATTCTAAATTGAGCATTCTTGGTAAATCAACTGTCCAAATAATACGGCTACGCCAATTCATTAAACCTAAAATACAGGCAGGCATATTAGGCATAGGAGTTATCGCATCAACAGGTAACACCACTGCTTCTTGTGTAAAATTCATCGATAAAATAGCAGCAGATTGTTGGTTAAGTTGAAACTTCAGATAAGTATCTCCGACTTTATTTTGAGGTTGATTTACAGTCAAGATAGATTTATGATTATTATTCATTTATTTAAATCACAACTGATTTGATAGTACGCAACAGATGTTCGCGTGTGTATGGCTTAGTTATATAAGCATTAGCACCTTGTTTCATTGCCCATAAACGATCAATTGGTTGATTTTTAGAACTGCAAATAATTATAGGTACTTTTGCAGTGACAGGGTTTTTTTTCAGAGAGCGACATAATTCAAAGCCACTCATTTCTGGCATTACAACATCACTGACAATTACATCTGGCTGTTCTAATAATGCTTTTTCTATCCCTTCTTTTGCTCCAGAAGCTTTAATAACGTTGTAACCACTTTCTTGCAAATAGTGACTCATCAGTTCTAATTCACTAGGTGAGTCTTCTACAATTAAAATTGTCCCTACTAAAGTTAAATTCACAGCTAAATCTCCTATTATTCAATATTTATTATTTATTAATTACTAGTTATTAGCCATTAGTAATTTATCTATCCTCCTCTGCACTCTCTGCTTCCCTTACACCCTTATACCCCTACACCCTTACAAGCCTATCCCAAATGTTTAAATACAATTTTCAATAAATCTGATTGATTAAATGGCTTGGTTAAATAACCTGAAGATCTGACCATTTTGGCTTTTGCTCTATCAATGAATCCTGTTCTTCCTGTCACCATAATGATGGGTGTATTTTTAAAAGCTGAATGTCTCCGCAACAGAGA
This sequence comes from Trichormus sp. M33_DOE_039, assembly GCA_015296085.1. Classification (GTDB taxonomy): domain Bacteria; phylum Cyanobacteriota; class Cyanobacteriia; order Cyanobacteriales; family Nostocaceae; genus Trichormus. Next base: position 7,174 of record DVDT01000046.1, on the reverse strand, counting down.
ACATAATTCATACCCATCTAAATTAGGCATTTCTACATCTAATAAAATTAAGTCCGGTTTACTGCGAAGAATCTGCATCAAAGCCTTTACCGGGTCATTAATAGTGACCACTGCAAATACATTTTCATCTAAAAAGCTTTTGATAGAATTTAAGACTGTTTGACTATCATCTATACAAGCAATAGTGTACAGACTTCTTCGCACTAACCGAGGAGAATCAACTGACTCTACACTGTTTGGTTTAATGGCTGGCTGCTCATTTTCTGTCTGTGGTGGAGTCTTTGGTGGTTTATTGGGAGTTGAAATTGGAGAACTACCAGCACTATTAGGTGAAGATGGAATGCGTTGTCGAGTGCGTAACTGCTTTTGACAATGTTCAACTAATAAACGTAAATCTAAATAACAAAATTTAGGTAATTCTTCCCACGCAAGTTCAGGATAAAACTCATAGCTACCCTCTTTTAAAACTAGAAATGATTCCAGCACTTCTTTAGCTAATTCTTCTATCAGTGTGGCTGCTTGCTTGGAAGTGATATGATTTTGATTCACTAACCAACAAATCGCTTGGTAATCAGCATAATCTAAAGACTGACTTTCATCTTGAGGTTCAAACATCAAGCGCATTTGCACGCGAGTCGCACTGTTGAGATTAGGAATTCTTTGACTCAACCGTCGCAAGTGGCTATCAAGACGATCAAATAGTTTATCTGAATATGAGGCATATGTGAGTTTACCTTGCTCTAGATTAATTGTCCAAAAAGCTGTCTCTGTAAATATGCGTAAGCATCCAGTCGCGTGACGACTGGTGAGTTGTGCTAATAAAGATATAGGATGTAGCTTCTGGATTAACCTGTAGTTACTTATAGGAGTTGTGTTCATTTTGCCTTTACTTTAGCTAAATTTGTTTAGCAGTTTTACCACAATTCCTAGCAAGGATCAGTTAACAGTTGTTTGTAATTTTACATACAAATTTTTGAATCCAAGACTTGTGGTTAAACTCGATGAAAACCATGTGTCAGCTATTGTTGATGCAGTTAATTGTACTGAAACTAATAGGCACTGAGTAGGATTAAGTCAACAAAAAGTAAAGCCTCCTAAGAGGCATATACCTCATGAGTAACTTTTAATTCATAAACACTGAAATAATAATGCAAAATTAACAGAATTTAACTTAGCATTTATCAGTATTTACACTTAAAATTTTTCCGAATAACCTAATCCATGCTAATTTTTGTAATTACTTCCGTAAAATTACGGCTGTTTGAGGGATTGGGGACTGGGAATTGGGAAAAAAGCTAATGACTTTTGAGTATTCTCTTTTCCTGTTCACTGTCACCTGTCACCCCTGATTCTTAAGAGAGAACTAAATAAACTGCCCAAATAGCCATTGCGCGTAGGTAGGTACTGGCGCGAAAAGTACCGACGGGGGTAATGGCTTCCGGTGTGCGGAATTGCAAGCCATTGCTATAAATTTGCTGCACGACAGCTTGGGTTAACCGTAATGCTTCATCTTTCATTCCCATCTGTGCTAAGAAGGCTGCTATTCCAAAGTTAATTCCTGTCCACACTTCTAGCGGGTGGGTGGCGTTGGGGTTTTCTGGTGAACCATCAGGACGTACACCATTGGCTGCACCGAATTGTCCATTGTAGAATTTGAGGAAGCAGGCATCATATACAGTTCTTAAGGCGGAGATGGCGCGATCGCTCGGTACAATTTCTGGTAAATCTAGTAAGTACGCATAGAATTGTCCACATAATTGATCTGCCATGACCACATCAGAACCGCTTCCACTATCTAGACGGTAATATTGCCCATTCCAGAGTTTTTCCTGATAGATAGGCAAAGATTTGGCTAACCAAGTCTCATAAATAGATTTTTGGTTGAGTAATTTTTCTGAGTTAGGCTGATTCTGGATTAAAATATCGCTAATGGCGATCGCTGCTTCTAAGGCTGCCATCCATAAACCGCCACAATAGGCACTTACCCCTTGCAGTCGCCAATCATCAAAAGTTTGATCAGGTGCGCCAGAATTCTCTGGAATACCATCGCCATCTAAATCAAAGGTTTTCACATAATCTAATGTCTGGACAATTGCATCCCAGCATTCTCTCAAGAACTCTATATCATTTGCACCAGTAAACAAATAATCGCGGTAAACCTGCAAAACAAAATCACAGCCTAAATCCTTCCACAAATTACAGTCTTGATAACTGGTGTAGTTGGTTTTTTCCCAGACGTGTTCATTCGGTGCGCCTAAATCGTGGGGTGTCGCACCGACGGCTTTCCGCAAAGCCAAGGGACTTTCTGCACCGATGGTATAGTAATAACCAATGACGCGCTGTCTATCATCACCTTGGGGAATTGCCCGTGCAAAAGCACGCATCACCGCTTTTTCCAGTTCTGGGAATAGTAACAACAGCCCAAAAGAACCGTATAATCTGACATCTAAACTTTCATACCAACGGTAATCTAAACACTCTAATACAGCAAATTGACCAATCGGATCACTTTCTGTCGCTGCACTCCAGAGAGTTCCACCACTGGTGAGGTCATAAAGCTCATTAAATAGAGCCATTTTAAACCAGTTTGGTAAGTCTTCCCGGTCTAAAATTGGTTCTTGCCAAGCTTGAATTTGTTGTTGCCAAGTTTGATAATGCTCTAAGGCAGTAGTAGCGATCGCCCAAGCATTGTTACCATTAGTACCAAAAAAATCTGTATATCTGCGGTCATAATTCACACCCGCCGCAAATTCGGTAACTGGGAAATCCCAAGCCAAAACAAAGGGTATTTCTAGACTTTCTCCTGGTTGGAGAGTGAAACAAACTGCGATCGCAGCTCCTATTTGTTCATTTTCTGCGGCTGGGGTAGTATCAATAGCATCAGGTAATGAACCATCTTTGGCGAAGCTTTGCCATATCTCATCTCCCTTCCCAACACAATGCCAACGAGTATGATGAAAAACTTCTACTTGGGGATGTTTTTGGACAGCAATACACCAACTACCTTCGCCTTCCTGTAGAGGTTCTTGAATCCCCTCCCGTCCTAAAAAGCAACCCAAGGCTTGGGGACTTTCCACTAAATAATTGTAATTACCCCGACTCTCACCTACACGCGGCTGATACTCATAAACTGGACTACCATCATCCCGCACCTTCACCTCTGGAGATTTTAGGGCATTAGTAAACCAACCAGTCATATTCTGCCAAGTCAGCATAATACTGAGAGTGATGGGTGCATTTGTGGGGTTACGCGCCTGCCAAACAAACACCGCCACCGGATAGCTAGTTTCTTGATAATTATTCGACCAGATAGGGGAAAATTGCTCACAGGTTAGCTGTGTTTGCAAGACATTTTCATACACAAACCAGCTACGGGGATATAGTGCGTGATAAGTACCTGTTTTCTCGGTAGTGCTAGAAGCTGGGTACCATTGCCATGATTGCAGAGTATCATCTGCGGGTGCTGTGGTTGCCAAAGCATAAGCTTGGGAAGATGTGCCGTGAGATTCAAACACACTAAATTGACAGGCGGGGAAGTTTTGGAATAGGTGTTCACCGCCATCGATGTGCCACAGGTTAAAATCTCCCCGCGAAGAACGTCCGATGCAACCTGCACCGAAACCACCCAATGGCATCCCATGCCAAGGGCCATCATCAATATTACTCGTGTAGCGAACAGTATAAGGTTTGTCCCAGCCTAAACCAATAGGACGATGCCAAGTACAAGCGGGAATTTGCGGGGAGGTTGGAGTTGTCATTACCTGATGCCACAGTTTGCAGTTACGCTAAGGAAGCTTAACCTGATGTGTCAATTTTCTCAAGTATAGGATTTAAGTTTGTAGTGAGGATTTGTTTTTGGGTCATGATTCGTCTTCACCAAAGAAAGCTCGTAGGCGAACCGTAAATAAACCTACACAGGAATTGCTTGCTTTAGCATTAATGCTGCTATCTGCGGGCATAATGGCAAACCCCAACTCTGGCCTGTCTCCGCGAAACCATTGCCCTACTTCTTGACTGACATCTAAGTTAACATTCGTTGCCATAGGAGCAGTAAAGGTTGCACGCGCCGTAGCTAAATTTTCAGTGGCAATAGTAGCCCTTCCCCATCCTCCTGCTGTACCATTAGCCCAAGCTTGATTTGCACGCACAACTTTGAATTGACAAGTGTTGCGGGGAACTGATGAACCTAACCAGCCTTCACCAAAACCCAAGCCCCAAGGTTCAGCATCTATAATGTTGATTCCTCTGCCAACAGGTGTAAAGTTGGAAATTTCCAAAACTGCGCCTCGAAAGGGTACGGGTACAGAACCCCGTAGAGAGGCTACATTGAATAGAAATACTCCTTGTTGAGTAAATTGGTGGAGGCGATCGCACGCAAATGGAGGTGTACCTGGCGCAAAAGTAGTTGTATATCCAGCCAAGATCCGCCCTGCGGAGTCGGGTGCTGAAAGACTTAATCCACCGAATCCTGTCCGATCAAGAGATGGAAAAATACTGCAAGCTCCAGATTGTTTCCGGGCAATCCCCAATAAAGTTGTCCAACTTTGAGGTACTAGAATTCTCTCTTCACAAGCTACCAGAGTGGTAGAAATAGCAATCAGGACAACTTGTTTTATCCACTTAAATATATTCATATGATGTGTTCTCATAAAGAATATGCAGCTAATACCATAAAGCAGCAATTTTTTCTTTAAAAGAATGTTATAATGCTTAACCTAAAAAATAAATTAGCTAAACCTCAACATCAGTTCTCTTTGGAAAAGTTCTGAGTTGGGAAAGTGTTGTTGATAGTTTATTCAGCGACGTGAATCACTGGCATAAGATAATTAGTCAACGTAAAGGCATCTACTCCCAATTCTGTGCGTTCTTGGGCAGCTAGAATCCCAGCTTGGGCGTGCCACCATGCTGCCGTTGCCACAATATCTTCTATGGGCAATTCTTTAGTAACAGCTTGGGCTAATAATCCCCCAATTAGACCTGTTAACACATCGCCGCTACCACCACGGGCTAAAGCTGGCGTACTTTCGGGATTAATCCATACTATACCTTGAGGATTGGCGATCGCAGTTCTCGCCCCTTTCAACAATACTACTGCCCCACTCTGGATTGCTGCTTCCCTCACCGTTTCTATCCTGTCCCGTTTAGCATCAGGAAGATGGGGAAACAAGCGTTGAAATTCGCCTGTATGGGGTGTGAGTATGGTTGTAGCTTGACGCTGTTGTAATGTGGGGATGGTATCTAGCTGCGCCAGAATATTTAAACCATCAGCATCGAGAACTAAGGCGCGATCGCTGTTGATAACTTCTTCGACAATGGGAGTAGCATCTGTAGTTAAACCAGGCCCACAAGCGATCGCACTAAAGGAATTTAAATCCGTCTTCTCTGGTAATTGTAACTGAGCGATCGCCCCCGTTTGTGTCTCTGGACAACCAATAATCAACGCTTCCGGCAAATGAGACACCAAAAGCGGCTTGAGAGATTCCGGTACAGCCACAGACAGCATCCCCACACCACTCGCCCTAGCACCCAAAGCCGTTAAAATTGCCCCACCTGCGTAACGCCGCGAACCGCAAATTAACAGTAAATGTCCTTCTTTATATTTATGGGTGACTGGGGGACGGGGTAAAGGTAAGGTAGAAAGTGCTGTGGCTTTTGTGATGCGTTTTAGTTTGTGGGTTTCTCCTAGCACCGCTTGCACATCAGCCAAAGGAATATCAAAATCAATCAACTCTGCTTTACCGACATATTCCAAAGCCTGATCCTGTAATAAACCCAACTTCCACAAACCCAAGCACAGAGTATGAGTTGCACGGATAGCTGTCCCTAGTACTTCACCTGTATCAGTATGCAAACCCGTAGGCACATCAATACTAATAATTGGTTTATTCCAGTCATTGAAATGATTAATGGCCAAGGCGATGGGATCAGTAATTGCTTTTTCTAAGCCAAAACCAAATAAACCGTCAACTAGAAAATCACAATCAGGTAATTGTTCAATCTCTTGATAACAGGGTATCCCCAGACTTTGAGCATATCGCAAATGCTGTGAGGTCAATTCCTTAAACTTAGAAAAAGGGGCGTAAATCCAGACATTTAACCCTTGAAAGTGTAACTCACGGGCTACAACCAACCCATCACCACCATTATGTCCAGGCCCAACCAGAATACCAACACCTGAACTGGGGTAAATATCCTGAATACGCCTAGCAACAAGTCCCGCCACTTTTTCCATCAAAGCTGCAACAGGCATTCCGGCGGCAAATATCCGTGCTTCAATATCCCGCATTTGGGCAGCAGTGACAACGACTTGGGAAAGCTGTTCTTTTCTAGTTAGCACTTCATCTCACCATAAATTATTGATTAATCTGCACATATCAATAATCTATAGCGCAATAACTCAACAAAAAATCAATTAGTGTATCCTCAGCATTTCATTACCACCTCGCTGCAATTCATACTCAACCTGGTTAATTTCACATTTGTACCCCTGCTTTTCTAGCTTCTCAACTATGAATTGTAGGTGGGGCGATCGCTGTAGCATTAAAGTTAATAATGGAAAAATTCTCACTTCTTGGCAGACTCGCAGCATTTCCCGGATAGATTCCAAATGAAAAGTTTCATCAAAATGGTCAGAATACAAAAACAGAAAATGAGAACTCAAACCCAACTCAAATTCACCATCTCTGTATTTTAGTTGCGGTAACTCACCCATCTCATATCGACCCTCATCTTTGCCCCGTTCAAAATCTGCACAAAAAAGTTGTTTGGCTTGTTCGCGATTTTTCCTCAGCCCATTGGGTGATTTATGATACGTCCACACCCAATCATCTGGAGTCCGTTCTACTTGTGCGATGACATTGTCAACAACTTGATCAAAGCGATCGCTAATTTGCGTCGCAGTAAAAATATACAATGGGTCAATAGACTTGATGCGATATCCCAGGCGTGTCCCTTCTGCATTGAAGCTAGCTGGCCCATCAGCCACACTCAAAATTGATTTTTCTAGATCCCCATCAGTCAAGTTAAACATCTTGACTGTCCGTTCGCTGATTTTGAGGTGGTAAGCGGAATTAAAAGCTTGAGGAGTAAAGAATCAGGCAATCAAAGAACTTTTGTGAGATGACAGGCTGATTACAAGTAATGTGAAGACAACCTAATGGACTGTTTCGGGGTG
>DVDT01000093.1 GCA_015296085.1 Trichormus sp. M33_DOE_039 | reverse complement strand
CATGTTGTTGAGATTAATCTCATTTGTGAAACTTAGTGACAAAATGATTCCACTTTAATCGCTTCTTTTATCACTTAGATTTTTGCTCAATCCTTACAGAATAAGCTTTTGAGCTTCTGGCTTAACCCGAACTCAGGTTACTTAGGAAATTAACTGTGTTACCAGACAACCGCGATCGCACCGATCAAACTCAACGCTGGAAGTTTTTGCAACTTTTTGGACTAGTCAAACGTAACCCTCTGGTGATTTCGCAATGGGTTTTACGCTGGGTGGTGGTGGGGACTGTTTGTGGTTTATTTGCTGGGTTGTACTGGAATATTCTTGAACTTATCACCCACCAGCTACAAAGATTTGAGGGTTTTAGTCTCCTCATTGTCATGCCATTAGCTGGGTTAGTTATTGGCTTGGTAATTCATTTTTTCGGCAATCCTGGCGAAATTGCTGTGATTGTTGATAACATTCATTTTCGTGGTGGACGCTTGGATGGTAGGAAAAATCCGGCAATGATTCTGGCTTCTTTAGTTAGCATTGCCGCAGGTGGTAGTGCTGGGCCAGAAGCCCCCCTAGTGCAAGTGACAGGTTCTTTTGGGACGTGGGTAGGCGATCGCCTGCGACTCCAGGGTGAAGACCTGAGATCCATGAGTTTGGCAGCAATGGCAGCTGGCTTTACTGCTTTGTTTGGCGCACCTTTGGGTGGGGCGATGTTTGCCTTAGAAATTCTGCACCATCAACATATTGTGGAATACTATGAAGCTTTGATGCCAGCGATTGTATCAAGTTGTGCAAGTTATCTGGTATTTGCTTTGATTACTCGTTTGGGAATTGCCCCTACTTGGCATTTTCCTCAGTACCGTTTAGAAAACATCGATGATTTTGCTGTAGCTATCTTATTTGGGATCATCGGTGCTGTCGCAGGCTGGGTGTTTATGATGATTTTTCGTGGTTGCGACCAAATTTTTGCCAAACTTACCGTACCCGTTTATGTCCGTACCACTTTAGCCGGATTGGGATTAGGCTGTTTAGCCGCATTATTACCCCTAACTCGTTATTTTGGACATGAAGAATTAGATTCTGTCCTGACTGCTAGCTTTTCTGCACTTTTTCTGTTGACTTTAGCCTTGGGTAAGATGGCAGCGATTAGCATCACAGTCACAGGTGGCTGGCGTGGTGGTTTCATCATTCCCCTATTTTTCACTGGTGCTTGTATTGGGAAAGCTACCGCCATCTTGATTCCTGGACTCAATCCCGCACTGGCAATGATTTGTACAATGGCAGCAATCAATGCCGCCGTCACACGTACACCAATAAGTACAACTTTGCTATTGTCAAAATTAACGAATTTTAGTCCTTTTACGCCAATTCTTTTTGCTAGTTTAATTGGTTTTTTTCTAGCTCCAAAAGTTCCCTTAATATCTGCTCAACTCAAGGCACAACAAACTCTTGAGGAAATTCAAAGTTGAAAATTGAAAACCAAAAATTGATTTCAATTAAAAATTGCAATTAAACTCAGCCAATTAACTACATCTGCACATGATTTTTGTCCCAATAGATGGTTTCGCTCCTCGGCAGACTGAGGCAAGATTGTGTTAGAATTGTATCAAAATATGGCAATTATTCAAGAGAAATTTGGCATAATTTTGCGCTTTGTCAAGTACGAAGGCTAAAATCTAAGTTTTTTGGAGTTTTTTAGTTTATGACAACCTCACAGGAGAGGATTATCCCGACGGATCTGCGGAATGAAATGTCCCGGTCTTATCTGGAATACGCCATGAGTGTCATTGTGGGCAGGGCGTTACCAGATGCCAGGGATGGTCTAAAACCTGTGCATCGTCGCATCCTCTATGCCATGCACGAGTTAGGGCTAACCCACGATCGCCCGTTTAGAAAGTGCGCCCGTGTAGTCGGGGAAGTGTTAGGTAAATACCACCCCCACGGCGATACGGCAGTATATGATGCTTTGGTGCGGATGGCGCAGGATTTTTCCATGCGATCGCCTCTGATTAACGGGCATGGAAACTTTGGTTCAGTGGACAACGATCCACCGGCGGCGATGCGTTACACAGAGTGCCGCTTACAAGCTCTAACTAGTGCTTCCCTGCTGCAAGACATTGAATCGGAAACCGTCGATTTTATTGATAACTTCGATGGTTCACAGCAAGAACCTACAGTTCTACCCTCACGCATTCCCCAATTACTCCTGAATGGTTCTTCTGGGATTGCGGTGGGGATGGCGACTAACATCCCACCCCACAATTTAGGCGAACTGATCGATGGTTTGGTGGCGTTGATTCACAACCCCGAAATTACCGATTTGCAGTTAATGCAGTACATCCAGGGGCCAGACTTCCCTACTGGAGGACAAATTCTCGGCACGTCGGCGATTAAAGAAGCCTACACCACAGGCCGTGGTTCGATTACCATGCGTGGTGTCGCCAACATCGAAACCGTTGAACAGCGAGGCCGTCCCGACAGGGAAGCCATCATCATCACCGAATTGCCCTACCAAACCAACAAAGCAGGGTTAATTGAAAAAATTGCTGAGTTGGTGAACGATAAGCGCATCGAGGGAATTGCAGATATCCGAGATGAAAGCGATCGCGACGGGATGCGAATCGTCATCGAACTGAAGCGCGATGCTTACCCCCGCGTAGTTTTAAATAACCTCTACAAGCAAACACCACTGCAAGCCAACTTTGGTGCGAATATGTTGGCGTTGGTCAACGGTGAACCCCAAATCCTCACCCTGAAACAGTTTTTAGAGGTCTTCCTGGATTTTCGGATTGAAGCGATTACCAGACGTACCCGTTACGAATTGCGAAAAGCGGAAGAACGTGACCACATCTTACAAGGGTTACTAATTGCTTTAGCCCAGTTAGATGCCATTATTAACTTAATTCGTCATGCTCCCGATGCACCCACAGCTAAAGGTGAGTTAATCACAACTTATGGACTATCGGAAGTTCAAGCTGATGCCATTCTGCAAATGCAGCTACGGCGACTAACAGCCCTAGAAGCTGACAAAATCCGCCAAGAACACGAAGATTTACAGACACAAATTGCTGATTTGCAGGATATTTTGGCACGGCGGGAACGGATTTTAGAAATCATTGAAACCGAAGTCACCCAAATCAAAACTAGCTTTACCACACCCCGACGCACCGTCATCACCCACGCCGAAGGGGAAATCGATGAACGTGACTTGATCGCTAATGAAAAAGCCTTGATTTTAGTCACCGAACAAGGCTACATCAAACGGATGCCAGTCAACACATTTGAAGCCCAAAGCCGCGCCACCAGAGGTAAAGCCGCTGCCAAGGTGAAAGATGATGACACCGTAGAACATTTCTTAACTTGCTGTGATCACGATAGCGTTTTATTCTTTAGCGATCGCGGAGTTGTCTACTGTCTCAAAGCCTATCAAATCCCTGTGGGTTCTCGGACTAGTCGCGGTACACCCATTGTGCAGTTGTTACCCATCCCCAGAGAAGAAAAAATCACTTCCATTGTTCCTGTAGATGAGTTTACTAGTGAAGAATATCTAGTGATGCTCACCAAAGGCGGCAATATTAAGAAGACAGAACTAGCAGCCTTTAGTAACATTCGTGCCAATGGCCTGATTGCCATTTCCTTAGAAGAAGGTGATCAACTGCGCTGGGTACGTCGTGCCAGAGTTGAGGATAGTATTATTGTTGGTTCTCGCCACGGGATGGCAATTCACTTTAGATGCAATCATGAACAACTGCGTCCCCTAGGTAGAGCTACTCGTGGGGTAAAATCCATGAAACTCAAACCAGGTGATGAACTCGTGGGCATGGATATTCTACCAGCAGCTATTCTGGATACTCTAAATACTGAGGAAGTAGATACCGAAGAACTCGAAACCGAAGAACTCGAAACCATCGAAGAAACAGCAGAAGTTCCAGGTAACGGCAGTGTCGGCCCTTGGGTATTAGTCATCACAATGGGAGGATATGGTAAACGCGTCCCCGTTGCCCAATTCCGCCTGCAAAACCGCGCCGGTCAAGGTTTAATGGCTACAAAATTCAAAAACCGCAAAACCAAAGACCAATTAGCCACCCTTGGTATTGTCAACAGTGACAATGAAATCATGATGGTGACAAGTCGCGGGATTATCATTCGTCAAGCAGTGAATGCAATTTCTATCCAATCGCGTTCTGCAACTGGGGTAAGAGTGCAACGCCTCGATGAAGATGATGCCATTACCGGAGTAGCAATAGTTCCTCCCGATACAGCTGATACAGCCGATACAGCCGATACAGACGAAGCGGAATGAAGTTAAAAGTCAAAAGTAAAAGAGCAAAAGAAATTTTTCCTTTTGTACTATATCTTTTACTTGCCCTTGGTAGTGGGGTGGCAATGGGGTTAACCGTCGCCCCCGTAGGTGCATGGTTTTTAGCTTGGGTAGCCCTAGCCCCCCTCTGGGTGATAGTGGTTGAAAAAAGCCAAAATTTCGCAGGTAAAAGCAGCAAATTATCGCTTTTACCTTTTACCTTTTACCTTTTGCCTTTCCTCTGGGGTATTGCTTATCACGGTGTCGCTTTATTCTGGATTACCGGCATTCATCCGATGGATTGGTTGGGTGTACCTTGGTGGCCGAGTCTAGCTATCACCGTGTTTTGCTGGTCATTTATTAGCCTGTGGGGGGGAATATTTCTGGTATTGTGGGCTGGTGCAATTGCCTATCTCAATCTACACACATCAATAATACGTGTTCTAGTCGGCACAGCCCTTTGGTGCGGTTTAGAAAGCCTGTGGAGTGCCGGCCCTTTGTGGTGGAGTTCTCTAGCTTACACCCAGAGTCCACATAATCTGATAATTTTACACTTAGGACAACTATCGGGGCCAAATACCGTCACAGCAGCAATTGTTGCCGTCAATGGCTTAATTGCCGAAGCATGGATTAATTACCAGCAAGCTAGAAATCAATCTAAGAAATCACATAATGGAGATCAGAACATTTCCTTCTACTACACCCCTACACCCTTAAGATACTTAGCGATCGCCACAGGTTTATTAATTACTCTCCACCTGATAGGCTGGTCTTTATACACTCATCCCATAGCCCAACCTCCAACCGCCGCTTTCAAGGTAGGGATTATTCAGGGAAATATTCCCAATAAAATTAAACTGCTTCCTGAAGGCGTACAACGCGCCATTCGAGGTTACACAGAGGGATATTTAACCTTAGCAAATCAAGGTGTTGATGCTGTCCTAACTCCAGAGGGAGCTATGCCTTTTTTTGACAGAAATTTGGTAGATACACCCTTAGTTGCAGCTATAAAAGACAAAAGCGTAATTGCTTGGGTGGGTGCTTTTGGAAGTAAGGGACGCAGCTATACCAACAGTTTATTCACTGTCAACAATCAAGGCGAACTTACTAGCCGCTACGATAAATCAAAGTTAGTACCCTTGGGTGAATATATCCCCTTTGAGGAAATCTTGGGTGCGCTGATTCAGCGTTTATCACCACTAGATGAACATCAAGTACATGGTGCATCTAATCAAATTTTTGATACTCCTTTTGGGCGAGCAATTGTTGGGATTTGTTACGAATCAGCCTTTCCCGAAGTGTTTCGCCGTCAAGCGGCTGCGGGTGGAGAATTTATCCTGAGTTCTTCCAACGATGCCCATTACAGTGCAGCTATGCCATTCCAACATCATGCCCAGGATATCATGCGGGCAATTGAAACTGATCGATGGTCTGCGAGGGCGACCAATACAGGATATTCAGCCTTTGTTAATCCCCACGGTAAAACTCTCTGGATTTCTGGTTATAACACCTACGAAACCCATGCAGAAACTATCTACAAACGGCAGACTCAAACACTATATGTGCGTTGGGGTGATTGGTTGACACCTTTATTATTGGGGTTAGGGGTGATTGGTAAATTAGTCAATAGTCATTAGTCATGAATCTCCTATTCCCTGGAGATAAAACAACAATCCAATTCCCATGATCGCAATTATTACACCTGCGATCGCCCTCCAACTCACTTTCTCACCCATCAACACAGCAATGGGAATTACGAACAGCGGACTTGTCTGTAATAGAGTGGAAGCAATTCCCGCCGCTGTGAATTTAATCGCTGTCTGTTGTAGCCAAATACCTAAATAAGTACCGCAAAAAGCTGCAAAGCAAGTGGCAAAAATTATTCGCCAAGATTGCCAGTATGGATAGGAAAATTCTTGGTTTTTCCTCTGCACAACTATCCAAAATAACAGAACTATTTCAGCTGCACTTAAACGCAACAAAGCTGCCCACAAAGGGCTAACACTTCCAGTATTCAAAGCAGCGCGAGAGATGACTGTCGCAATTGCATTAGTCATTGTTGCTAATAAACCAAAGCCAATACCTGTCCACAGGTGCTTCGGGGAATGATCACCATCACCAGAAACGCGTTCTGTAATTACCCAAGCGACTCCTAGGATGGTTAATAAAATCCCGCACCATGCGCTGAGATTAAGTTGTTCTTGTAAAAAAATATTAGCAGCGATCGCTGTTATCGGAGGGGAAAGAGTTCCGATGAGTAAAACACGTCGCGCCCCTAAATAATTAATCGCGGCTAAAAAAGCTGTATCGCCCCAACCAATACCAATCACTCCACTCAAACACAGCAGCAAAATGGGTATGGAAGCAGAAATCGGGAAAGTTTCTCTAGTGAATAGGATAGTCAAAATTAGGCAGGCGATCGCTACTATTCCCTTAACCACATTTAACTGTAACGGTGGGATTCGTTGCCCCACAATCCCATACACCACCGAAGCCACAGCCCACAAAGCAGCAGCGAATAAAGCTGCTAATTCACCTTTGCCATTAGCAACTATAAAACTTAAAGAATTATTAAAAATCAAATCTCTCCCTAAATTTATGCCGCAAACTCTTTAATAATACATCAAACAATTGCACAAATAATTAGCACTCAAAGCTAGCAAGTGCTAAATTATCAACGAACTTTAATGCCTATTAAATTAGGTATAAAATCTGATTTTCCCAGGTGATATTTGAGTTAGAACATAACTAAAAACATCTACAAAATCTAGTACAGCATGGCATAAGTAAAGCAACCATCTAAGACAGACAAAAAGCTGACTAAACCAGCATTATTTCTTTTGAATTTTGCTTTCTTACTTTTGCCTTGTTGTTGGGAGGAATAGCATGAAATATACTTTTGACATTGTGGGCGTATCTCCAGTTTGGCAATTCTTTAATCACCAACAGCAAAGCCTGCAAAAACCAGAACCACAAGCCATCGAATATTTAGGAACTCATAAATGCACACTCGACGCATTACTAGAATCTGTCGAACCAGTACCGATAAAATGGGGATGGAATACAGAGCAAGTGATAGATACTGTTGTGCAATTCTGGGTAAGTAATTCGGAAACTATCAATTATTGGAAAGCACGCTTAACTGATGCGGGAAATGATAATATTCTCGTCGCCAGGCTAGCAGATATTAAAGCTTTACAAGCTGAGTTTGACTCTCTACTGGGTAAGAGTTGGTAGTTTGTTTTCAGAGACTGGGATTGGGGACTGAGAAAAAATTAGTTAGGTTTCGTTGTTGCTAAAGCCAATGAAGCCTGACTAAACTTCTTGAGCGAAGCAGCGAAACGCACAATTTCGTTAATACAGATAGTGTTGTTTATATACATTACCTAAAACTTGCTAATGTATCTTGATTTTTTACTATGTGTTTAATTTATTACTAATATCCTCCGTAAGATATATTGACGGAAATGATCAAATTTTTGCACTACAACCATAGACGTAAATACAAAAACACAGTCATATATTTCTGTGTAAATACAATTAAGTAACGCTACTTAGTAAAAATTATTTAGCTCACTAAAACAACACAATAGCCGATTTATAAATGCTGAAGCTTAAATACTGGGCTTTGATTTGTAATATTTTATTCGCAAATTATCTATTAATTGCTCACAAAAAATATATGATTTTTCTGATTTTCTTTACAAAGACTTTATAAAGTTAGGGTTTATAAAAACAATAAGTAAAGATACTACTTTGGTGTAGCAGTGTTTTCTATGAGGTGTTATATATTATCGAGAGGTTAATAACGGCTAGATTAAGTAATTTCACTGGAATAAAAATGTCAGCACAGCTAATAATATCTGAACATTCCAGGGTAGTGGTGAGTAGAGAACAGGTTTACTCAGAACTACAGGGAGAAGCAGTCATTCTTGATATTAAGTCGGGAGTTTACTACGGATTGAATCAAGTAGGGGCTAGCATCTGGAATTTGATTCAAGTTCCCAAAACTGTGAAGGAAATTCAAGCGGCCTTATTGGCGGAATATGACGTAGAACCAGACATCTGCGATCGCGAAGTGATGGCTCTATTAGAAGATTTAGCAGCTAAGGGATTGATACAAATTACTAATGACGCGCCTGCTTAAATTTTTGCGCCTCAATCATCGCGATCGCTATTTGTTGATTAAGACTTTAATTTTATTGGGGTTTGTCAACCTAGGATTGTGGTTGCTACCGTTTAGTACTTTACGACGGATTCTAGATTGGATAGGTAAACCCAACCCTAGAGCATCACGAACTCCTGTGCATAAAATTATCTGGGCTGTTGATGTCAGCACTAATTTTATACCAGGAGCAAAGTGTCTAGCGCGCGCTTTGACTTGTCAGGTTTTAATGAATCAACGGGGTGACTCTCCTGAACTCCGCATTGGAGTTGCTAAGGACGAGGAAGGAAAACTCAAAGCACATGCTTGGATAGAAGATCAGGGAAAAGTTGTGATTGGCTACCTGAATAATCTCTCATCCTATACACCCCTACCAACTTTGCCGAGGAGTTTATTATGAGCGGTATTGTCGGGATCTACCATCTCAATGGACAACCAGTAGAACATGAACAACTCGCCCGTATGGTAGATGCGATCGCTCATCGGGGGCCAGATGGAGCGGATATATGGTGTTCTGGATCTGTAGGCTTAGGACATCGAATGCTGTGGACTACTCCTGAGTCTTTGCAAGAAAAGTTACCCATGCTCAATCCATCTGGGAATCTAGTACTGACAGCCGATGTCAGGATAGATAACCGCGATGAACTAATCTCTGCATTGCAAATCCAAGACTATCCCGCCGAAAAAGTTACAGACAGTTATTTGATTTTAGCTGCCTATGAAAAATGGGGTGAACAGTGTCCTAAATATCTGATTGGTGATTTTGCCTTTGCCATTTGGGATCAACGTCAGCAGCAGCTATTTTGTGCTAGGGATGCGATGGGAGTTAAACCCCTGTATTATTACAGGTTCGGGCAAACATTTATCTTTGCATCTGAGATTAAAGCCCTGTTAACTTTCCCTGGTATTCCTTGTCAGATTAACGAAGCGATGGTTGCAGATTATCTGGCGAAAATCCTGTTTTGTGGTCGTAAAGAAGATTCTTTTTATACAGATATCCGAGAACTCCGAGCAGCGGAAAGTTTAACTATTAATCCCTACAAAACTCAAATTAAGTCTTATTGGTCTCCTGATCTCAACTATGAAATCAGGTTATCCTCAGATGAGCAATATGTAGAAGCTTTTCGAGAAATTTTTATCGAAGCAGTCCAGTCTCGGCTGCGGAGTGCTTTTCCCATCGGTTCTACCCTCAGCGGCGGTTTAGACTCTTCATCAATTGCTTGTACTGCCAGACAATTATTAGCTCCAGAAGGTAGACAAAAGTTACATACCTTCTCCGCAATTTTTCCCAGTTTGGTGGAGATATCGCCCAAGATTGACGAGCGTCCTTACATGGCTGCAGTTTTAGCGCAAGGTGGCTATCAAGCTCACAATGTCCATGCGGATCAACTCAGTCCCTTGATGGATGTAGATCAAGTTTATTGGCATGGTGAAGAACCAATCCCCGCACCAAATTTCTATATGGATTGGGCTGTATTTAAAGCCGCATCTGAGCAGGATGTGCGCGTTCTGTTCACCGGTATTGATGGTGATACCACAATTACCTATGGATTCCAATATTTATCAGAGTTAGCCGCTTCTTTTCAATGGTTGAAGTTGATGGAAGAAAGCCGGACTTTAGCTAAGGTATGGCAGAAATCATCCCGCCATGTGATGTGGAACTACGGTTTGAAGTCTGTTGTTCCAGAACCAATTGTAGAAGTTTTACAAAGATTGCGCGGTAATTATCAAACAGATAACTCTCTAGCAGAATCTCTAACATTACTCAACCCAGAGTTTGCTCAACGGGTAGGGATGGCGGAAAGGATTCAAAGCGAGACTGTGAAATCTTTAATGGATCAAAAGTCTTCTATCACAGCTAGGGAAGCGCACTGGCTATCACTGAATAACGGTTCGGTGAGATACGCCTTGCAATGGTTAGATAAAACCGCCGCCGCCTTTTCTTTGGAAGCTCGTCATCCATTTTGCGATCGCCGTCTCATAGAATTTTGTCTGGCTATTCCCTCTAGTCAAAAATTACACAAAGGCTGGACACGCTCAATTTTACGGCGAGCGATGGAGGGAATTTTACCGAAAGAAGTACAATGGCGACTGGGTAAAGGCAATCTCGGTGCTAACTTCCGTCTGAGACTGCTAGGAGACGAAAGAGCCACTCTAGAGCAGGTCATTTTCCAAGAGTCGCACCTCATTGAAAACTACGTCAATATACCTGCGCTCAGAACAGCATACTCTCGCTATGCAGCGAACCCCAACGCCTCAGACCCAGAATCAGTAGATATTTTCGTCGCCGTCAACCTTGCTTTATGGATTAAGCAATCAGGTGTGACAGCAGCAGCTAATAACTAAATAGTATATTCACTTAAGGAGCAGTATGAAAAACTACGAATTAGCTACTAGAGGATTTGCTTGAAATCTCTAGTGATCAACACATGTACTAGCTTTTAGTACATCTACAAATAAGGAAGAAAAACAATGAATAAAAAAGTTTGGACAGCACCCACCGTCACCGTCTACGGTAACGTTGAAGCCATCACAGAACAAGTTAAGCCTAAAAAACTAGGTGCATCTGATGACTTTGGTGTTGCTGGTGTAAGTGACGCTTAGTCATATCCAACTAAGATATCTTGACTAAGGTATCGCAGATCCCTATGATGATGAGCGTGTTTCCCTAATTAGCGCGCAGACTTACTTAACTTACAAACAGGAGTAGAGTTCATGAATAAGAAAGTTTGGACAGCACCCACCGTCACTGTTTACGGTAACGTTGAAGCCATTACAGAACAAGTTAAGCCTAAAAAACTAGGCGCGTCTGATGACTTTGGCGTTTCTGGCGTAAGTGACGCTTAAAGGAATCCGTCTGAGGATGAGCAGCTAATCAAATCCCCAGACAAACTTCCTGGACTCATACCAATTCCTAATCCAAAAATTAAGAACATCAGATGTAATTTGGTTTTGCACACTTGCATCTGTAGCTTGATTCTTGGATAACTTGGCATGATCGTATTTCAATCATAGCCATCACAGATTCCAAGAGCAACTGTAGATAAATCTCAGTTGCCTCTTGGTGCTGGATTGCAACTATGAAACATAATTTAAATATGATGAGATTGCGAAATGTATAAATACTGGGCGTATGGTTTAGGTATACATTCCAATCTAGCTTTACCAGAGCTACTGGAAGTAGATACAGACTGTGATATCACCGTCACGATTAAAAGTAGTAGCCTGGGATATGTTGAGCCTTCTCAGCCTAGGGAATATATCCAAGTTGCGCCCCAAGAAACGATAGTTGCAATGAAGGGTGTGGGTATATTCCACATCATTAACGGTAAAGAAGTGATTGTCACTCCCGCACCCAATGCCGATCAACGGCTTATGCAATTGTGTCTTTCTGGGAGTGCGATGGGTATTGCTCTCTATCAACGCGGATTTTCACTCTTATTACACGCTAGTGCAGTAGCCGTTAACGGACAAGTTATCTGTTTTCTGGGACATTCCGGTGCGGGGAAATCTTCCGCAGCAGCAGCAATGCTGGCGCGTGGTCACAAAATTGTTTCAGATGATATAGTCCCTGTAATTTTAGAATCTCCAGTCAAGGTAGTACCTGGCTATCCGCAAATGAAGATGAGTCCAGAAATTGCTACTACCTGTGGATATGATTTGGCATCGTTGATTTACCTGCACCCTTTGTTGGGTGAGTATGCTTATCGTCGTGAGCAGGATTTTACTTGCAAACCACAACGATTGCATAGTCTATATTTACTTGTGGATAGTGACGAGTTAGCCATTGAGGAAGTGAGATTGCAAGCTGCCATCTTAGAATTAATTACTAATTCCTACGGGATTCGTTCTCTACAGCAGGCTATCAACCGTCAACAGCACCTGAATCAGTGTGTGGAAATGGTCAAGAGTATACCTATTTATAAACTCAAAAGACCGAGGTCTTTACCTTTGTTATCTGAGGTAGCAAAGTATGTTGAGGATCATGTACAGCGTCAGACTCAGCTAGTTTTACTGTAATGCAGAGGGTCGCACAGAGGTTTATGGAAGGCTATGAAAGTGGTGAGAAAGTTACAGTACAAACTGCAAAGTACGCTGCGTCTTTTGCCGACATTACGTCTAGTATGGCAGAGTAGCCCAAGGTGGGCGATCGCGCGGACATTGCTGTTAGTTATTCAGGGTATATTACCTCTGATATCTATATATATAGCTAAACTGATTATAGATACAGTGGCTGCTAGCTTCACAACTGTTGATAAAACTGCCACTATTAATCAGGTTATCCTTTTAATTATCCTTGCGGGTGTAGTGACTCTCACCACTGTAGTCTGTAACGCCTTAGCTGAATTAGTCAACAATGCCCATTCCCAAAAGGTGACAGACTATATCCAAGACATTCTCCATGCCAAGTCTATAGAAGCTGACTTGGAATACTACGAAAATTCCCACTACTACGACACCATGCAACGAGCGCAACAAGAAGCTCGTTATCGACCACCCCTAATTATTAATCGTCTAGCACAATTAGGGCAAAGTAGTATTTCCTTGTTAGGGATGATTGGTTTATTACTGTCGTTACATTGGTCGATTGCTGGAGTGTTGATTGTGATTTCACTTCCCGCCATGCTAGTACGAGTGAAATATGCTCGTGTGATGTACGATTGGCGGCGCAAAAAAACATCAATGGAACGCCTATCAGAATATTTAGGTTGGATACTGACATCAGAACAATTTGCTAAAGAAATTCGCTTATTTAACTTAGGAGATTATTTTGGTAAATGGTATTTGCGCATTAGAAGGCAAATATATCAAGAAAGCATAGCTATTGACACTAGACGCGCTGTTGGTAATTTTATTGCTCAAACTATATCAGGTATTGTAGTTTTAGGAGTATTTGCATTTATTATTTTTCAAACTATTCAAGGCGTTCTCCGTATAGGAGATTTAGTGTTATATTCTCAAGCGTTACAGCGCGGGGAAAGTGACATTAAAAGCTTGCTAAGTAGTATGTCTGCTCTCTACGAAGACAATCTATTTTTAGCTAATCTTTACGAATTTTTGGAGCTACAACCCAAGTTAGCTGACCCTGTAAATCCTGTGCCTTTTCCCAACCCAATACAAACTGGTATTGTAGTCCAGGATGTTGAGTTCAAATATGCCAACAGTAGCCGTCAAGCCATTAAAGATGTCAACTTGACCATTAAACCAGGGGAAGTTGTGGCTCTAGTTGGTGAAAATGGTTCAGGTAAAACTACATTAATTAAACTTCTATGTAGATTGTATGACCCCACTAGTGGGTCAATTACTATTGATGGTGTTGACATCAGAGAATTTAAAATTGCCGAATTACGCCGCGAAATTAGTGTGATTTTCCAAGACTATGCCAAGTATAATTTCACAGCGCAGGAAAATATTTGGTTTGGCAACATTGACTTACCACCAAAACAAGAAAGTATTATCGCTGCGGCGAGGCGTTCTGGTGCTGATGATGTGATTACCAAATTACCCCAAGGTTATGATACTACCCTAGGACAATTGTTTTCTCAAGGAGAAGAACTGAGTATTGGTCAGTGGCAAAAAGTGGCTTTAGCCAGAGCATTTTTAAGAGATTCCCAATTAATTGTCTTGGATGAACCTACTAGTGCAATGGATCCCAAAGCTGAGTATGAAGTATTTGAGAAATTCCGCCAGTTAATCAAAGATCAATCTGCTATTTTAATTAGTCATCGCCTGTCTACGGTGAAAATGGCCGATCGCATTTATGTGATGGACAATGGCATGATTGTAGAAAGCGGAACTCACGATCAACTCATGCAAATGAATGGGACTTACGCCTACTTATTTGAGACTCAAGCGCAGCAGTATCGGATTTAGTTTTACTAGCTTTTGGTATTTTGCCTTCCGAGTATCGGTGTTAATCTACAACCTTGAGTAATCCTCTTTTTATGCCATCAAACACTCTACTGATTTGCTGGCGTTCTCTCTCATTTAAGTCTTCTTTAGATAGCAGTGTAGACATAAGTAACTGCTGATCACAGCGTGTAATTCTGCCAATAGCAAATATGTGTTCTAAAACTGTCTCTAAAGACAAGGGGTTTGAGTTACTGGTAGCTTGCATAGTACCCACCAAAACTTTATATTTTTTATGCTTTTTAAACTTAAGTTATTTCAAAATAACAATTTTTTATAAAGTGTGACATTCGTGTCCATACGGAATCACGTTAGATCAATACTTCTAGTTATTATGCCTCCTCTGATACTCGCCTTTTCGGTAGAATAACTAGGCACATTAGCAAGCAGTTAGGTTAAAGCTCATGGCGATCGCAAAGATTGGGATTATTGGTGGTAGCGGTTTATATCAAATGGCTGCCCTCAAAGATGTAGAAGAAGTTCAAATCGACACGCCTTTTGGCTCGCCTTCGGATGCGTTAATCTTGGGAAATTTAGATGGAGTGAGAGTAGCTTTTTTAGCGCGGCATGGACGTAATCATACTTTATTACCTTCCGAGTTACCCTTCCGTGCCAATATCTATGCCATGAAACAACTAGGTGTAGAGTATTTAATTTCTGCAAGTGCAGTGGGTTCTTTACAAGCAGGAGTAAAACCACTCGATATGGTAGTACCAGATCAGTTTATTGATAGAACCAAAAATCGGATTTCCACATTTTTTGGCGAAGGAATTGTGGCGCACATTGCCTTTGGTGATCCGATTTGTCAAAATTTAGCCGCAGTATTAGGGGATGCGATCGCATCTTTAAATTTACCAGATGTCACTCTACATCGTGGTGGTACTTATGTTTGTATGGAAGGGCCTGCATTTTCCACGAAAGCTGAATCAAATCTTTATCGCAGTTGGGGTGCAACCATCATTGGGATGACAAATTTACCAGAAGCCAAATTAGCCAGGGAAGCCGAAATTGCCTATGCAACTTTGGCACTAGTGACAGATTACGATTGTTGGCATCCCGATCATGATAGCGTCACAGTAGAGATGGTAATTGGTAATTTACAACGCAACGCTGTGAACGCGCAAAAAGTAATTCAAGAAACTGTGCGCCGCTTGCATGAAAACCCACCCCACAGTGAAGCACATTCCGCTTTGAAGTATGCAATTTTGACAAATTTAGACAAAGCACCTGCGACAACAAAAGAGAAGTTAGGTTTATTGTTAAAAAAATATTTGTAGATTTGGTCATAACAGCTTGATGTTGAGTTTTATAACTTGAAGAAGAATCATCACTGATGAATTCTTCTCAGATAAAAAATCAATAGCAAAATCCCCAACTTTTTAGAGAAGTTGGGGAACTAGAATTTTCTTTTAGCCTAAATTTTCTACTTATTTGGTGAAAGCATCTTTGATGTTATCAATAGTGCGCTCAACCGCATTCAGGTTATTGTCTACTGCTTTTTGTGTGCGAGCGGCATCTTCTTCTGCTCTTGTCTCAATACGAGCAGCATCTCTTTTGGCTTTGCGTTCAGCCCAGCTACCATTGTGATCGCTGGCATCTTCAACTCGACTAGCATTGTTTCTAGCAGTTTCTTCAACTTTATCTGCTGCATCGCGGATAAAATTTTTGGATTTTTTAGCTGTTTCACTAGTTGTTTCGGAAATGCGATCGCTCACGTTAGAGGATGCGATTAAAGGTGTAGCAGGAGCCGCTATTGCTGTCAGATTAGAGAAAAAAGTACCCTGCCAAATGAACGCCATTGCTGACACGAACAATAACCCTGTTGTGTCACTATCGCGGTAGTATAAGGATGTACAAAGCCCAAAACGAAGACACAGAGCATGGTAGAGCCTCGTCCACCCAAAAAAACCGTCAAATTTGTGGATGAATATTGTCTTTGGTATAAAAAACTGTT
>DVDT01000085.1 GCA_015296085.1 Trichormus sp. M33_DOE_039 | reverse complement strand
CATGTTGTTGAGATTAATCTCATTTGTGAAACTTAGTGACAAAATGATTCCACTTTAATCGCTTCTTTTATCACTTAGATTTTTGCTCAATCCTTACAGAATAAGCTTTTGAGCTTCTGGCTTAACCCGAACTCAGGTTATGTTAGATTTTCCCGGATATCTTCTCAGTGAACAACTCTATAACGGTTCTAGAACCCTGGTTTATCGAGGTCAGCGAAAAATTGACTCTTTAAAAGTAGTAATTAAATTGCTAAAAAATGCTTATCCTAGTTTTAGCGAACTGGTGCAATTTCGTAATCAATACACCATTGCTAAAAACCTCCATTCACCCCTCATTATCCAAACTTATAGTCTAGAAGCATACCAGAATGCTTACATTTTGGTACTAGAAGATTTCGGAGGAATTTCTTTAAAAGAATGGACAATGGGGAGCAATCTCCGTTCTCTAGAAGAATTTTTACAAATTGCGATCGCTCTCTGTGATGCTCTCGATATCTTATATCGCCATCATATTATTCATAAAGATATTAAACCTAGCAATATTTTAATTAATCCCGAAACTAAACAAATCAAATTAATTGACTTTAGTATCGCATCTTTGCTGCCACGGGAAACGCAAAAACTCATCAGTCCTAATGTCTTAGAAGGTACGCTAGCTTACATTTCTCCAGAACAAACAGGGAGAATGAATCGCTTTATTGATTATCGGACAGATTTCTATTCTTTAGGAGTAACATTATACGAATTGTTGACAGGAGAGTTACCATTTCTATCGAATGATGCAATGGAATTGGTGCATTGTCATATTGCAAAAATGCCAGATGGGTTAAGGAATAGGGAAGAAATTCCGCCAGTGTTATCAGATATAGTCATGAAATTGATGGCGAAAAATGCCGAAGAACGCTATCAAAGTGCATTGGGAATCAAATTTGATTTGGAGAATTGTTTAACTCAACTACAAACCGCTGGTAAGATTGAAAGCTTTGCAATTGCCCAAAGGGATGTGTGCGATCGCTTCCTCATCTCTGATCAACTCTATGGTCGAGAAACTGAGGTAGATACTCTCCTACAAGCCTTTGAGAGAGTCAGCCTTGGGGCAACAGAAATGATGTTAGTGGCAGGATTTTCTGGTATTGGTAAAACAGTCGTGGTCAACGAAGTCCATAAACCCATTGTGCAGCAACGGGGTTATTTTATTAAAGGCAAATTTGACCAATTTCAACGAAATATTCCTTTTAGTGCCTTTGTTCAAGCTTTTCGGGATTTAATGGGGCAATTGTTAACAGAAAGTGATGCTCAAATTCAACAATGGCAAAGCAAAATCTTAGAAGCTGTGGGAGAAAACGGGCAGGTAATTATTGAAGTCATTCCCGAATTAGAAAAAATTATTGGTCAACAATCACCAGTACCAGAATTATCAGGTAGTGCTGCTCAAAATCGGTTTAATTTATTATTTCAAAAATTTACTCAAGTCTTTACTACTGTTGAACATCCATTAGTCATATTTTTAGATGATTTGCAATGGGCAGATTCGGCATCATTAAAGCTAATGCAATTACTAATGGCTGATACTGGTCATCTTTTCATGATTGGTGCATACCGTGATAATGAAACAGCACTTGCTTTAAGCCAGGAAAACTGTCCAACGCAGTACCTTATCAATCCTGCACATCCATTGATGTTAACTTTAGATGAAATTGAAAAAACACCAGCAATTATTAATAGGATTACATTAACACCACTCAGTCAAGAGCAAGTTAATCGGTTAGTTGCTGATACATTGAAATGTCCAGAAAATTTAGCGTGGAATCTTTCTGCACTTATTTTTAGAAAAACTCAAGGTAATCCATTTTTTGCCACTCAGTTTCTCAAAGCTTTGCATCAAGATGGTTTAATTGAGTTCAACTATCAATTAGGCTGTTGGGAATGTGATATTTCCCAAGTAACTCAGCAAACAGTTACAGATGATGTTGTAGATTTTATGGCATTGCAGTTAAAAAGATTGTCACTATCAACTCAAAACATCTTGCTGTTAGCTGCTTGTATTGGCAATGAGTTTGATTTAGCAACTTTAGCAATTGTCGCGGAACAATCAGAATTACAAACCTCTACTGATTTGTGGCCAGCTTTACAAGCAGGTTTAATTTTACCTCAAAGTGATGTCTACAAATTTGCTATAGGTGATAATCATCTATCTTGTGAACACAAAAAATATGCAAACTTCACCTATAAATTTTTGCATGACAGAGTTCAACAAGCTGCTTACTCTTTGATTCCCTTAGCAGAGAGAGAGTCAACACATCTGCTGATTGGCAAACTCTTACTGCACAGTACAACAGACATTGAAAAAGAAGATAAAATTTTTGAAATTGTTAATCAGTTAAACATTGGTAAAGCACTAATTGTTGAGCCGATTGAATTCACTCAACTGGTGAAATTAAATCTCTATGCGGGTATAAAAGCTAAAGCTGCAACCGCTTATAAAACAGCAGTTGATTATTTAACAACAGGTTTGCAATTATTACCTTCTGAAAGTTGGCAAACTCAATATGAATTAACTCTAGCATTATATGAAGTCGTCACAGAAGCTAGTTATCTCATTGGCGACTTTGAAAACATGGAAGTATATGCAAATGTTGTGATTCAAAATGCTAAAACTTTTCTCGCACAAGTGCCTGTTTATAACGTCAAAATTCAAGCTTGCATGGCGCAAAGCCAGCATCTAGAAGCATTAGAAATTGCGCTACCAGTGTTGCGATCGCTAGGTATAGAAATTCCAGAACAGCCAGATCAAAAAGATATTGAACAAGCAATAGAGCAAACAAGCTTACTGCTAGCAGATAAACCTGTGGCTGATTTATTGCAACTGCCAGAAATGGCAGATAAGACGATCTTGGCAGCAATGCAAATATTATCCAGCATTATTTCTGCTGCTTACCAAGCTGCCCCAAGTTTCTTTAAGTTAATTGTCATCAAACAAGTTCAACTATCAGTTATCTATGGTAATGCACCAGAGTCTACCTATGCCTACGCAACTTACGGACTGATCGTCTGTGGTGTTTTAGGAGACGTTAATAAAGGTTATCAACTAGGGCAGGTAGCATTAGATTTAATTGACAAGTTAAATGCCGCAAAATTGAAGTCCAAAACTTTATTTGCTTTCAATTGTTTTATTAGACATCGGAAAGATCATCTCCGCGCAACATTAAATCCTCTGGTAGAAGCTTATACTTGTGGCTTAGAAAATGGTGATATTGAATATGCAGCAATGTCTGCTTATGTTTTTAGTCGCTACGCCTACTTAAGTGGTCAAGAATTATATAACTTAGAAAAAACTATATCCAACTATGGACAGGTGATAGCTCAACTGCAACAAACTACTTACGTCAATTTTATTAATATTTATCATCAATCAGTTTTAAATTTATTAGGAATGAATGCTGATCCTTGTTGTTTAATCGGGTCACGCTATGATGAAACCAAGATGTTGCCATTACACTATGCTGCAAAGCAAACTAGCATAATTTGTCAAATACATTTTTGTAAATTATTCCTATGTACTCTGTTTGCTGACTACGAGCAAGCACTCAAAAATGCCACCATAGTTGAGCAATATTTAGCTAGTATCAATGGATTAGTTCTCATACCTAATTTTTATTTCTACGACTCTCTAACTCGTCTAGCTTTATATCCCAATTTGTCATCATCTGAACAACAGGATTTTTTAGCGAGAGTTACAGAAAACCAGTCAAAACTCAAACAATGGACACAGTTCGCACCAATGAATTATGAGCATAAATTCAATTTGGTTGCAGCTCAACACCATAAAATTTTGGGGCAAAAAAGTGAAGCTATAGAAATGTACGATCGCGCCATCTCCCTTGCTCAAGAAAATGGCTACATCCAAGACAAAGCACTCGCTAATGAACTGGCTGCGAAATTCTATCTGGATTGGGGGAAACAGCACATTGCCCAAGAGTATATGACCGAGGCTTACTATGATTATGCTCACTGGGGTGCTAAAGCCAAAGTTGCTGACTTGGAACAACACTATCCGCAACTGTTGACAAAAATTCTGCAACAGTCAGCTATGACTCTCACCTTTACTGAAACCTTCTACGCCGCTGAAACCCGATTGACTGATCAAACCACTTCATCGGGAAATAGTAGTAGCGCATCCGTAGCCCTCGATTTAAGTGCTATTCTCAAAGCTTCGCAAAACCTCTCCAGCGAAATACAACTTGACAAATTACTCACTACTCTGATCGAAATTGTCATCACAACGGCAGGTGCAGATAAGTGTGTGTTGATGCTACTTAATCAACAACAACTCAAAATTGAGGCTGTAGCCCGTGCAGCACAAGATCCAGTAGTTTTACAGTCCATTCCATTATCCGAAAGTGAAGATGTCCCTGTGAGTTTGATCAACATGGTCAAGCGCACTTTACAACCATCTGTAATTGTCGATGCCACCTTACATCCATCGTTGCTAGCAGATCTTTATATTGTCCGGCATCGACCCAAGAGTTTGCTGTGTACACCAATTCTGCATCAAGGAAAATTGCTGGGTGTGCTGTATTTAGAGAACAATTTAGCGACGGGAGCATTTAGTAGCGATCGCGTTGAACTGCTGAATTTAATATGTACTCAAGCGGCTATTTCTCTGGAGAACGCCCGCATTTATCAAGATGCTCGGAGTTACGCGCAACAGTTAAACCAATCTCTAGCAAAATTACAGGCTAATGAAATTCGCTTCCAAAATTTGGCTAATAATATTCCTGGGATGGTGTACCAATTCCGTCTAGGTGCCGACGGTTCATTTTCCACACCTTATGTGAGTTCTGGTTGTTTAGATCTGTACGGGTTAGAGCCAGAATCAGTGATGACGGGCCAGCATAGCCTCTACACTTTACACCATCCTGAAGATCACCCAGCAATTCAACAAGCAATACTCCATTCTGCTCAAACTCTGACACCGTTTGAACAAGAATGGCGGGTTGTCCTACCTTCAGGAATTGTCAAATGGATTCAATCTGCTGCTCGACCAGAGCGACAATCCGATGGCGCAATTATCTGGGATGGGGTGGTGATTGATATTAGCGATCGCAAGCGCGGCGAAGCCGAACGCAAAAAAGCAGAACTGGCATTGCAACAAAAATCCTTAGAATTAGAACAAGCATTACACAACTTGCAAAACGCTCAACTACAAATTGTTCAAAGTGAGAAAATGTCTGCATTGGGTAACTTAGTTGCTGGTGTGGCACACGAAATGAATAATCCTCTTGGTTTTATTGCCGCTAGTCTTAAACAAGCTAAACCCACAATCGCTGATATTACCGAACACCTGAAACTCTATCAAGAAAGTTTCCAGAATCCAAGTACAGAAATCCAAGACCACGCCACAGAAATTGACTTGGAATATAGTTTAGAAGACTTACCTAAGATAATTGATTCGATGACAGTAGCGTGCGATCGCTTGAAAAATATCAGCACCAGTCTTCGCACTTTCTCCCGCGCTGACAGAGATTACAAAGTGCCGTTTAATCTTCATCAAGGCATTGACAGCACAATTTTAATTTTGAAACATCGCCTCAAAGCTAATGAACAACGTCCAGCAATTGAAGTGATTACTGAATATGGCAATTTACCGCAAATAGAATGTTTTCCTGGTCAATTAAATCAGGTATTTATGAATATTTTAGCCAATGCCATTGATGCGTTAGAAGAGTCCAACAACGGACGCAGTTTTGAGGAAATTGCAGCTAATCCCAACCGAATTATCATTAAAACTTCAGTAGAAAATCATCTTGTAAAAATTGCCATTTTGGATAATGGTAAGGGAATGAGTGAATCAGTCAAACAGAAAATATTTGACCATTTATTTACTACAAAAGCTGTGGGTAAGGGTACAGGATTGGGGTTAGCGATCGCTCGTCAAATTGTCGAAGAAGCCCACAATGGCAACCTGGACTGCAATTCTGTATTGGGAGAAGGCACAGAATTTGTGATTACCCTACCAATTAAGACTACAGTAGGAACTTTGACTTCATAAATTCAGGAGTGTATCAAATTTGCGATTGGCATCAATTCTGACTGAAACTCCGTTTTAATATCGGGTGAATATTTTAGCTGTTCAAATTCTGATATACATAGATGTTTCGTATTCAGGGTTTAGCTTGGCTAAACCCTTACCTAAGTATTTGTACATGTACTAGAGTGAAATCGTATAAGATGCCTGTTGATTATGGTTCAACATGGGTTGGAAATGATGACTATGCGTCTGTTTTAAAAGGGGCATTTCTTGCCAACATTGGCGGCAAAAGAAATAGACTTCACGGCTACGAATATGGCGTAAAAGCCGATTGGAACAGCAAGGGCAAGTATTCATGATTTTTAAAAATTATAAAAATGTAATTTCACAACAAAAATTCTATACTTATGTAACAATTTTGTTAGTTACATAACTGTTTTGATCATTATTGTTTTCTTAGGTATTTTCTTCAGTGTAAACACTTAAAAATGGAATTAAGTTATATGAAGCTAATATTTTATAAGTAGAGTTGCTTACATAAATCCCGCTGATTTCTATTTGGGGATCAAAATTAGAATAGAGAAGATCAGAAAAAACCTCAAATAATCCCTATAAATTTCTCTCAGAATCATCAGTTTATGAGTATGATTGCTGATTAAAATAGAGTTGATAAAAGCGTTGGGATACAACCAAGCTCAACCATTCTATTGTGAGCAAAAGTATATTCACAGTAGTTTTACCGTTAAGCTAGACAGAAGGCTTTTATAGCATCCTCATCAATCAATTTCAATTTAGAGGATTGAAATCTCTAAGCAGAGGGGGGAATGATTGGTGTTGTGAAGTGAGTAGGGGGTTTAGGAAAAGAAATTTTATTCAGTTGTGATCATTCCTCGATTCAGCAATGCCGAATTATTTCGAGAACTTCTGCCTTCAGCCTTTCCTTGCTCACATTTTCTGAAAATGCAGCGATCGCACCAAAATAATGCAGGCATTCTGAAGTATCTTGATTTTGAGGGATGAGTCCACAATTCACGAGATAGCTGCTGATCAATGTGTCAATTACTTGGAATGAATTGCAATGTGCCGACAGATATCTGCTTTTCTTTTGAAGGCTTTTCTGCACGAGGCGGAAAAACAGATGATCATAGTGATGGTTGGGGTATTGCCTTCTTTGAAGGAAAAGGGTGTCGCATATTTTTAGATGCTAAACCCTCGATTAATTCACCGATCGCAGATTTAGTGAGACGCTATCCCATCCACTCTACCCATGTCATTGCTCATATTCGCAAGGCTACCCAAGGAGAAGTCGCCCTACAAAACTGTCATCCATTCCGTCGGGAACTGTGGGGAAGGTATTGGGTGTTTGCTCATAATGGTAATTTGCCAGATTTCCATCCAGAACCTCAAGGTTTTTATCAAGCCGTAGGTAATACTGACAGTGAAAAAGCGTTTTGTGTGATTCTAGAAACTATCCGAGAAAGTTTTCCTCAAGGGAAACCACCACTAGAACAACTATATCCTGTACTGCAAGAAGTCACAGCCAAATTAGCAGCCAAAGGTATTTTTAACTATTTACTCTCAGACGGGGAACATTTTTTTACGCACTGTTCCACTAAACTCAGCTACATAGTCCGCCAAGCTCCTTTTGTGGCAGCTCACCTGATAGACCAAGATATGACTGTAGATTTTAGCGAATTAACCACACCAAGCGATCGCGTCGCTGTCATCGCCACTACTCCTCTGACAGATAATGAAGTATGGACACCAATTCAACCAGGAGAATTGTTAGTGTTCCAAGATGGTTTACCACTGGAACATTTATCAGACCTGGGTTAAGGGAATTGGGAAAAACGATACTAACCTTGTTCAGTTGCTCCTCTGTGTAAAATTATCCATCCCACAACAACCAGCAGCGCACCCAACACCAAAAACCCTAGATCCCAAGCTACTTGATTTGGCCCTGGTTTCACATGATGGATACCCAAAATTTGATGATCGATTACCCCTTCCACTACGTTGAACAAGCCAGCACCCATGAGCAAAGACCCGCCAAAAGTATGTGACGACCAAGCAACATCAGCACGTCCTCCCGCACGCCACAATAATGCTACGCCGATCACCGTCAATACCCAATCCAGAGCGTGAAACAACCCATCCCACACCATGTTTAAATCGGTATTGGTATTGGTGGACAAGGGGCGAACATTGCTTAACATATGATGCCACTGCAAAATCTGATGTAGTAGAATACCATCTACAAACCCACCTAACCCCAAACCTAAAAAAATTCCAGCAGTAATCAGTGGTAAACGCTTACGGAAAATTTGACTATTTGCTGTCATTGTCAACTCCATAGACATTTCCACCACAATATAATTGTGAAGTTCACAATCGCTTCTATCGTTGGGCAAATAGTAGCTTTCAGCCTCAAGTAGATCACTGACACATATAAAGCCATTATAGAAAAAACTGTTCACAGCCCAAACCTCAGTATTCAGCCGACTTTTCACGGGATCTGGAAAACCCCTCTCCAAACCTCTCCCCTGCCAGGCTACGGTGTACACACAAGTCTTATAACCTAGCCCGACAACGTTTTGATCCCCCCTAACCCTAGGGCTGATTCTTTGTAGCCAGAGAAAATTTAGGAATCCAATACTTTTGTTCCTTGATTATTTTGTTTCGCTAAGTAGGCTACGCAGAAATTAAGAGTCTGATTTTTCTCTGTAGAACATGAATTAGCCCTAGGGGTTTAGGGGGTTAGGTTTCACGTTAGCTTTTCCAGATCCCGTGAAAAGTCAGCAGTATTCAGGGGTATGAAGTTTCCAAACGATTGAGATAATTTTTCCATAACACACGAAATAACCTTGATTTATTGAGTCTGCACCTTACTAGTTGTTGTGTACGTTAACCTAGTTGGAAAGGCAAGAATAAATTCTTATGAAAAAAAGGATTTGGTTGGCATTTTTGGTGCTGTTAGCAGTTGTCATTGTGGGCGGTAGGGAGAGTAGATTTTTTCAACAGCACGACTCAGTAGAAGTTGTAGAGACTAGACCAGTCATTACACCTCAACCAAAACTTCCAGCAGTTAATCAAGCTTTGCAAGTATCTGCTGATCAATTATTAACTCATATTCAAAAGTTAAATTTTCAACGCTATACAGCAAAAGAGCGATCGCTAACTCGGATTTATATTATTAATGAATTGCGTAAGTTAGGCTGGAAACCCCAATTAGAAAAGTTTCCTGGTGGTGTAAATATCTTTACGGAACGTCAAGGAACTGACACCACAGCCCAAGCAATCTTAGTTGCCGCCCATTATGATACGGTGGCTGAGTCTCCTGGTTCTGATGATAATGCTAGCGGTGTGGCTGTATTACTGGAATTAGCTAGAATTTTTCATTCGTTACCCACACCCCAGAATTTGCAGTTAGCTTTTTTTGATCAAGAGGAAGCTGGGCTAGTCGGGAGTAAAGCTTTTGTGAAAGCAGAAAAACGTTTGCAAAACCTCCAGGGTGTAATTGTCATGGATATGATAGGTTATGCCTGCTACACCAGTGGATGTCAGCAATATCCTCAAGGTTTACCTGTGACTCCACCCAGTGACAAAGGCGATTTTTTAGTCGCTATAGGTGATACAGAACATCTACCACTATTGACAGCTTTCCAAAAATCTCAGCCCCAGAATTTACCAGAAGTGTTAACCTTGCCAATTCCTCTTAAGGGTTTGCTGACACCAGATACTTTGCGTAGTGATCATGCGCCGTTCTGGTATCAAGGAGTAGGTGCTGTATTGGTAACAGATACCGCCAATCTGCGTACACCCCACTATCATCAACCTACTGATACACCTCAAAATATCGAGCGATCGTTTTTTCTCGGCTCTGCACAAATTGTTGTCAATGCTATTAACAATTTATTAAATCAACCAGCTATACCAACGACAAATTAGCAATTCAAAATATCTTACGGGTTCGTGCCACGTCGCTAGAGAAAGACTGCGCCCACAAAATTAAGAAAGTCAGATTTTATATTCTACTTATCAGGTATAAATGCTAGATGTGGTTATAACAACTCAAAATTTAAAATACAGAAAACTTCACTTGACAAAGTTTTCGGAATACCTGACCCTCATGACCAATATTCCTGCCAACTGACTGAGCTACTTTCAATTCTGAGCAAAAATCAATGCAAGCCTTGGCGCGTACCGAACAAGAACGAGTTGCACAATTAGACGAGCGTAACTGTCAACTAGAGAACCGTGATGAGCTAAGCCCCACCGTAGGTGATGACCTCTGGTCGGTCGGAGACCATCGTATTTTAGAAGCCACAGCCGCAGCTGCCAACGCTTTACTGACGATAGATAACCTCAATGAAGCGGTGAAGACTGCCCTAAAACTCATTGGAGAAAGTTTGGACGCTGATCGCGTAGCCGTCATTGAGAATTTTGCTCATCCATCCCAACCCTTACACTGCTGGAAAATTTTATACGAATGGCATTCATCCCACACAGTATCTCAACTTTCCCATGCCTATGAAGCCGAAGGCATCTATGAGGATGGGGGGATTAGGGAGTGGTATGAGCTGATGAGCCAAGGTAAAAACCTCACCTATCTCCTAGAAGAAATGCCTGAGCCATTTCGCAGTGGTCAAGCTGCACTGGGTGTAAAGGTTCTGCACGTTGTACCAATTTTTGTTGAAGGTCAATGCTGGGGGGCATTTGGGTTTGATGATTGTCGGGAAATTAAACATCGAGGATCAGCTGAATTAGCCTTACTCAAAACCGTAGCTGCTTGTTTTGGCAGTGCAATTCAGCGTCAACGAATCCAGCAAGCAGAACAAAAACGCACCGCAGAACTAGCAAAAGCCCATGAAGAATTACAACAGCGCGATCGCCTGCTGTCTGTAGTGGCCCAAATCACGAAAAACCTGTTGGAAACTGAAGATATTAATGTAGCAATTCCTACGGCTCTGCGAGCGATCGGGGAAGTAGCCAAGATGAGTCGTGTCCAACTCATTCTGGAACGTCAAAACCCAAGCACAGGAAAATTACAGCACTGCGTCACCTATGAATGGGTTGCTGAGGGCATTACCCCACAAATCAATCATCCCACAACGGCATTCATTGATAATGAACAGGTTGAGATGATTCTCCAAGAACTATATGCGGGACGTTCAATTTGGCGTATAGTCGATCAATTTCCTCATGAAACCAGAGTGCTGTTTGAGTCTCTTGGCATTAAATCCTCTGGGGGCGTGCCATTATTCATTGCTGGACGCTACATTGGCTGCGTGGCTTTTGATGATTGTGTTCACCTCCGTCACTGGAGTCAACAAGAGATTGATGTCCTCACTACTGCGGCTGAGGGGATTGGCGCAGCTTTGCACCGGAAACAATTAGTGGAAAACCTGATTGCAGAACGCGCCAGAACTGCTGAACAAAAAGTTGCAGAACTATCTAAAGCCAACACAGCCCTCAAAAATAATCTTGATCGCCTGGCTGCCGACTCCGAACTTGATACCTTCCTGGGCCACGTCATCTTAGAAATTCAAAATCAACTGGGTGCAGAGCGATCGCATCTATTTCTCTATGACGCTTCCTCCCATACACTGCGGTTACATTTGGGTTCTGAGAAAGGCGAGGTGTTGCCCAAGGATCAACTAGAAAACATTGAACCTTTCCTAGAACCAATTCCCGCAGACCTTACCAAAGCCTGGGAAATCCAGGTAAAAACCAAACAACCATTAGAATTTGCTATTTGGGAAAACGCCCATCCAGAACATTGGCCTGTAGCTTTAGAATGGCATCGCCGACGAGGACATCAGACAGCCATGTGTATTCCTCTGATGCTGGGTGATATTGCCTTGGGTTTCTTGGGGTTAGCATTCACGCAAAAAGCTACTTTGAACCCGGAAGAATTTGAACTGG
The DNA here is from genome assembly GCA_015296085.1 of Trichormus sp. M33_DOE_039. Classification (GTDB taxonomy): domain Bacteria; phylum Cyanobacteriota; class Cyanobacteriia; order Cyanobacteriales; family Nostocaceae; genus Trichormus. The sequence continues at coordinate 8,556 of DVDT01000085.1, read as the reverse complement.
CGCAAGCTTTAGCACATCAGGCAACGTTAGCAATTCAACTGACGCAGTTAGCCGAAGCAGCTAAACAAGCTGCTATCCTCAAAGAACAAGAAAAAGCTGCTAAAAAGCAGATTGCGGAACTTGTCAGAGCCAACGACTCATTGCGAGGCTGTGTGAATCGCCTTGCAGATGAACCAGACTTAGAAACATTTTGGGAACATATCCTGCTTGAAGCTTCTGCTCAAGCTAAATCCTATGCCGCCGCCCTGTTCCTCTACAACGAAGTTTCCAATACCAAAATCATGAAACGATACGTCAGAGAAGGACAGGTAGTCCCCATCAAGACTGCGCCTGAATTAGAACCATTTAGAGTTCCAGTCAAAGGAAATATGATTTCCTTTTGGAAAGCAGCTTTATTTAGAGGCGAGGCAATATTTTTTAATTTGGATGAGTGCCATCATTCAATTCATTCTGGAATTCAATGGCATCGCGCTCAAGGGCATCGTTCTATCGTACGCGTACCTTTAATTTTGGGTTCTCGTCCCTTAGGATTTATTGGTTTGTGCTTCCGAGAACCAAGAACGAGTCTACCCCCAAATATTGAATTGATTATGGCGTTAGCACAACAAGCAACATTAGCCATTCACTTGACCAATTTAGCCGAAAAGAGTCGCCAAGCCGCTATTTTGGAAGAACGTAACCGCATGGCACGAGAAATCCATGATACCCTGGCACAAGCCTTCACAGGTGTGATTGTACAGTTGGGGGCTGCTTCTAGAATAGTTCCTAGTGCGTTAACAGATGTGCAAACACATATTACCCAAGCGCGGGATCTAGCCCGTGAAGGATTAGCGGAAGCACGGCGATCGGTCAATGCGTTGCGTCCCCAAATCTTAGAAACTAACAATTTGTGTAAAGCGTTTAACCGCTTGGCAGATCAGATGTCTGTTGCCGTTGGTACACAGATCATTTGTCATGTAATCGGCGAAATTTATCCATTAAAGGTAGATATAGAGAATAACTTGCTACGGATCGGGCAAGAAGCATTGACAAACGCTATTAAATATGCAAATGCTAGTGAAATTAAGATTGAACTAGTGTATGAACCAACGCAATTTAGCTTGCGCGTTCAAGATAACGGCCAGGGATTTAAGACAGACAGTTCATCTATAGTGAAAGGTTTTGGATTAATGGGTATCAAAGAACGTTGCGATCGCATGGCAGCACAGCTAACAATTCAAAGTATTCCAGGACAAGGAACGGAAATTACGATATTAATTAACCGACAGTAAGCTTTTGCGAAATTAAAATCAAGAGTCTTTTAATCCCAAGTCTCTAATCTCAAATCCACAATTGGTATGTCCCAGCAAAACCAGATCCGTATTTTGATTGTTGATGATCATCCCGTTGTCCGCCAAGGTTTAGCTGCAATGATTGACCGAGAATCAGATATGGTAGTGGTGGGACAAGTATGTAATGGGAGTAAAGCTGTTAGTGTATTTCGACAACACCAACCTGATGTCACCCTCATGGATTTGCGGATGCCGGAAATGGATGGAGTTGACGCAATTACCGCCATCTGTAACGAATTTGCCAATGCCCACATTATTGTTCTGACTACCTATGACGGTGACGAAGACATCTATCGCGGACTCAAGGCCGGGGCTAAGGGTTATTTATTAAAAGATGCTGAACCCGATGAATTACTAGCAGCGATTCGCGTAGTTCACACAGGACAGAAATATATTCCCGCTGCAGTGGGTGCAAAATTAGCAGAACGGGTAGGTATTTTGCAACTCAGCGGACGAGAACTAGAAGTGATCCGCCTCATGGCCACCGGTAAGACTAACCAAGAAATTGCTAATGTATTGCAGATATCCGAGGGGACTGTCAAGTATCATGTCAATAATATTTTGAGTAAATTAGGAGTGAGCGATCGCATCCAAGCAGTGATTACCGCTCTCAAACGCGGCATTGTTAGTCTTTAAGCAAGTATTAGACCTAGCCATAAGTTAAGGTCATTTCCTCATCCTAGGTATAAGCAAATCCTGGCTTGTGTATATACTAAAAACTTTAACTTTCGCATAGGGAAAAAGTTGGGCAGATCCTATAGAGTAAACCCATTGGCTCAATGTGGCATTACAGCTTTAATGTAGACACATTTATAGGAGGATTTGTTGCCAGACTTTCATCACAGATTGATCGCACCGATTTCTGAGAGCGATCATACTCAAGGCGCGATGAATGCACCTATAGTGCTGGTTGAGTATGGCAATTATCAATGCCCCCATAGTGGCGAAGCTCACAGGATTATCCAACAAATTCAACAAAGACTAGATCAGCAAATTTATTTTGCATTTCGTCACTTTCCTCAACCCCAAATCTATCCCCAATCTCAAAAAGCGGCTGAAGCGGCTGAAACTGCTGCTGCTCAGGGCAAGTTTTGGCAAATGCACAATACTCTCTTCAAGTGTCAGCAAACACTTTATAACGGTTATTTAGTAGAGTACGCCTATCAATTAGGACTGAATGTTTCGCAATTTCTGCGGGATATGACCAATCATATCTATGCTGATCGGGTGGTTGAAGACCTTGAAAGTGGAAAGCGTAGTGGTGTCAATAGCACACCCGCATTTTTTATTAACAGTTGCCGCTATGAACAACCGTTAGATTTTGAGAGCCTTTTAGAAGCATTACTCCAAGCAGGACAGCCTTGGAAGCATAAACTTTAATCATTTTCACCACAGAAAATAACTATACAAATCCTCTGTTCGCGTAGCATCCCGTGGGGAAGTTTTTTACAACAGGTTTTCCGTCTATAGGACTTCTCTCTCACTTTAAGGATAAAACAATGAGCGACATCTTCACCATTGAGAATGCAGCGTTGCTGTTAATTGATCACCAAGTAGGAACAATGCAATTGATTAAAAACATGCCCTTAAATGTGGTGAAACGCAACACATTAGCTTTGGCTAAGGCTGCAAAAATTCTCAATCTGCCAGTAATTCTCACAAGCAGTCAAGAGGAGAATGTGCAAGGGCCATTAATGCCTGAGTTAAAAGAAATTTTGCCTGAAGCCTTTGCATCTCGCATCAAAAGAGCAGGGATTGTCAATGCTTGGAATGATATTAACTTCAAAGCCGCAGTGGAGGCTACAGGGCGCAAACAACTGATTATGGCAGGTGTGACTACCGATGTCTGTCTAGTATTTCCATCCATCAGTGCGCGTCAAGAAGGCTATCAAGTACAAGCTGTCATGGACGCATCTGGTTCACCTTTCGATATCTCAGAAGATATGTCAAGAAGGCGCATGGAGAATCAAAATGTTGTCTTGACTGCAACTAATACATTGATAGCAGAACTAGCTCAAGACTGGAGTAAACCTGAAGGGACACAGTTAATTCAACTTCTATTTCAAGATGTGCTGCCCAAAATTGCCTAAATCATTAATGTTTGTGATTGACCCAGTGTTGTTATCTCAAACAGCAGAAGAAATGGGTGGATTACAGGTAAAAAACGTTGAGTTAATGAATACAGTCAATACTGATAATCTGCCAATGGATGCGATCGCTTGTCTACTGCAAACAGAACTGCATATGGGTGAACTGGATGAGCAAGCTGATGCAGAATCACTCAAGCCAATGTTAATTATTCATCTGTGGCGACAGAACTGTGTCCTTCTTCCGAAAATGCAGCATGGTGTAGCCGGACTATCTATCTATAAACTCAAGCGGGTATTAAACTACATCCACTCCAACTTGGATCAACAAATTCAATTAGCTGAACTAGCGGAAATTTGCAGCATGAGCCAATATTATTTTTGCCGCTTGTTTAAACAGTCAATTGGTGTTGCACCTTATAAATACGTGCTGCAACAACGCATGGAAAAGGCTAAACAACTACTGCAACAAAGGAAATACGCGATCGCAGAAATCGCTCTCATGGTTGGCTGTGCAGATCAAAGTCATTTCACAAAAACTTTTAAGAGATATACCGGAGTTACACCCAGATATTTTGCTGAAAATAGCCTTATGGTTAGAATTTTCTAAAAATACTGCAAACTAAGTCAATAGTTGATTTAAGAAAAATGGGTGACGGCTTGGGTAAACTGTAGGCGCAAGTTAGACATGAAGTGATTTTCTCCTACTCCAGAGATGAAGACAATCTAGTAGCGATCGCCCCAGCATTTTTTATTGCAGCGTCTAAGCCGTAGAGCAACATCAAAAGACTATAACTAACTCAATGAAGTACTAAAGTCTTGTTTATTCTGCTCATCAAAGGGTAAAAATATCACTAATTCAACCTATTTCTATCCTTGAATTATCCACAAATCAATAAATTTTAGTTTTTAAATTACTCATGTGGCAAAAAACTGTCGCTTACTTCTTGGGCATCATCTCCAGTGTTGCTGTTACTACTCCTGTTTTAGCAGCAGATAAGATTGAATTTAGTTATCCTCCTTTTGGTGATTTTGATATATCAATAAAAGATTTAGAACTGTTTGTAAATGAGGGTAAAATCACCAAAGATTTTGCATTTTATGCCAATCGTGCTACCCCTGAGCAATTAGCGCAGATGCGCGGTTTTCTTGGCACAAAATTTCAAATTTCTCCGACGGTTATCTCACAATTTACCTATTCTCCCATCGGTGAAAAAATGCTGCTCCGCTTTGGAGAATTACTCCAAACACCAAACAGAATTAATGGTTTTTATGCTCTGCGTTCTGCTTTAATCTTATCTGCTGCTAGCCCTGAAGGCTTGACCTTAATGAATATCCTCAAGAAATATTCTAGTCCTAGTATTCGTCTGAATTTATCAGAGACGACACAAATCATGGGACAGTTATCAGAACTCTTACAAAAAAGAGATATCGTTGTTTCCCAAATCCAACAAATAGCAAATCAAGAAATTACCAACTCACCGAAGATAGATTTTGCTCAAAAACTAGATATTCGTCAAACGGGAGACTTTCAAAGCAATAAAATTACCTTGAGCATACACGATCGCTCTCGTGATGGGAAATCAAAAACTGTCTTAGAACGGAAATATGACGTTGATGTTTACTTACCCCAACCAAAATCAGCAACAGGAACAGTATCAGTACCTTACCCAGTCATTGTCATTTCTCATGGATTAGCAGAAGACCGCAATAGTTTTGTCTATCTAGCTCAACATTTAGCATCGTATGGCTTTGTGGTTGCATCTCTTGATCATCCTGTCGGTAACTCTCAACAATTCCAACAATTTTTATCAGGAATTGCTAGTCCTCCCCAAGCTACAGAATTAATTGAACGTCCGTTGGATGTTAAATATCTTTTAAATGAACTCCAACGTCTGAATGAAACTGACCCCAGATTGAAAAATCAATTAAATTTGCAACAAGTCGGGATCATTGGACATTCACTTGGTGGTTATACAGCTTTAGCATTGGCTGGAGGAACGTTTGATTTTGCTAAAATTCGCCAAGAATGTAATCCTAATCGTTCTTTAAATATTTCTACTTTTTTACAATGTCGTGCTAATGACCTCCAAGATGATAACTATTCCATCAAAGACGATCGCATCAAAGCCGTTATGGTGATGAATCCTTTGAATAGTGTCTTATTTGGAGACAAAGGTATCACTACAATACCAATTCCTGTGATGATGGTAGCTGCAACTCAAGATATCTTTACCCCCGCAGTTCCCGAACAGATTCGACCTTTTTCTCAGTTACCTAGCAAAGATAAATACTTAGCTCTCATTGAAAATGCGACTCACTTCTCCGTACAATCCGACTTACCTACTAGTGAAAGCGTGATTCCTGTACCACAAGGATTGCTAGGGCCAGATAGAAAAAGTGTCTACTCTTACATGAATGCTTTGGGCGTTGCTTTCTTCCAAACCCATCTTCGCGATCAACCGACATATCGTCCTTATCTCACATCTAGTTATGCTCAATTGATCAGTCAACCGCCTTTAAATTTGAGTCTAGTGAATTCTGCTCATGGACTAGCAATATCCCAACTTCTCAATCAGCTTTATTCAAATTTATACCCACCTGATCCCAATTCAAAATTAAGAAAGTGAGATTCATTCTGAATTTTAGCTTTTACACAGTTGCTTAATTTTGGTGAATTGTTATGAAAATTATTCGTTTTCTTGAGTTTGACAAAGCTAAACAAGTCTTGAATTTAGTAATTTGAGGAAATAACTATGAACTACAGTGAAAAACTGACACGTGATAACTGTGTAGTTGTCCTTGTTGATTTTTTAGAAGGATTTTTTCCTGGTTTAAAAACTATTAATCATGATTTGCTGCGTAAGAATGCTGAAGCCTTTACGAGACTGTCAAAAATCTTTAATCTACCGACAATTATGCTAGGAGAAGAAGGAGGTTTTCGGGGTAAATTTTTTCCAGAAGTTCTTGCCAATGCTGAACATGCAATCCGAATTGAACGACATACGCCTAGTGCTTGGGATGAGCCAGAATTTCGCCAAAAACTGCAAGCAATTGGGCGCAAAAAAGTTTTGCTAGGTGGTATATCCTTAGATATTTGCACACTACAACTGAGCATTGACTTACTAGGGGCTGGTTATGAACCTTATGTAGTGGTCGATGTGTCTGGTTCTGACACTATTTTGAATGAAACGGCGGCTTTGTTGAGGTTAACTCAAGCAGGAGCAGTATTAGTGTCTTGGGCTTCGGTAGCTTCAGAAATTATGAAAGATTGGGATACTCCAGAGGGGCCGGAAGTAGGTCAGCTTTACCAAGACTTTAGCTATTGGGGTAATCGGTTGTAGTTGTCAATAGTCAATAGCTAATCTTCAATAACCAATGGATCAAACTAAACAACCTATCAACTTAGCTCCTGGAGTCATTGCGATCGCTCGTAAAGTAAAACCAGGATTAGAAGCTGCTTTTGAAGAAGCTACCCAAGGAGTAACACTAGCTGCTAGTACCTTTCCTGGATACTTGGGTAGTGATGTGCTGTACCCCAGCAGCAAAAGAGGTGAGTGGCAACTTATTTTACGCTTTGATACTCCTGAAAACTTGCAAGAGTGGGAAAATTCGCTGATTTGTCAAGCTTGGATTGCACGTGCAGACGCTTTGACTGTGGATGAAGCCAGAGTTACCCGTGTCAACAGTTTAGAAGCTTGGTTTACCTTACCAGAAATACCCAATGCTGCACCCCCGCCTAAATGGAAAACTGCAATTGTCAGTGCAATTGGGATTTATCCAGTCACCTCTTTGATGCCTAACTTACTGAGACCAATTACCGGTGGGCTACCTTTTTGGTTAGCCAATTTGGTCAGTATTAGTATCATGATGCCGTTAATGACTTGGGTAATTATGCCTCAAGTCACGCGCCTATTTAAAGGATGGCTCTATCCATCTCAGTAATATCAGTTTTTCAATGCAGAGATACACAGGAATTTGTACTAAATTGAGGAGTGAAAAATGCAGATAGAAAACGCGATCGCATTAGTGACAGGAGCAAATGGAGGTATCGGCAAGCATTATGTAGACGGATTACTCGCAGCTGGGATATCTAAAATCTATGCGGGGGCAAGAAATCCGAATTCTCTTGCTGATATTGTTGCTGTTGACCCACAACGCATCATTCCCATCGCGCTAGATATTACCGATGAGGAATCAGTCAGGGTGGCTGCGAGTAAGTACGAAGATGTCAATCTGCTCATTAATAATGCTGGAGTTGGTCTACTGCAAGGATTTATCTCTAGCCCCGACCTCAAGGCTGCAAAAGCAGAAATAGAAGTCAATTACTTTGGTACGCTCAGAATGTGTCGCGCCTTTGCTCCAGTTTTACAAGCAAATGGTGGCGGTGCGATCGTCAATATGTTGACTATCTTGGCAAAAGTTAATTTACCGCTCAATGCTTCTTACTGCGCTTCCAAAGCAGCAACTTTGCTGATGACTCAAGGGATTCGGGCGGAATTAGCAGCACAGGGTACACTAGTTGTTGGTGTCATGCCTGGAACAGTAGACACAGGTATGAGTACCCACTTTCCCCCACCCAAAGTAGCCCCAGAAGTTGTTGTTCAGGAAGCATTACAAGCCGTAATTGATGGTGTTGAGGATGTTTATCCAGGTGAGCAGGCTAAAGAAATGGCCTCGCAGTTACTCAAAGATCCTAAAGCTGTTGAAAAGGCTTTAGCAAAGATGTTACCGAATTAGTTTGGGGATTGGGGATTGGCAGAAAATCTCCATTGTCTCCTTGCTTCCTTCTCCCCAATCACTTCTTTAAGAATAAAAACTTTCTGCCTGACAATATATTTTCTGGGGTGGTTCATTAAAATATTTAAATAATGCTGGACATAGCCACCCCTCTAGATTTTTCTGCTCCCAGCGATACCAATGTCCGTTATACTCTTCTCTTAACCACAAAAGTTCCGCTTGATAACCAGGAAAAGGGTTAGCAGCAAATAAAAGCTTAACCCTGTTTTGTCACTTTCGCGGTAGTATAAGAACGTAAAAAACGTAGAACATAAGCACAGAGCATGGTAGAGCCTCGTTCACCCATGAAAACAATCAAATTCGTGGACGAATATTGCCAGTGGTATAAAAAGCTGTTT
>DVDT01000038.1 GCA_015296085.1 Trichormus sp. M33_DOE_039 | reverse complement strand
GCACCCCGAAACAGTCCATTAGGTTGTCTTCACATTACTTGTAATCAGCCTGTCATCTCACAAAAGTTCTTTGATTGCCTGATTCTTTACTCCTCAAGCTTTTAATTCCGCTTACCACCTCAAAATCAGCGAACGGACAGAGGTAAAACAACACTTGCTAGGAAAATTCAAGATGAGAATTATCAATTACAGCAACATGAAAAATCAACTGAAGGTATTGATGTTATTCAATGGAAGTTCCCGTTAGAAAATGGTAGAGAGTTCCAGATTAATATATGGGATTTTGGAGGACAAGAAATTTACCATGCTACGCACCAATTTTTTCTCACGAAACGTTCCCTTTACGTCTTAGTTGCAGATACTCGAAAGGAAGATACTGATTTTTATTATTGGCTGAATGTAGTAGAGTTACTAACTGACAACAGTCCTATACTAGTGATAAAAAATGAAAAACAAGAACGTAAACGAGAAATAAACGAGCGAGATTTAAGGGCTAATTTTACCAACTTTAAAGAAACACTTTCTACCAACTTTGCTACAAATCGTAGTTTAACAGAAATCCTGAATAAAATTAAACATTATATTAGTAACTTGCCGCACGTAGGCAATGAAATTCCTAAAAACTGGGTTAAAGTACGAGAAGCTTTAGAAAGTGATGAACGTCAGTATATCACTTTAGAAGAATATTTAAATATTTGCCAAAATCATGGATTTGCTGAACGAGAAGATAAACTTCAACTTAGCGGTTATCTACATGATTTAGGTGTATGCCTTCATTTTCAGGATGACGATTTACTTGTAAAAACCGTCATTCTTAAACCTACTTGGGGTACAGATGCAGTCTACAAAGTATTAGATAATGCACAAGTTATTCAAAACTTGGGCAAATTTACCCGCGACGATTTAGATAATATTTGGAATGAAAACAAATATGCCGATATGCGTCCAGAGCTATTACGTTTAATGATGAAGTTTAAGCTATGCTATGAGATTCCTAGTTGTCCTAATAATTATATTGCTCCTCAATTACTCTCGGCAAATCAACCTGAATATGAATGGAATGAGTCTAATAATCTTATTCTGGGTTACAGCTATGAATTTATGCCCAAGGGTATATTAAGCCGCTTTATTGTTGAAACACATAATTTTATTGAACAGCAAAAACTAGTTTGGAAAACTGGTGTTATTCTCAATAAAGACAAAACACGCGCTGAAGTAATTGAACATTACCATCAACGGGAAATTAGAATTCGTGTGTCAGGTAATCACAAAAAAGAATTACTAGCAATCATTAGACATGAACTAGAGAAAATTCATAATTCCTATGAACTTCTAAAGTATCAAATACTCGTTCCCTGTAATTGTGATCAATGTAAAGACAGCCAAAGTCCTCATCCTTACCCTTTGCAAGTATTATACAACTCATTGGAACTTAATAATGACAAAATTCAATGCCAAAAAAGCTTTCAAATGGTAGATGTACGTAGACTGATTGATGATGTTTTAACAACTAACTTGAATGTACAATCAACAACAGCTAAATATATCAATAGAAATCAAGTTTTTATCAGTTACAGCCATTTAGATAAAGAATGGCTGACTAAATTACAAACCCATTTAAAACCCATGATTCGCAATCAAAAATTAGCAGTATGGGATGATACAAAAATTGAACCTGGAACTGAGTGGTACAAAGAAATTGAAGATGCTTTAGCAGCAGCAAAAGTGGCAGTGTTAATGGTCAGCCCTAACTTTTTAGCATCAGATTTTATTGCTGAGAACGAATTACCACCGTTGTTAAATGCAGCCCAATCTGAGGGACTCAAAATTATTTGGATACCGATAAGTTATAGCTCATACGCAGAAACAGAAATTGCTAAATACCAAGCAGCACATGAACCCAAACAGCCTTTAAAAACCTTGAGTGAAGCAGAACAAGATGCAGCACTAGTGGAAATCTGTAAAAAGATTAAAACGGCGTTTCAGTCTGTAAATGAATAGTTGCTTGGGTGCGGGGATGCTGAAAGCGGAGTTCTCTGGCGTGCAAGTGTAAGCGAGTCGCCCCAGCATTGCAACCATATAGGCGATCGCCTAATATCACAATCCCCAAACCTGCCAAAGCATGAACCCGCAATTGATGTGTGCGTCCTGTGAATGGTTCAAACTCCACGCGGGTATAGTTCTTTTCTCTCGTCATCACCCGAAAGTGCGTCACACTCGGTTTACCACGTTCCCAGTCAACTTGCTGATAAGGTCGATTTTGTGGATCTCCCCACAATGGTAATTCAATCAAACCTGCATCTCTAGTAACAGTACCTGCAAGTATCGCTTCATAAACCTTGTGGACTTGTCGCTGCTGGAATTGTTGGCTAAGTTGACGATAGGTTTGGCAATCACGCGCTAGTAAAAGAATACCGGAGGTTTCTTGATCCAAGCGATGCACCGCCGCTAAATTATCGCCATCTGGTAACAAATTGCGCAAGCGACTGATCACGCTGTCTTGAGTTTCTAAATAACGCCCTGGAACAGATAGCAACCCCGCAGGTTTATTGATAGCAATCAGCCATTCATCTTCGTAAATCATTTTGACCTCTCCCCAAACCCCTCCCCTACGAGGGGAGGGGCTAAAAACTCCCCCTTCCCTCGCAGGGAAGGGGGTAGGGGGGTTAGGTCTCAAACCCGCCAGCAAGAAACCCATCAATGGCTGACAGCGTTCAGCACAAGCACCATAAAATTCTCCCTGAACTTTATCTTGATTGGATGTTCCCCACCAAAATTCTGCCATTGCTAGGGGTTTAAGTCCGTGAGTGGCGGCGTAGTGGAGTAGCTTCGGGGCGCAACAGTCACCTGTCCCTGTGGGTAAACCATCAGGCATTAATTGTTGCAATGATGAAGATTGTCCTAAAAAATTCATCAGGGAGTAAGCAGCGTGCATCTGTGCTTGTAACTGCCGAGATATAGCTTTACGCTTTTGCTTAAGTTCTTGAATACGTGTATCTTCTGTGGCGATCGCTTCCTGCAAACTTGCCAAAGTTATATCTCGTTGGCGTTTAAGTCGCCGACGTTCTATCCCCTGTTGACGGCTTTCTGCATCTAATTGTTCTAACGCTAAAGTTAAGGCTTCACTTGTAAGTGTGTCATAAAGTTGCTGGCGTTTTTGCTGTCGTTGCTGTTTAGAATGAGCATGGCGATCGCTCATGACTTGCAACTGTTGTGCAAACTCTTGCGATAAGGTTTCATACTCTTGTCTGGCTGGTAATTGTTTTAGCGTGATTAGTTCTTGCTTAATTGCTTCCAACTCAGTCAAAGTTTGAACTTCTGTTAAAGCTACTTGTTCTCTCCCTGGGATCGGTGTCACCCAGCCATCAATAACACTTGCACCATTAAGTAAACCCGAAAAAGCCTTTAATACTCGTTTTTCACCCGTAGGTATTTCCACTAGCAACACACCATACATTTTGCCCTCACGGGAATAACGCTCGTCTTGGGCTAATTGTTGCATCAAACCACGAGCGATCGCTTCTATTAAAGGGGTGCGGGGAAGTCTTAATAAATCACCAGTCTGTAAACAACACCCCTCATACCAATAGCTGGCAGATTGTTCACCATCAATGGGATAACTATCAAGAAAATATGAGAGCGGATTTAAAACCTCTGTATAAGGCTTAAGTCCAACTATCTTGATCTTCTCTCCGTTGTACATCAGTTATGCCAAGTGGTTGAGTGAAATCTACTATGTCTTAGTGTTGAGATACCCTGTAATCCTACTTAAGTTGAAAATATATTATTTTAGTAAAGATACTGTAATTCATATCTTATTCAACCTATATTATATAAGTAGATATACACTAAACTCATTCAAAGTAAGTAGTTTAAATATCTACAGTTCCCTACCCAATTAACTTAAGAATCTCCTCATGGCAATTCTTATCACCACTCTTCATACATCATGTGATCCGCGACGAGCTACCGAGTATTTAGCCTGTCTTCACGCCAACTTAGCTCACCCAGCAATTGATTCAATCAAAGTGCTACTGGAAACTAAAAATGATCGTGATTATGGCTTTCTTCAAGATATTAAACACGAGAAACTGGACATCATTACCACTGATAAAAGACCATTCTTTTCTGATCTGTTTGCACTAGCTAATCAGTGTGGTGCTAATCAAGTAGCAGTAATTTGTAATGCTGATATCTACTTTGATCAAGATAGTAATTTAGAACGCGCTCATGAAATAGATAACCGTCAATTTTGGACTATTTCACGCTACGATGAGCAGGAAGATAATAAATGGGAAATCACACCTCTAGCAGCTGAAGGTTCACATGATTGCTGGATCTTCCGTACACCCATCAGCCAATTCCCATCTGAATATCATTTAGGAATTATTGGTTGCGATCAGATCATCGCTCAACGAGCTGTTGAGGCTGGTTTTTTAGTTCTCAATCCTTGTTTAACTATTCAACAGCGACACCTGCATCGCCATGACATTCGCAATAACACTTTAGATCGCAAGGGTCGTACCTATTGGAATGACAAAGATTTCCTGCGTCTAGGTGTATGCGTGTACTGCGCTCCTCCTTCAACACTTGAGTCTCCTGTAATTTGCTCCAATAGATCCCTTCTTTATCTCGTCTTGAGGACTAGTATTGGGCGTTGGCTACAATCAATTTACAGATCAATGTCTGCTCCAAAACAAACTTTATTTAAAAAGATAATCAACGTTTAAATCGAGGAAATCTTGCGCAGTTATTCTTTCTACTGGCGTGTCTAGACTAAAATGTTGCATTAAAACTATCTTGTGGTGTGGGCATCTTGCCCGTCCGGTACGGGCAAAATGCCCATCCCACAAGAACTATATTTTTACACTACTTTAAGCTTGCTAAGCCACTACGGTAGATTCAAGGCTTTAATAGCAACGTGAATCAAGAATCTGATAGATAAATCGATAGTAACTCAAGGCTTATAGTATTTTCAGACAATCCTAATACACATATACTTCTTGCAAGGGTTGAGCATTGCTCAACCCTTTCTCGTACATTGAATTTTTAATCCACCCTAGCACGCAGAGCAGGATAGGGGAACAAAGCTTGAAATTCTTCCTGACGCTCATTCCTGGATTCTGAAGAATAATTCCACATACTACTGTAGTAGAAGAAAGCTACCCCTAATCCACGTTCTTGAGTGGCTCGGACTTGCGACTTAATCTGTTGGATAGGAACAGGGTTATTACGTAAGCCTGTCATTACCCCAATAGCAGTGGGAATAACTTGTCTAGCTTCTTGAATTTCTGGACGGGAAATATTAGTGATAAAACTTTGTAAATCAGGACGATAGACTTGCACAATTAACTCATCTATCATGTCTTGCCGTAACCAAGTCAGCCAGTCTTGCAGTTGAAACTTGTAAGCAAAGTCATAGTAATTAGGTGAGACAGAAAAAATTACATTGGGTTTTCTGGCTTTGATGGCTTTATGTAACTGCGTCATGAATGCAGTAATTTTATTGGCTCGCCAGCGCACCCAGTTAGGGTCTTGAGGATTGGCGGGAGGATTCTTCTTGGTTTCTTGGGTGTAGAGAGCAACTGTGTAGCGATCGTAGCCAAATTCATGAGGCAAACTCATGTGATCGTCAAACTGAATTCCATCCACATCATAATTACTGATAATTTCTAACACAAGATCACTAATTAACTTCTGCACTTGGGGATGAAAGGGATTCAGCCATACTACTTCCCCAGCCGCACTCATGGAAGTTTTGCCACCATTCCGTTTCTGTGTCAGCCACTCTGGATGATTCATGGCTAGTTCTGATGTTGGGGGAGCCATAAACCCAAACTCAAACCAAGCATTCGCCAACAAACCTCGACGATGGGCTTGGTTAACCACATCAGCTAAAATATCATGTCCATCTGAACCACGAAAAACAAAAGGTTGGATACCAGCTTTTTGGGCGACAGCACTGGGATACATCACATAGCCAGAATTCCACACGACGGGGTAGATAGTGTTAAAGTTCATCTCCTTGAGTCGAGTCATCGCCTCTTGGACTTTGCTGCGATCCTTGAGGATGTCAAAATCATTGTTTGTCATCCATACGCCCCGAATTTCTTGACGTGGTAATTGGGCGACTACAGGAGTGAAATTACTCACCAACAATACCGTGACAAACGATATCATAACCAAGAGGGGAAAGATCTTTCTGGCGAGGGTGTTACACCCCCAAACTTGGCTAAAAAACATATTTTTCACAGGTTTTAATGATGCCTCAATGAATGAGACGCATCGTTGCAGAATTTTGCGGTGGAATTTACTAGCCATACAGTCTAAGAGTTTGAATGCTGAATTACAGAATTGATCGTTAGTAATTTTTCAGTAGAGTGCGCCAAGTTTTTGCGTCAGGTTAACTGACGCATACTTAGTGAAGTAAGTATAGTAGATGCTGTAAGTCTTGATGAGTGTATGATGGACTTTTCTTTGTAAGAGTCATCATTCAATCACTTGGATGTTACCATGTTATGGCTAATAGCTCAAATATTACTTAAGGTAGATGTAAATTAAATAACTTTATTGTGAAGATAAAAAATTTTTTTTGAGATATTTATTCAGTAATCACCGCACACAGCTTCGTATCTGTCCGTTCGCTGATTTTGAGGTGGTAAGCGGAATTAAAAGCTTGAGGAGTAAAGAATCAGGCAATCAAAGAACTTTTGTGAGATGACAGGCTGATTACAAGTAATGTGAAGACAACCTAATGGACTGTTTCGGGGTG
>DVDT01000113.1 GCA_015296085.1 Trichormus sp. M33_DOE_039 | reverse complement strand
CACCCCGAAACAGTCCATTAGGTTGTCTTCACATTACTTGTAATCAGCCTGTCATCTCACAAAAGTTCTTTGATTGCCTGATTCTTTACTCCTCAAGCTTTTAATTCCGCTTACCACCTCAAAATCAGCGAACGGACAGTGATCATCCTGTCCTTCTTGCTTAAATTAAGCCTCACCTGGAAGCTCAGCAAAGTAACTGTTAAGCAGATGCGGTGGATACTTCAGAGATAAAATTATCGAGAACTAGAACAAAAGTATTAAGAATAGTGTGCATCTACGTCAATTTTATTTCAACTTAGAGGCGACATTTTTACTAACTTTAGCTGATTGAGTTGGATTCATCCAAATCTCTAAACGACTAAACACTTGAGAAGACAACAGAGTTAAACACAAGTAAACTATGGCGACTGCTGCATAAATTTCAAACGGACGATAGTTAGCAGCGACAATCAATTGTCCTTTGCGAAATAGTTCTTCAAACCCAATTACTGCTACTAAACAAGTATCTTTTAATAAACTAATAAACTCATTTCCTAAAGCTGGTAACATCCGCCTAAAGGCTTGGGGAAAAACTACCAAGCGCATTGTTAATATAGGATTTAAACCTAATGATTTGGCTGCTTCTGCTTGTCCTGGTTCAATTGATTGAATACCAGCACGAACGATCTCAGCAATATAAGCTGCACAGTTTAAACTTAAGGCAATTACCCCAGCTACTAAACGATCAAATGTAAAAGTAAAATTCAGTTCTTGCGCAATGGCTGGGATGCCAAAATAAATCATAAAAATTTGTACGAGTAAAGGCGTACCTCGGAAGAAATCAACATACGCCCTTGCTAACCAGCGCACAGGAGTAATTTTAGAGAGGCGAATAATACCAACTAATGAACCTCCAATTAAACCCATAACGACAGAAATTATTGTTAGTTGTATGGTGACTAATGCACCTTGTAATAAAGTTGGTAAAGCTTGTAAAATTAACTCAATTGAAGTAAATATTCCGCCTTTATCCGTATTTGATTGATTTTCAAATGGTGATTTATCTGGTAATTGCGGAGGAATTGCTTTAAACCATTTTTGATAAATTTGAGAATAAGTGCCGTTTTTGAGGACTCTATCTAGTCCGTTGTTGATGAGTGATAAATTGGGTGAATTTTGGGCTGTGGCAATGCCGTAATATTCTTCTGTGAGTAATTGCTCTACAACTTTAATACCTTTGAGATTGCCTGTATTTATGGCATATAAAGTTACTGGTGCATCATTAATCACTGCATCTACATTACCATTGAGTAATTCTTGCAAGGCTAGCGGTGCAGAATCAAAACTGCGAATTTCCGCACCTGGGATATTTTTAGCTTTTTCTGCGCCAGTTGTACCGATTTGAACGGCGATTTTTTTATTTTTGAGACTATCAAAACCTGTAATATCTGAATTGTTGTTACGAATGGCGATCGCTAATCCGGCTTTAAAATAAGGACGAGAAAAAGCTACAGTCTTGGCGCGTTCGGCGGTGATAGTGATGGAACTAATAGCGGCATCTACGGTTTTGGCTTGTAAGGCTGGGATAATGCCATCAAATGGTAGACTTTGGATGTTAATTTTAAAGTTGGCAGAGCTAGCGATCGCATTCATCAAATCAATGGAAAATCCTTGTAATTCTCCACCTTGTCCTTTAAATTCAAAAGGTGGGAATGCAGGTTCATTCGCCACGCGCAGAGTTTTACTAGCACTCAGATTTGTACTACAGCCAGAGAGTAAAACACAGCTTAAACCAATAACTAGAGACCAGCACAGCCAACGCCCAAAACTGAATCTACCCATGTGATGTTTTACCCCCTGAATGAGTAACGAGTGCTGTTAGCGGAGCGAGGCGTAAGCCCGTAAAAAGTTTATGCTGAATCTGCACTGCTTACAACCTGTCATTTTCAGTCAAGGAGACAGAGAAGAAAAACTGTTGTCTTACTACTCAACACAAACACGATAAATTGCGTCTTTATAGGTATTCACGCAAGAAGTCAAAGGGATCGTCTTCCCAACAGGGTTCAGGCATCATTAACAACAAATTGGTACTGATGTCAGCTTCAATTTCATCACTATCATGTCTATCAAAGAGTTCTATGAGAACTTTCCAGTCTCTTTCTCTGAGAGACGTGAACACTGGGGCGTAGGTCTGTGGAATGTTCGGATATGTCACAGGTGAAGTTTGCGTCAACTGATACAAAAAGTTGGTTATGAGATTGGTAAATGACCCTATTTTAACTTGCACAATTAAAATCACAAATATGCAGTCATTTGCTTTTATTGTTCAAATATTTCAAGTTTTAGTAAATTGCATCTATTACATAATTACAGCCAAATATCCCTTTTCCGTCACTTTCCAGATTACACTAGTAGGAAAACAGTAAAATTATCCAGAAGCATAAAAGGGTTTGTGTCGATTAACCCTTCTTCCATCTTCCAATTACAGCAAGCTTTCAAATGAGTTAGACAACGCTTGTTATACTTTATGCAAGAGACTGTATTTGGTTGTAATCTATGCCAGGAACCAGACTTGAACTGGTGACACGAGGATTTTCAGTCCTCTGCTCTACCGACTGAGCTATCCCGGCTTGGCTTTTTTCTTTGCCACGATTACTAAATGTAGCAAACATAAAATGATTTGGCAAGGGTTTGAGCAAAAAACTTTTATGCTGCTTTCCCGCGCAGTTTGATCAAAGTGAACACAGCTATAAATAAGATAAACTGAAGCAGCACAATACTAGGGCCGGAAGCGAGGTTAAAAGCACCAGACACCAAAATTCCAGCAAGGCTACTAGTTGCACCAAATGTTGTAGATAGAACTAAAAAAGTACTAAAGTGGTGACTCATTAGTTTAGCTGTAGAAGCAGGAATAACTAAAAAGGCGTTGACAAGTAAAATACCAACGGCTTTAATAGCGACAGCCACAGCCAGAGCCAAAAGCACTACAAATCCGTAGCGGTACAATTGAACTGAAATGCCTTGTACTTTTGCCACATCTAGGTTGAGTGTTAACAAAATTTGCTGTCGTAGGGTGGATAATAGGAAGATGCTGCTAGCTAGCAGTATAAGTATTGTTAAAACCAAATCTGTAGCATCAATAGCCAAAATATCACCGAATAAAACACTCATTAAGTTACCGCGATAACCTTTAATGAGACTTGTCAGCATTACGCCGATCGCTAATGCTCCTGAAAGCACTATACTGAGTACGCTATCACTAGCTAAATCGGTCTGATCAATTAAGTAAAGGACAATTACCCCAAACGCTAAGGTAAAAGGCAGCAGTGTCCAAGTAGGGTTTATCTGTAGCAGCACCCCCAAGGCTATACCCACCAACGCTGCATGACCAACAGCATGGCTAAAAAAAGATAACTGACGCAAAGTAACGAAACTACCTAGCAAACCCCCAAGTATCCCCATGAGAATAGCACCTGCGATCGCACGCTGCATAAATGGGAATTGCAACAGATTGATCAAATCACTACTACTGGCTATGGCTAACTGGTAGAGATGAAAATCATAAATTAGAGCCATAACGTTAATTTGTACAAGCTTTCAAAGTATAAATAAGTATATAATTGTTGTTGTTTACATAATTAATCAAAATTTTTTGGATTATTTAAAGTTAAGTTTAAATAATTTTTAATATAAAAAATTAACCTCTGCTAAACCAAAATTCTGCCAATAAACGCCAAGAACTCTTTGATAGAAAGTAATGTCTTTCAATCTATACCAAGCGAGATTCTGACAACAGAAAAATCCCAACTTATGGCAGATTTTTTTAGCTTTTTAGGAGATGCTAATCGGCTTAGAATTCTCTTTTTTAGCAACAGAAGAGCTTTGTGTCAGTGACTTAGCAGTACCGTTAGGAATGATTGAATCAGCGGTTTCTCATCAGTTGCGTAATTTACGAGCAATGCGTTTAGTGAGTTATCGTAAACAAGGACAAAATGTATTTTATCGTTTCACGACAATCATATATTTCATCTTTATCAGACTGTAGCTGAACACTTATATGAAAAAGATGAATAAGACTTTATAACTATTAATTAATACACACAGAAAATTTATGGAAATGTTGATCGTTGATTAATGATGATGTTGGTAGCGGCTAAATCCTGGCCCATAGGTAGCCAACAGATTTTGGGGTGAGAGTGCAATTTCTGGTTGTCCAGTACAAACAACAGTTTGGTTGAGACAAAGGACGCGATCGCAGTGTCGGCTTACCATATCAATATCGTGAGAAACTTGTAAAACTGTCCAACCTTCTTCTTGCTTCAACTCATGTAGCAACGCATAAAAATCTGCTGCACCTTGCATATCTACTCCAGCAAATGCTTCATCTAGTACCAACAATTTTCGAGGTATGACTAGACAGTAAGCTAGCAAAACCCGTTTGAGTTGACCACCACTCAATGTCCCAATAGCTTGATTTCTCAGTTGATACGCATCGGTTCTCCTTAAAGCTTCGGCTACAGCTAAGGATTTCTCCTGACGTTGACTCTGTAATTTAGAGAAAAATGAATATTTATTTCGACCTGTGGCTACCCATCCTAAACCTACCAACTCTTTGACAGAAATAGGAAAGCTCCGATCAAAGATAAAATTTTGTGGCATGTATCCTATGAGATGGCGTAGATTACCTAGCCTAGCCAGAGGACGACCAAATATTTCAATATTCCCCGCTCTCCGAGGAATTAAATCTAAAGTCGCTTTGACTAATGTACTTTTACCTGCACCATTAGGGCCAACTACAGCTGTATCAGTTCCCGGTGTTAACTCAAAAGAAACATCCCTCACAGCTAAATAGTTTCCCTGATAGACAGTTAATCCCTCAACTTTCAAAATAGGCGACATCATAACAAATTTAAGATTTAAAATTTAAAATCAACAATGCCCGTAACAGTGTTTTGTAGATATTGACTGTTTGGGCTGTCATTAAGCTACCTACAAGCTGTCTCTAGAGTTTGTAAGTTCGCTTTCATGGCTTTGAAATAATACTGTGGCTCTTTTTCTCCAGTTTCTAAAGAATCTAATGTACGCAAGGTTAACTTGAGGTCTTGAGAAAGACTGGTGAGTAATTTGTTATCTACTCCTGGTTCACTAAACAAAGCTTTTACGTTATATTTTTTGACTGTCTTGATGGTATTCTGCACATCTGTCGGGGAAAGTTGATCTTCAGGAATTTGCACTACAGCTACTTGTTTGAGGTTATAGCGTTGGGCGAGGTAGGGATAAGCATCATGAAAAGTGATAAAGGTGCAGTTAGGAGTTTTCTGTAATGTCTGCTGAAACTCTGTGTTTAAATTTTCTAATTCTTGAATATAAGCACTAGCATTAGCTTCGTATTTAGCTTTATTCGCTGGGTCAGCTGCAATTAACCCATCCCGAATATTTGTGACTTGCTGTTTTACCAATACAGGATCTAACCAAACATGGGGATTTCCCTCGGCATGATCATGGTCTGTTTCAGTCTTTGCCGCTTTCTCAACTGGTGAGATTTCATTTAAAGGTTTTATTCCAGTACTAGCATCTATTTGCTTCAATTTAGAGTTTTGGGCATTTTTGATGGTATCTGCCAAAAATTCCTCTATTCCCAAACCATTTTTGACCAACACGTCTGCTGTAGCGATCGCTTTGACATTATCTGGTGTTGCTTGATACTCATGAACTTCCGTACCTGGCGATACTAATATTTCTACCTCTGCTGCATCCCCAGCCACAGCTTTCGTAAATAAATAAATCGGTAAAAAAGTAGTGACAACCTTGATTTTTGTCGGTTGCGCCACAGGTGTAGATGCGGCTTCCTGCAGCTGTGGAGACTTTTCTACAGATGTATCTTCCAATTTGTTCGATTGGTTGCAGCCTACTGTGACTGACAACATTAGCACAGCCACTAAGGACAGAATCCTATTCCTTGTTATACTTGCTTTCCGCATTATAGCTCCCCTCCACAGCCATGCTAATGCTGTCTTGGTATCAGTTTATTTATAGATGATGAGATTTATTTGATTTATCAATAATAATAATTCTCATTCTCAAATTCTAGGATAACATGACTCTGTAAGGTTAATCACAAAAATGTTGTGACAGCATGACTACTTAACCTTTACATAATCAAATAATTATAAATTCTTGATTTTCACTGTTACAAAATTTGCTGCCTACTGGTAATATTTTGGGAATCGTTTTTAAGAAACCATGCGCTAATAAAAACTTGGTATTGGTGTTACCAAGAGAATAAAAGCATGATTAAGTGTGAGGGAAAATATCAAAAATGTGGAAGTATCTACTAGCTAGTCCAGTATTCTGTGGCACTGTGTTATTTTTTGGTACTGCTGCGATCGCTGGCGAAGTATCTGTTCCATCAGAAATTGCTGAACCATCAAGCGCAGCTACTCCAATTGTCAAAGCTGATCCTTCTTCTCAACAGCAGGTAATGTCACAAGTTACCTCTGTATCGCAATTATCAGACGTACAACCAACCGACTGGGCTTTCCAAGCATTGCAATCATTGGTAGAACGTTATGGTTGTATTGCTGGTTATCCAAACGGGACATATCGTGGAAATCGAGCCATGACACGATATGAGTTCGCCGCCGGTGTAAATGCTTGTCTTGATAGAGTAAATGAACTAATCGCAACCGCCACAGGGGATTTAGTCACAAAAGAGGATTTAGCGACACTACAAAAACTGCAAGAAGAGTTTTCCGCAGAACTAGCGACACTTAGAGGTCGAGTAGACGCATTAGAAGCACGCACAGCAGAATTGGAAGCCAATCAGTTTTCTACCACAACCAAACTACAAGGACAAGTGGTAACTGTGGTTAGTGATGTGTTTTCAGGCGATCGCGTCAATGAAGCGGAAATTACAGATGACAATACCACTTTAGGATTCAGAGCGCGGGTGGAATTGGTAACTAGCTTCACTGGACAAGATACTCTGTTCACCAGAATTGAAGCCAACAATATCAACACACCCAACATTAACACGAAGGAAGGCAACTTATTTTTTGCCAGTGCTGCTCCCAGTACAGACGCTAACATAGGTGTTTTGTGGTACGGATTCCCTGCAACCAAGAATACTCAAGTTAAACTAATTGCTACTGGAGGCGCAGCAGATGACCTCACCAGCACTGTGAACATATTTGATGGTGACGGTGCTTTTGGTGCTTTGTCTACCTTTGGTACACGTAACCCCATTTATGGTCAAGTAGGCGGTACTGGTATAGGCGTTACTCATAACTTCAGTGATAGGTTAGCCCTGAGTCTAGGTTACTTGAGTGGTACAGCTAATAACCCAGCACAGGGTGCTGGTTTGTTTGATGGTGCTTATGGCGCGTTGGCACAGCTAACCGTCAAACCTAGCGATCGCATTACTGTAGGACTAACATATATCAACTCCTACAAACAGCCATTAGCCACAGGTAGTAACGCTGCAACTTTTCAGAGTTTTGATACCAATGGTGATGGCTCTCTCGATAGAGCATTTTCTAGCAACTCCTACGGTCTGCAAGCATCTATCGGCATTAGTGATAACTTAGTCTTGGGTGGTTGGGCTGGTTACACCACTAGTCGCACTACAACCGGTGGGGATGGTGGAGACATTGACATTTGGAACTATGCAGTTACTCTAGGTTTCCCTGATCTTGGTAGGAAAGGTAACTTGGGTGGTATTGTCGTAGGCATGGAACCCAAAGTGACCAGTTCCAGCGTTGACGGTATCAATGAAGATGATGACACATCTTTCCACGTTGAAGCCTTCTATCAATACAAAGTCAGCGACAACGTCACCATCACACCCGGTATTATCTGGTTAACAGCACCCGATCATAACGATAACAATGATTCCGTGTTGATTGGTGCATTGAGAACCACATTTAGTTTCTAGGTTTCTCAATTTTACTGAAAAGACGCAAAACACAACTTTGCGTCTTTTTCGTTTTTAGGTTACTGATAATACCTAATTTATACAAGTATACTTAGCTTAAATCTCTGAAATGTATACTAAACAAAGTTCTTAGCCAAAAACATATAATATAAAATTGGTATAAAAGTTTAATTAACCGTCATGAACTGCGTACATAAAAAAGCATGAAAAAGTCTTTCCCTTACACCCCTACACCCCTTTTTCAAGTCAGATCTCAAGAAAAAAGACCAGCCTCCCACAGCTGGTCTGTTAATATTCATTCGCGTTGTCTTCTCAATAGAGTGAAAGCCCCATTGCGCGTTCCCAAAACGCAACGAGCAACTTTTCTTAACAATATTGTAACAGCCAACACAGTTTTTTTGGAAAAATTTACAAAAAAAAGATGTCGCCAAAGAAACTCACCTCTATCTTTGAGAATATTTTAAAAACTTCTGTAGACAGAGAAAAAATCACAAAATTGATACAACTAAGCCTTCATAAGCCAGTGAAGCTTTAGGAAAAACTGATTGAACTTCACTTTGAACCATGTCAAGAAAATCATCATGGTCATCTGGGTGATGGTGTGAGATCACTAACTGTTTCACATCTGCCTTCTGAGCTATTTCCACAGCTACTTGCCAAAGAGAGTCTGCACAGTCATGATCATGGGATGTTGGAGGAGTATAAGTTGCATTAGCAATGAGTAAATCCACACCCTGAATAATTTGTAAGATGTCGTCTCGTTCTAGTTGATCTGCACGGTTACTTAAATCTGTAATGTAAGCGACAGTATATTCTTGCCAGTTAACTCGATAGCCTATTGAACGCTGAGTTTGATTGATGATTGCAGTTTTAACAATTACATCATCCAGTTTTACTTCACTATTGGGAGTGAGATTTTGAAACTGTAATTCAGACTGCATGACCTGTAAGGGATAAGGAAAGTGTGGTTGCAGCATTTGGTCACACAGACATTGTTTGATAGAAGCTCCATTGGAAGCCGCTGCACCGTAAATAGAGAAGCTATTGTGCGAAATAAATGCGGGAGCGAAAAAAGGAAAACCCTGAATTCGATTAGATTGGGAATTCGTAAAAAATAGATGGGCTTCTAGAGGCTCTTGTGAGTGCTGCCAAGTTTTACCCAGTATGCGTAAACCTGTACCACCGTCGAAAATTAAGTTTTTACCAGCTACGTGCATTTCCACGCACGCCGTATTACCACCGTAGCGGCTGGTGTTACCGTCTGGGGTAGGAATCAAACCCCTGACACCCCAAAATTTTAAGACAAAATCACCCATAAGGCCACTTGGCGAGTTGGCTGACTTTTCAGTTTGGTAGACCTGGGAACTTGACAGCTCAAGATTTGACATTTTTTTTGCATTTAGACCTTATTGAGCAGGTCGTCGTAGTGGCGTACTTCCAGAATTTGGTTATGTTCGTCCACAAGGACTACCGTAGGAGTGTAATTTTTGATCTCCTCCGGAGTAAACTGCCCGTATGTCATTATAATCACGCGATCGCCGATCATGCCTAGACGGGCAGCAGCCCCATTTAGTTCAATAATTCCTGAATAGGCCGGAGCGGGTATTGCATAAGTAATAAAACGCTCACCGTTAGCATTATTCACTACTTGCACTTGCTCGTAGGGTAAAATGCCAGCTTTTTCTAACAAAATTTTATCAACGCTGATGCTACCCACATAATTAATATTTGCTCCTGTCAGGGTGCAATTATGAATTTTTGCTAAAAGGAGGTTACGCTGCATTTCGTTTTCAGGTTATGTGGCAATTAGTATATTTGGCAACTCATACAAATCTTTAGTGTTGTTAGCGTAGCGGGGCATTAGCCTTGGCTGAATCATGATTCCTAAATTCTAAATCTTCATTATTAGATAGGTATCTTTTCTCAGATCGGCTTAACATCCTGTGACGCTAACAGCACTTATGAAACGCTCCGCTAACGGTACTTATGACTCTTCACTTTTTACTTTAGTCTTACCCAGTACCGATTGCCCACTATCCCTTATAAGCTTTTACAGACTTTTCTACCAAGGGTGCTACTTGGTGAACGTCTTGCCAACCTAAAATTTCAGTTACTTTCTTTTCCAAATTTTTGTAACTACGGAAAAATTCGGCGATTTCATCCAAACGGTGTGGTGCTATATCTTGTAGGGATTTTACGTGGGTGTAACGTGGGTCTTTGTCTGGTACGCAAAGAATTTTCTCATCGCGATCGCCACCATCAACCATTTCTAAGAAACCAATTGGTCTTGCAGGAATAATACAGCCAGGAAAGGTTGGTTCATCCATAATGACCATGCCATCTAGGGGATCGCCATCATCAGCCAAAGTGTTAGGTATAAAGCCATAATCATATGGATACTTCACTGAAGAATATAGCACCCGGTCTAGAGCAAAGGCTTGCAGATCTTTGTCAAATTCGTATTTATTTTTACTACCACCTGCGATTTCAATGAGAACGTTGATTGCGCCGGGTTTTGGCTGGGCTGGAATACGGGATAAGTCCACAAGAAATTCCTCTTTTGTATTTCACTCAAAATTTATTGGGGACATACTCCCCGTGTAAAATTTTATGGCCAAGGTGGACATTCTTCCCAAGTATTATTGTGAACTATCAATTGAACTTGTAAATTAACTTGAGTCGAGGTGTCTGGGTATAACTGCTGTAGTGCTTGATATTCTCACCCTTCCAGCAAAAAGCGTTGCTATGTCTCTTAGCAACGCTTTTTGCTCGCCTTTTCTACTTAATCAGCGACTTCCCCATTCATGATTTCAAATTTTCAAGTTTTGAGCCAAGAATGTAGATTTAGCTCAAAATTGATTAATCAAATCCAAAAATGCTAGCTCAAAATTTTTTCTCCATTGCTTGGAACTTCTGGCTGATAACATCTCATAGTTAATGATGCTCGCTGTCTATTGCTCACCTGCTGGTAGTCCATAAGTCATAGGTTGCTGACTTGGTGGAACATTTGTGGAATAGTGGGCAATGACGAACACAGGTAGGGTTAGAGTGACTACAGCTATTAATGTTCCCACAATGTCTGCCAAGCGATGGGAATACGTGTCGGGAGGGTTGGCAGACTGGCTATCTGAATTCATACAGAATTGGAGTTATTCACAATTAATTATCGGTTTGCTCTCTAGTCGAGAGTTTCAATACTATTTTAGCTATTTTCTATTGTCAAATGTGTGGACATTCAAAACATCAACCAAATTTGCGAGTGTGATAATTGTGTAATTTATGGTTGGCAATTTTGATACATGATTGCAGATGAACATTTCCAACTTGATTGAGTGCATAATATGTTACAGTTTGTATCAGCAATATGTCACATAAAGGTTAAGTTTAGATTAACTTACAGTGTAATGAGTGACATCGGGCTGCTTGAATAAGTTCATTATTGACGTGAATGATTTCGTGTCTCCTAAAATTTTAACATTTTCAAAAGCTCTGTCTAAGCCATTTATAGGGATTTAGCTTGTTCCACATCCCTGAGAAAAACCCGCAATTATGCGTAAATCAATCTTTTTTTTGAACTATAAAATATGTTTAAGCTCCATTCATTAAATCAGTATAAAAAATTAAGATAGCAGATTTTTATTCATCAAAAATCCTACCGAAGAAATACATATAAATTATTGGACTTTAATATTGACTATTCAGTGATCACACTAAAAATTTTTGCCATAGTCTGAACAGAGACATTTGAGTAATATTACTTTAAATTTATCAACTTATATATAAGTGGAAAATACAGCAAACCTAATGATTAATGATTCATGATTATTGGGAAAAAACCGCCACTATAGGGCGGTCTAATTAAGCAATCGGAGGGTAATTTATAGACTACACTTCCAATGGGAATATTGTTGTAGCAGAGTTTGCACTCGCTTGTGGACAAATGCTCAAGATAAACTACTGTCTGCCATAAGCACTCATGGGTTCTTTGATAAAGCGAATATAAAAGTGTTTAAATGTAGACTTGATGACCCTGGGCATGGCAAAATCAATTGGCATGAGCTTGTCTGGCAACTGCCAATCTTTAATTTGAAGTAAGTCAGGATGTAAGTTGGGAAAATCGATTTCAGTGAGTTCTGGACAAACTCCTAGCTGTTGAGAAGCAGTAACGGTGGGAACTTGGCGGGGTGAAACATTGAGAATTTCTACCATTACCCTGTCTAGGGCAAATACATTTGAACTTGCGGCTAATATTCCCAAAGGGCGTGGTTCTCCGCCACTAGGGCCATTACCTTCATGTCCAATGATGCCATCTAAAATAGTTAAGTCAGGATTAATAGCTTTGGCAGTTTCAACTAACATTTCGCCGAAGCGGTTGGCATCCTTTCCGACTTCCATGTGCCACCATGCTTTCATTTTGCCAGGAACGCAACCAAAGAGGTTTTTGACTCCCAAAGTTAAGGTTAATTGGCTATGAGATTTGACTTTGGGTAGGTTAATTATCACATCGGCTTCTATCGCTTCTTTGCTCAGTAGTAGGTGATTAAAATTTTCACTTACGGTTTGGTAACGTTGCCCATGAAATTCAACGATAGGTAGATTTAATTCTTGGATAAGTGGTTGATAACCATTGGCTATAGCGACACCTTTGGCACTACCAAAGGCTGGACTATCACCTAAAAATGGTTTGCCACCTGCGGCAATTACCATCTGGGCAACTGCATAAACCAGTTCAGGGCGGGTGGTACATTCTTTTTGAGGACGCGAACTTGTGAGCAAATTAGGTTTGAGTAAGACGCGTTGCCCTGGTTTGACAAAAGCTGCCATTCCCCCCAAAGGTTCTAACAATGTAACTAAAGATTCTTTGAGAGTATTTTTTTCGTAAGAATTAGCCCGGATGAGGCTGACAGATGGTTTTGAATGCTGCATGGGTAAATAATTGCGAGTGGTGAAGATGAATATCAACTGCTGACTGTTGACTGTTAACTGTTAAGTAAAAGTCCTAATCCTTATTTCCTATTCTCCAGTCCCTACAATAATGCTCATCTGTTCTAGATTTAACACAGTAGCTAATTCTGCTTCACTCATTAGCCCTTTTTCTAAAACAATCTGTCTGAGGGATTTGCCTGTTTCTAGGGATTCTTTGGCGACGGCGGCGGCGTTTAAATAACCAATATGGGTATTAAGTGCGGTAACTAACGCTAAACTGCCTTCAGCGTAGGCTAAACAACGTTCCTTGTTAGCAGTAATTCCCTCTAGACAGCGTTCTGTGAGGGCAGCGATGGTATTACCGAGAATTTCCGTACTGTGGATCAGGTTATAGGCAATTAACGGCATCATCACGTTCAATTCTAATTGTCCGGCTTGAGCAGCAAGGGCAATCGCATTGTCGTAACCCATTACCTGAAAACATACCATTGATGTCATCTCTGCCATCACAGGGTTATACTTCCCTGGCATAATTGATGAACCAGGTTGCACTGGAGGTAATTGAATTTCTTTTAAACCAGTTTTTGGCCCGGAATCCATCAGCCGTAAATCGTGGGATATTTTAGCTAAATCTTGGGCTAAGTTCCGTAATGCACCGGAAACATTCACAAATGCGCCCATACTCTGCATTGCTGCCATTAGATGGGGTGCAGGTTGCAGAGGCAAGTTGAGTAATTCTGATAGAACTTCTACTACAAGAACGCGATATTGGGGATGAGTATTTAATCCAGTCCCAGCCGCACTACCTCCTAAACCCAGTACCATTAAATCCCCAGAGGCTGTATAAAGGCGGTTTTGATGTTCTGAGAGAATTTGCGTCCAAGCCCGAAAATTTTCACCTAAACGCACTGGTACAGCGTCTTGGAGGTGGGTTCTACCGGATTTAACGATATCTTGAAATTCTACAGCTTTGGTTTCTAAGGCTGCGATCGCTTTTTCTAAGGCGGGGTGCAATGTTCTCGTCAGTGCTAACAAGCCACCAATCCGAATAGCTGTTGGAATCACGTCGTTGGTAGACTGTCCGTAGTTGACATGATCGTTAGGGTTAACCCGTTTGTAATTTCCTTTCTCTTCACCCAGTAGTTCTAAAGCCCGGTTGGACAACACTTCATTCACATTCATGTGGTGAGAAGTCCCTGCACCGGCTTGATAAACATCAACTACAAACTGATCACGGAATTTGCCAGCCAGGATTTCATCTGTTGCTTGTACAATCGCTTGGCTAATATCCTGGGGAATACAACCGAGTTCCCCGTTGACAATGGCTGTAGCCTTTTTAATCAATAAGCAAGCATCTACGTAGGTAGGTAAGGGTTTAAGCCCACTAATAGGAAAGTTTTCTATTGCTCGCAGAGTTTGGATGCCGTAATAAACGTCACTTTTGATTTGGCGATCGCCCATAGAATCGCGTTCGATCCGAAAATCTGTATTGTGGCTCATATTATTGTTTGAATGATCTCAAAATACAGATCATGCCATGCAAATACACAAAAAACTTGATTGTTCTTAGAGATATTATGTTTTAGTTTTGCCCCAATCACAACTTACACAACATGGCAAACTAAAATAAGCGTACAGATGACTAATCATTAATAACTGTGTAAGAGAAATATTATGATTAAAACACCAACTCACCGTATATCTCTAGAAGAATTTCTACAATTACCAGAAACTAAACCGGCGAATGAATATATCGACGGCGAAATTATCCAAAAACCTATGCCCCCAGGTAAACATAGTATCCTCCAAGGCGAATTAGTCACTACAATTAATGGTGTAGTCAAATCTAAAAAAACAGCACTAGCTTTTCCAGAACTACGCTGTACATTTGGAGGACGTTCCACTGTTCCAGATGTCGCAGTATTTGCTTGGCAAAGAATTCCTATAGATGAAAAAGGCAATATTGCTAATGTGTTTAATACATATCCAGACTGGACAATTGAAATCCTATCTCCTGAACAAAGCGTGACTAAAGTCACTAAAAATATTTTACATTGCTTAAATCATGGCACTAGTTTAACCTGAGTTCGGGATAAGGAAAGGGACAGGTAGTAAGCTGAAAATAGCGTTAAATCCAGCAACCTGTCCTATGTTTAGTTTAGATGCTTTGTTTTGCCATGTAGATGATTTTTGTCAAGCATTTGAAGCGCAATGGT
>DVDT01000026.1 GCA_015296085.1 Trichormus sp. M33_DOE_039 | reverse complement strand
GTTATTCAACCGCAACTGAACAATCATTCAGATGTTTCTGATGCGCAAGCGATCGCACCAACACCACAGAACTCTGCATCTGCAACCACAGTTATTCAACCGCAACTAGACAATCATCAGTCAGTTCCTAGTCCACAGGCGATTTCAACACCACAGAACTCTACACCGGAAACAACGGTTATTCAACCGCAACTGAACAATCATTCAGATGTTTCTGATGCGCAAGCGATCGCACCAACACCACAGAACTCTGCATCTGAAACCACAGTTATTCAACCGCAACTAGACAATCATCGGTCAGTTTCTAGTTCACAGGCGATCGCACCAACAACACAGAACTCTGGATCTGAAACAACGGTTATTCAAGCACAATTAGACAATCATCGGTCAGTTTCTAGTTCACAGGCGATCGCACCAACACCACAGAACTCTGCATCTGAAACCACAGTTATTCAACCACAATTAGACAATCATCCAGATGTTCCTGATTCGCAAGCGATCGCACTAAATACAACAAATAATTTCGTACCTGAAATCACAGTTATTCAACCGCAACTAGATAATCATCAAGCTGTTCATCTTCCAAATATTAATAGCTTATTAGATATATCTCAAAATAAAACTATCTCTAATACAGACTCTACTGTTAATTCCAGTAATATCAAAACAAATATACATAATATTACACCCATAGAGATTACTGATGAGACAAAAAATATTCAACCAAAAAATGCAGAAATTCCAGCACTACCTAAAGTTCTGAAAAATATTTCAATTCTGACACCACTATCTCAGCAATCTGAATTAATTAAATCCAATGTGGTTGAAAATACATCACAAAACGCAACTAATACCCTATCGATAAATCATATCTCACAACACAAAATTCAAAAAGCACCAATTGAAGATTTACCTGATTCTTGGTCTAGTATTACTGAATTAATAGATGAAATGTCCACAATTAATCATAGAGAAAAAGTAACTATTCAGCCACAGAAAGATGAGAAAGAATGGCACAAAGTTTTGCCTAATCAAACTAAGCGATCGCCTAACTTGGGCAAAAACATAACACACAAAATTAAATCACAGCCAAAAATAGATTTTTCTACCAAAAATAATTCTCATCATCAATTAATTCAGACCTTTGCAAACTCTGCTGATTTGACTATAATCCAAAAAACTGATGATTTACCCAGCCAACAACCAGCTAATAATAATTTAACTAAAGATGAAATCGAAAACTTAGAAATACTTGCACAAGAAATATACAAAATACTCCAGCAGCGTTTAGAAATAGACCGAGAACGCCGAGGTAACAACTATTCAGGACGATTACCTTGGTAAATCAATTCAAAATACCCTGTGGGAAGCAAGCTACAAAATTAAAAGTTCAAACATGACCACAACTCGTTTAGTTAAAGCCAAACTAATTGCTACAGAACAAGCTGCACCAGATATTGAATTTATGTTCAATCCTATCCAGCTAGACTTTTCTCAACAAATTAATTTAACTAAAAGTAGCGGTGCGCGGACTGGAAGAGGTTTACCTAAAGTCAGCTTTGCTTACCCAGAACCTTGCGTACTTACCATTAGTAATATCATCTTTGATACCTATGAAGCAGGTACAAGTGTCCTTACACACCTAAAGAAATTTGAAAAAGCTGTCAACTTTGCTGAAGCTGGAGCAGGTAAAGAAAAACGTCCCCCAGTGTATATATTTACCTGGGGTGATCAACAGTATCTCCGTTGTTTTGTTCAATCACTTAGTTATAGTCTGACCCTATTTTTACCAGACGGTACACCAGTCAGAGCCAAAATTAACTTGACTTTAGAAGAAGTAGACGAATCAATTACGCAACCAGCTATGGGCGCGCCCGCTAGTGTAGACCGAGGCGGGGACAACAGAAGCAAGCGGAAGTAATTCGACCTTTGGGTAATAGTCGGTTAGTAGTTATCTCCGTAGGCTAAGAAAAACCCATTCTGCTCTATACTATGCCCGCAGTCCGTTACATCCCCGAACCACTGTTACAGATTGATGGCACTGATGCTTCTAAAGATTTACTGGAAGACATTTTGCAAATCTCTGTAGAAGAGAGTCTCCACCAACCAGGGATGTTTACCTTAGTCATCCGCAATGATTACTTTCCTGGAAAAACGACAGAGACTAGTTGGAAACATCAGAAGTTATTTGCTATTGGCAAAAAAATCAAAATTGGTTTTGTTTCCAGCACCACCGAAAACGTAGATTTCCAAGAAGTCGAGCAGGGTTACGTATTAGAAGGGGAAATCACCGGCATAGAAACTGAGTTTACGCCTGAATCACAAGCTCCCATCGTGATTCGTGGTTATGATATTTCTCACAGATTACATCGGGGACGTTATAATCGCTCTTTCCAGAATGTGACTGATAGTGATGTTGTCAGCCAAATTGCAGGTGAAACAGGGATTACATCTGGCACAATTACCACTACAACTCCTGTTCACGAATACATCTTTCAAGAAAATCAAACTAACATGGAATTCTTGCGGGAAAGAGCAGCCCGCTTGGGTTTTGAGTTATATGTGCAAGATGGGAAGCTCAATTTTCGTCAACCTAAACAAGACCAAACTTTATCTCTGAAATGGCTAGAAGACATCCATAGTTTTCGCGTCCGCGTAACTAGTGCGGAACAGGTGAGTTCTGTAGAAGTGCGGGGCTGGGACTATAGTACAAAGAAAGCGATCGTATCTACAGCATCAACAGAGCAGGTAATTACAACTACAGACAACGGCAAAGGAAGTAAAGTCAGTACTAAATTTAGCATTCAACCCAAGATGATTGTTGTAGATCAGCCTGTGTTTAGTGCGGCTGAGGCGGAAAAAATTGCTCAGGCTTTGTGTAATGAACTTGGGGGAGAATTTGTCTATGCAGACGCGAAAGGTGAAGGTAATCCTCAAATTAGAACAGGGCGAGTCATTAAGCTGACAGATATGGGGACTTACAGTGGCAGTTATTATGTAACTGAAACTCGTCACTTATTCCAAAAACGCAAATACACTACAGAATTCAGTGTGCGGGGATTGCGTCCAGGAGACTTATTCGCCACTTTATCGCCACAAAAACACTTGCAACCAGGACAAACTCTTTTAGTAGGAGTTGTCAGTAATAATAAAGATCCCAAAGGTTGGGGTCGAGTCAGAGTTAAATTTCCCACTTTGACTGAAGAACATGAAAGTAATTGGGCGAGAGTCGTCAGTGTAGGTGCAGGGACAGGTAGGGGTTTTGATTGTTTACCAGAAATTAATGATGAGGTATTAGTAGCCTTTGAACATGGTGATATTCATCGTCCCTACGTTCTGGGTGGGGTGTGGAATGGTACAGATCTGCCACCGGAAAAAGTAGATGACACTATTGTTGGTGGTAAAGTGCGCCTCCGCACCTTTAAAACTCGTGTAGGACATAAACTACAGTTTGTGGAAGAAGATAAAGGCACTAAAAAAGGTGCATATTTGCAAACAGTGGACGGTCATAATTTCCGCATGAATGACAGCGAGAAATTTGCAGAATTAGAGACTACTGGCGGTCACAAATATCGGGCTGATGATAGTAATAAAACAATTAGTTTAACTTCTACTGGGGATATTACAGTTAAATCTGGAACTACCGGCACAGTGAATAAAATCAGTGTGAATGGTGGAGAAATTGCCCTCACTGCAACTCAAAAAATTACCCTGACAGTAGGAACAACTAGTATAGAACTCACTCCCAGTGGGATTACGATGAGAACTACTGGAACAGTCAGTGTACAAGCTGGTAGCTCCATTAGTGTGCAATCTGGTGGTTCTTTGAGTGTAACTTCTGGTGCTTCAATTAGTGCGAGTGCCGGGGCTTCAATTAGTGCGAGTGCTGGGGCTTCAGTTAGCATTAACGGAGCAGCCACAGTAGGTATTATGGGCGGTGTAATTAGGCTTAATTGTTAATGGTAAGGATTATTAGTCATGAGTAATTTTTTTTCTGGGTCTTCCCATTCTCTAGAATTTCTTTAATTTTGAATACTTCGACAAGCTCAGTACAAGTTTTGAATTTTGAATTGTTATGTTTCCAGCCGCACGACTAACCGATCTAACTGTTACAGGTGATCCGATTACTGCACCTGGTGTTCCTAATGTTTTGATTATGGGTTTACCCGCCGCTTGTGTTGGTGATTTAGTGGCGGGGCCTGTGATTACAGGTAATATTGTGATGGGTTCTTTTACGGTCTTAATTGGTGGACGACCAGCCGCAAGAATCACATCTCAGGTAGCTGGTGTTAATACTGTGACTGGTATACCGCTAACTACTGTTGTGGGTTTGGGTGCGCCGACTGTGTTGATTGGCGGTTGAAGTTATTTTAGCGATCGCACTTTAGGCGATCGCACCCCTCCCATCGCGTCCCCCATCATCACTTAGTTCGACGTACAAAGGGGAGTAAGTCTTGTAAAATCACCTCATGATAGTGTTCTTGAGGATAGTGACCGACGTTGTTGAGTTTAATCACTTCTGCATCAGGTACAGATTTAGCAAAACTTTCTGCTATCTCTATCGGCAACCAAGGGTCAATCATCCCCCATTGAATTAAAATTGGTTGTTGCCATTGTTGAAAACCAGAGGTAATCTCGGTCATGGCGGCTGGTAGTTGGAGATTGCGAATCGTGGTTAATAGCGCACGTCCCACGGCAGAAGTTTTCAAATATGGTTTGCGATACACATCTAAATCTTGATCTTCAATGCGATAACGACTACCACCTTCTAAAGTGCGGTCAATTAATAGGGGGTCTTGAGTCATCATGTCACCCACAAAAGGCCAACCCATTTGTTGCAGTTTAAAAGGTAATTTTGCATCCAGGGAAATGGGTGTATTTAAAATAGCAATGTTAGCAATTTTTTCGGGATTTCTTAAAGCATATTGGAGACCAACAGAGCCTAAGAAACCTTGCACCACTAAAGAAAACCGCTCCAATGCTAAAGCTTCTATAAAGACTGATAATGCTTTAATATAAGCATCGGGAGTGTAAGGAAACTCTTGCTTTTCGGGTTTTCCAGAAAAGCCAGAACCAATCCAATCTGGTGCGATCGCTCTTGTTCCTTGGCTGGCTAATGCTGGTAAAATATTACGCCAACTGTAACTTTGTGATGGGATTCCATGTAGTAACACTACAGGTAATAAATCACTTTGACCAATTGGTGTAGATTCACGATAAAACCATTCTAAAGAATCTACTGTTATTTTATTTTCTGTTATCGACACGCTGTTTTCCTATCAGTTTTATATGCCAAATCCTACCATTGCAGCGATCACAGAAAATATGTCTAGGGCTGTGGGGGCGTAAGAGTGTAGGGTATTTGCTAATTTTTTTCCAAGAGAGCTAAAATACTTCATACCCGTCCCTTATATTTGACCGCCCGACAAGAATCATTCCTTCGTTCAGCAACACCCATTGTTTGAGAAACTTTAGCACCACAATTAGAACATTCTTGTGAAGTACAAGATGCGTTAACAGGTATTACCAACATCACCATAATGCGGTGCGCGACACTTCATCAACGCACCACTCAACATTCAACAATTAGGACTATTAAGGCACAATCAACACTGGACAAGGTGACAGGTTAATCACGCGAGTAGTCACACTATCAGTTGCACCCTCTTCGGTTAAACCTAGCCCTCGACAGCCCATAATGATTAAATTAGCCCCAATTTCATCGGCGACATCACAGATAGTAAAGGCTGGTTTGCCTTGTCTTTCCATAACTTCCGATGGAATGCCTTGCCCAGAAAATAAAGCTTGAGCATCGGCTAAGAGTTTAGCAACCGCCTCTGGGGAAACCATTGGATCGGTCTTGGTTTCATCGGCGGCTGGTTCTTCCACCACAGACAACAGCACTAGGCGACTACCATATTGCTGCACGACATTAGCAACTACATCAGCAGCTTCCCGTGCTTCCCGACTTTGATCGATTGGAAATAACACTGTCTTGAACATATCTCTCTCCTCAACACCCCGTACTCCGGTAAAATCTTGATGGTGATACTTTCAAAACGATAACAAAAAGGCAATCAGGAGGGTTTGGCTGTGTCCAAAAAAACTTTAGCAAGTTTATCTGCGGCTGATATTTCCGGTAAACGCGCCTTTGTGCGGGTTGATTTTAATGTACCTGTGGATGAGCAAGGTAACATCACAGATGATACTCGCATTCGTGCTGCTCTACCAACCATTCAAGATTTAACGCAGAAGGGTGCTAAGGTCATTCTAGCAAGCCATTTTGGTCGTCCCAAAGGTGTGGACGACAAATTGCGCCTAACCCCGGTTGCAAAGCGTCTGTCTGAGTTGTTGGGTCAAGAAGTCGTTAAAACTGATGACTGTATTGGCGATGAAGTAGCTGCTAAAGTGGCTGCTTTACAAAATGGCCAAGTGCTGTTGTTAGAAAACGTCCGTTTTTATAAAGAAGAAGAAAAGAACGATCCAGAATTTGCCAAAAAACTGGCAGCTAATGCCGATTTTTATGTCAATGATGCTTTCGGGACAGCACACCGCGCCCATGCTTCTACTGAGGGCGTGACTCATTATTTGAGTCCTGCTGTTGGTGGTTATTTGATTGAGAAGGAATTGCAGTATTTGCAAAGCGCAATTGAAGAACCCCAACGTCCTTTAGCCGCGATTATTGGTGGTTCTAAGGTTTCTAGTAAAATCGGTGTTATCGAAACCCTGCTAGAGAAGTGCGACAAACTCATCATTGGTGGGGGGATGATTTTCACCTTCTATAAAGCCCGTGGTCTGAGTGTTGGTAAATCCTTGGTAGAAGAAGACAAGTTAGAACTGGCGAAGTCTTTGGAAGCTAAAGCTAAAGAACGTGGTGTCACCTTCTTGTTACCTACAGACATTGTATCGGCTGATAAATTTGCCCCTGATGCCAACGCTACCACCGTCAGCATTGAAAATATTCCTGCTGATGGTATGGGTTTGGATATTGGCCCCGACTCCGTGAAAGTTTTCCAAGAAGCTTTAGCTGATTGCAAAACCGTGATTTGGAATGGGCCTATGGGTGTATTTGAGTTTGATAAGTTTGCTGTGGGTACAGAAGCGATCGCTCATACTTTAGCAGAAATCAGCAAAACAGGTACAACCACCATTATCGGTGGCGGTGACTCTGTGGCGGCTGTAGAAAAGGTAGGTTTGGCTGATCAAATGAGCCACATCTCCACCGGTGGCGGTGCTAGCTTAGAATTACTCGAAGGCAAAGTATTGCCTGGTATCGCTGCTTTAAATGACGCGTAATTAAAATCAGTTTCACCACTTTACGCCCACTGAGTTTTAGTAGGGTGCGTCAGTTAGAGGTAACTTGGCAATCCCAAGAAATTACTTGTACTGACGCACCCTACTGGCTTTCTAAATTTTGAATTTTGCGGAAGGTCTGAGGCGAGGCTACCTCGACTCGGACTTTCCCAGAAGAATTTTAAATTGATCTCACAATCCCAAATCCACAGCTATACGATGGGCGCAAGCAAACCCAGAAAAGGCTACTGCATTCAAACCTTGACCGGGAAATGTGCTGTCTCCCACACAATAAAGCCCAGGAATAGAAGTGCGATTCAAGGGCATTCCTAATAATCCCCATAATTTGCGCCGGGGTATCGGCCCGTAAGTCCCATCTACACGTCCCAAAAAACGGCGATGTGTGCGCGGTGTACCCACATCCAAATAATCTAATCCTGCATCTAACCCTGGAAAAATTTTCTCTAGTCGTTCGATAATTCGCCCAGCCGCCGCTTCTTTTTTTGCAGCGTATTCACTAGCAGACATTCCTTGCCAATCATCAATCCAATGGGGTGTAAAGGCGTGAATGATATGATAGCCCTCTGGAGCTAAGTCTGAATCCAGCAAAGTGGGAATAGACACAAACAGCGTGCCTGCTGGTGTCATCATGTTTTGCCAGTCTTCCAAAATAATATGATGGCACTCCGCCCCCACAGGCAAAACCGAGTTTTTTACCCCCATATGCAAGCTGAGAAAACTGGGAGATTTTTGATATCTTTGTTGCCAGAATTTCTCATTATGTGGTATTTTCTCTACGGGCAGTAATTTTTCAAATGTGTCCCACCGTGTGGCATTAGAAACTATACGTTTACCCTGGTAAATCTCACCACTAGCTAGTTGCACGCCAACAGCACGACCTTTTTGAGTCAAAATTTTCGTGACCTTAGCTTGGTACTCGATTTTACCGCCTACCTTTTCTAGACCCTGTGCTAGTGCTTGGGCTATTTGTCCTACGCCGCCTTTGGGATAGTTTACTCCCCCATAATGCCGATCAGAAAATACCATACCAGCATTAATCATTGGTGTCATACTAGCTGGTACTACAGACCAGCAATAACATTCCATATCAATAAATTTTAATAATTGGGGGTCTTTAATATAACGTCGGGCAACATCCCCAGCATTTTGAGGGAGATACTTAGCTAAACCAAGACAGGCTAGAGGATGCTGCAAAAAAGACCGCAGCAGATACCGAGGTTCTTCTAAAGACAGTAAATCAATTTTATTAAGACAATTAAATACCCGCCAACATTCGTCATAAAAACGACGAATCCCTCTCGCTTCATGCGGAAAGTAAGCAATAAGATTTTGCAAAAATTTGTCATAATCCCTATCAACTTTGAGGTCTAAACCTTGGGGTAGATGGTAATGAATCTGGACGGGATCAGGGACGCTTTCGAGACTACTATTTACGGCTTTAAGGGCGCGGGTAAGTAAATTTGTAGTACCTTTGTTTCCTAAGCCGAAGATCATCGATGCCCCCACATCGAATTTATAACCTTGGTGTTCAAAGTAGCCTGCACTGCCTCCAGGAATTAAATAACTTTCCAATACCAGAGCTTTCGCGCCTTTTGCTGCTAGCTGGGTAGCAGTAACTAAACCACCAATGCCAGATCCAATCACAATGACATCAAATGCAGGATGAAGGGATGGAGTAGTCCTAAAAGTTGGGGGCATAGGAACAGTAAGTAAATAAAATTAACGTAGAAAATCGTATTTTATATTACTTTTGTTGGCAGCAATCATCAGTAATTCAATAAATTTTTTGTCATGAGAGCCAATAGGAAGTTTCCTAAAGGGGTACTCCCTGACAAATATTTAAGCCGTTCTGACTTGAAAAAGGGGTGTAGGGGTTTCAGGGTATAGGGGTGTAAGGGAAAGACTTTTTCATGTTTTCTGATGTTCGCAGTTCGTGACGGCTACTTAATTAATTTTATTTATGTGTCTTAAAACACAAAAAAGAGGGACGAGCCTGCTACCGCTGGCTAATCCCGTCTGCCGATCCTTAAAGAGAGGAGAACACTGATTGATAATATAACCTTGATTGAGAATCGCTGTCAACTATTAATGCAAATTTATTGCAATAATTTTAGGAAAGGGGATGGAAGACAAGAAAGAAAGACTAATGACCCTTTCCCGATTTGCCAGTCACTCCTAAGAAAAACCACGGCAGTTTCTTCAAGTCGGCGAAGCCGACGACACTTGCTACAAGTCGGGCATTGCCCGCCCAACGCAGTGTCTCCCCAACGGACTGCCTCCTCAAGATCGTGCTGGCTCACTAATGACCAGGAAAGAGTATGATGATGTTTCAGTTCTTGTAGAATAAAAACGGCTATTTTCAGCTATGGCGGTACAACTGCGTGTTTATGTTCCTCCCCATCCTCTAATCAAGCACTGGCTGGCAGTTGCCCGTGATGCGGCTACGCCTTCAGTCTTGTTTCGCAGCGCGATGACTGAGTTGGGGCGTTGGCTAACCTACGAAGCGGCACGGGAATGGTTGCCAACACAAGATATCTTGGTACAAACTCCTTTAGATAATTGTCCTGGGACAGTTGTTAATCCAGAAATACCTGTGGCAGTTGTACCGATTTTACGGGCTGGTTTAGGCTTATTAGAGGGGGCGCAAACTTTACTGCCCTTAGCGTCGATTTATCACTTGGGGTTGGTGCGAAATGAGGAAACCCTAGAACCTTCTTGTTATCTCAACAAGTTGCCAGAGAAGTTTCATCCCCAGACCAGGGTGTTGATTACCGATCCGATGTTAGCCACGGGTGGTTCAATTATGGCAACAATGTCAGAGTTAACACGGCGGGGTGTTGACCCGGCGTTAATACGGATTGTTTGCGTAGTAGCTGCACCGCCAGCCTTAAAAAAACTGAGTGAGGCTTATCCTGACTTAATCATTTACACTGCCACGATTGATGAAACGGTCAATAATCAAGGGTTTATTGTACCGGGTTTAGGAGATGCAGGCGATCGCATTTTCGGTACATAAGCTAGTATGCAGCTAGGGAAGGAAAATAACTCAACTGGTCTAAAAGTTGCCGAGTTTCTTCAAGGGGATAAAGTTATGAGTCAGCGCGATGGTTTTGCTAGTGGTTTTTTTGCAGGGGCAATATTTGGCGGTGTAGTTGGCGGAATTTTAGGTGCTGTCATTGCTTCCCGCCGAGATGATGAAATTGTGGAAGAAAGTACAGAAATAATTAATAACCAAAAAGAAGATAAAAAAGTGCCTGCCAAACGTCGTCAGATGAGATCTTCTGAGGGTGAAGGGATAGAGATGGAAACCGCAAGGCGATCGCTAGAAGATAAAATCGCCCAGTTGAATGCCACAATCGATGAAGTCAGAAAGCATCTAGGCAATGTCAATGGCGGTTCTACTCAATCTGTGAATGACCGCTCCCTCAG
Organism: Trichormus sp. M33_DOE_039; assembly: GCA_015296085.1. Lineage (GTDB taxonomy): Bacteria > Cyanobacteriota > Cyanobacteriia > Cyanobacteriales > Nostocaceae > Trichormus. Next base: position 26,933 of record DVDT01000026.1, on the reverse strand, counting down.
CCAAGATTCATAAAAAGGTTGCAGTTGTACCACTTCCCACTGCCCATTTCCCGATTATGTCGGTTAATGCGGTAATTCTGTGCATACGCCCTGACCTGGACTAAATTAAAATCTATAGTAAGCCCGCTTTTGACACTTAACAGGAAACTAACCTATCCATGAATTTACTGATTACTACATTAGTTACTTTCATAACTATTTACAGCTACTTGCTGATTATCCGCGTTTTGTTGACTTGGTTTCCCAATATCAACTGGTATAATCAGCCATTTACCGCTTTAAGCCAAATCACAGACCCTTATCTCAATCTATTTCGCTCCATTATTCCCCCCTTGGGTGGTATGGACTTTTCCCCGATCCTCGCCTTTGTAGTGTTAAATTTGGTCAGTGGTGCGTTGGAAACACTAACTAGATTGCCATTTGCCCAGGGATTTTAGTCTGCACCCCCAACAGGCTTTTAAGAGACGTAGCAATGCTACGTCTCTAATATTTTTGACTTTAGATTATTTAATCCAAAATCTAAAATTTTTAGTATCTTTAAGTTAAAGGTACTTATTTACGGATTTGTGCGCTAAATCCAGAAGCTTTGAACTGCTTCAGCTTTAAAGGTAAAGGCTGAATTGCGGGTACAGAAATTCTTAATTCAAAATCGCTTTTTCCTGGTGGAACTTCTGCAATAGAACCCAGGCGAGAGCGATTTTGTAATATGGGGTCGTTGTTCGCATCATAGATACGCCCATAAATATCTGCATCATAGACAGTTTTACGAGTGCTATTTTCAGCTTTACCAGTGACAATAAAGCAATTAGCCGCCCCACTACCACTACTGGTTACAGCCCCTTGAGCTAATTCTGGTGGACACTCCTTGTAGGACAAGTCAGATAGTTTAATCTGTGTTAACGCCACAGCCACAGGAGTCCACACCCATGAAATAAAAGCCATGAGACAGGAAATCAAGATGGCTGTAATTAGTTTTGAGTAGTTCAATTTAAGTGCTGTTCGGATTTTCTTTTCCATAAGTGTATTAGGTAGCAAGGAAACATACCTAAACTGTATAACGTTGGGATTGGGGATTGGGAGAAAACAACTCAACTATTATCATCTGTTCCCTGTAACCTGTTCCCTGTAACCTGTAACCTGTTTCCTGTTCCCTAATGACTAGAAACTTCTATTTAACTTTTGTAATAATTATTAAATCAAATCCTCGATTAGTATTAATTTATGACACCAGATGAGATCACAACAGCTTTGCAAGCAGCTTTTAATCGTTGTGATGCAGCCAGCTGTCCTCTCACTAATCTGCAAAAAGAGATTTTATTACAATTGGTCGAGGAAATTCACAAAAAATCTAAGTCGGGGAAATCAGATGCACCCAACCCCCTAGATGAACTTACTCCAGAGGAACTGGAAATATTCTTAGAATTCGTCAAGGCAGAAGAACAGCAAAATCGTACTTGGAAAGTGCAGTTACTTAACGATTGGTTGCATAATAACGACTCAGGCAAAGTGCAGTTTATTCGGGAACGCTACGGTTTGCAATGGTTAAATCGTGTAGAGTCGTATCACTTTGACAAGTATGCTTATTTTGAGGATGCCCTAAAAGTAAGAGTAGGCGATCGCATCGAAGTTTCTAATGCTTTATGGGAATGGGTACAAGATGATGGCCCCTGCAAACGCGAATGGTTTCTTTCTATTGTGATTCAGATTAATGAAATTCATCACGAGGAAGATACTTCTACTAACTGTGTTGTGCGCTTCTACAACGGTACTGAATACGAGATTCAAGGTATGTATGAGTGGAATCGCTACAATTGGCGTTGGCCGAAAAAGTGAAGGATGGTCATTAGTCATTAGTTGGTAGGGTGCGTCAGTATGAATAATCTCTTGGTATAGTTAGGTTTTCTCGCACTGACGCACCCTACTTACCCCATATCGTTTTGATCCTCCTAAATCCCCTAGGGCTGATTCTTGGTAGCCAGAGAAAATTTAGGAATCCAATACTTTTGTTTCTTGATTATTTTGTTTCGCTAAGTAGGCTACGCAGAAATTAGGAGTCTGATTTTTCTCTGTAGAACATTAATTAGCCCTACCTAACCCCCTTCCCTACTAGGGAAGGGGGAAAATTAAAGCCTCTCTCCTTGTAGGGGAGAGGTTTGGAGAGGGGTTTTCCACATAGCGTGAAAATTCAGGTTCAGTGTCACCTGTCACCTGTTCCCTTCTTCAAAGCTAGAGTCAAGCCATCACCTATCGGAACAAGACTTAAACTGACTCGCTGGTCTTGTAGGAGTTTTTCATTGAAGGCGCGGATTTTTTTGGTGCGATTATCTTGGATTTGGGAATCTGCTACTCTTCCTGACCAAAGAACATTATCAATGGCAATTAGTCCTCCTGGGCGGACTAGTTGCAGCGATCGCTCATAATAATTTTCATAGTTGCTTTTGTCAGCATCAATGAAAGCAAAGTCAAATGTCTCTGCTTGTCCTACTGCTAGTAGTTGATCTAAAGTCTCTAAGGCTGGGGCGATGTGTAGGTTAATTTTATGGTCTACTCCTGCTTGTTGCCAATAACGACGGGCGATCGCTGTAAACTCTTCACTATTGTCGCAAGCTATGATCTGACCTTCGGGCGGTAATGCTAACGCCACAACTAAGGAACTATAACCAGTAAATACTCCCACTTCCAAGGTTTTCTTTGCTCCTAATAACTGCACCAGCAAAGCCATAAATTGTCCTTGTTCTGGGGCAATTTGCATTCTACCCATTGGATGTTGAGCTGTTTCTTGGCGTAATTTTGTTAATATTTCGGCTTCATGCAATGAAACAGAGATTAAATAATCATATAAATTTGCTGCTAATCCTAGTGTTTTAGTTGTCATCGAATGCTAATTTAAGTCCTGATAAGTTTTTATTATAGAAAAATTCCTGATCTTCAAGGTAACGATAACGCTATTCGTGAGATTTTATCGCTAGCTAAAACCATCGCTGTTGTAGGTGATTCTGATAAGTACGTTGGGTGGCTCTCTCTCTCTGCCGACTTGTTGGCATTTGGCGTTCCCGAAGGGTAGCAAGTGGCGTTAGAAGCTTTGATTCTTGCTCCCCTTCTCTGCATTCTCGCAGCGTAGCAAAGACAGGGAAGGGGTTGGGGGTTAGGTTTCACGTTAACTTTTCCATATAGCGTGAAAAGTCAGATTCAAACTTAGCTTCAGAAATTGATGATTCACCAGTAAAACAAGTATTTATTCTCTATCCAAAGATTAATTTTTTGCCATACGTGTTTCAATCTCCAGGACGATAAATACTCATCATTTAATAGTTAAATTTAAAGCAGATGAGCGGACAAAATCCATCATCAGCAGTAAGAGAGTTGTGTACTTGTTTTCGTGGTCAGTTTAATAGTGTGTGCGATGTGTGAGGAGTTATTAATTTGCGTACATTGACCAGCAATTAGTACGTTAGATCAAATATCCGGGGTAAAAGACCTACACTAGCCAAAAGCAAGTGATAGGGAAAGCAATTAAACCTTGGACAAATTAATCCAAGGTTTAATTTATATATTAAAGTAAAAACAATCTGATTTATACTAATTTCTATTAATCCGAATTAGCTCTGTCAAAATATTATCTAAACCTCCATTGACTTGAATTTTTTCAATTTTTTCAGCAATTCTTTCTAACACTTCTAACTCTTTCAACCGCAACGCGACAGGATTATCTTCCATCACCTTGGCCGTGTTTAACATACTGCGAGTAGCCGCTGTTTCTTCCCGACGACGGACTACGTTGGCTTGAGCAGCTTTTTCAGCTTCCACTACTTTGCTCAAAATTGTCTTAATCTCACCAGGGAGAATAATATCTTTCACCCCAACAGAATCTACTTCAATTCCGTAGTCTGTTGTTTTCTGACGAATGTACTCAAAAATACTCTGATCAATCGCGCCTTTATCCTCTAATAAAGCATCTAGAGTTCTTTCACCAACAGCACCACGCAGAGCAAACTGTAACTCTTTGTATAAGTATCCATTGACATCTGCTAACCCATTTCTAGTTCTTAAGGGGTCTACAATACGGAAGCCAGCAGTTAAGTTTAAACGCAAGGGGACTTTATCTTTTGAAAGAATGTCTTGGCCTGAGACTTCCATAGTTTGCTGGCGCAAGTCAAAGACTTCCGTTTGCAAAGAATATCCAAACAGCCACCAAGCGTGCTTTCCTGGTTGTAGTTGTGTTTGAAATTCTTGATTAATGTAGAGTAACCCGGTGTGCTGTGTGCGGACTTCGCAAATATGCAAAAAATTGCGACTCAAAACTAAAACCTCTGGTAAACCAGAAACTAACTCTGAAACTAAGCGAGATGACAACTTAGTATCAGTGCTGATGTCGATTAATTCCACTTCGACACCCCGCCAAAATAGCTTGCGACTGCATGGCGATAAAATAGAGATAACTTTGCCTTGATAACGTGCGATCGCTACTTGTTGATTTTGTAATTGTACTATTTCACAGTAAGCTGCTACAAATTCAGGATGTCGCTCAATCAGTACATCCTCTAAGGGAAATTCTGGATTCGGTAAAATCCGACTGAGAGTCCTAACTGAAATATTTCGATTCACAGCCCAAAAAGCATATTCTCCCGGTTCTAACGGCCGTACAAAGTTATTCTGCACGTACAACAACCCAATTTCATGTTCAGAAATTTGAAATCTTTCGATCCAACTTAAATTCATTCCCCGTAATTGCTGTACAAACTCAGCGGGTAATTCTAAGCTTTCATTTAAGTTGAAAATATGAGATTCTACCGCAATAAAACCACGCCAGAAAGCTATTAATTGGTTTGGTGCAACACTCACCCAATTTTGACCACAGCGAACTAGAGCTGCTTGATTGAAGGCTGTGCGTACTACTAACAAATATCGTTGTAATTCTGCACTATGATTTCGCAATAAAAGTTCTAAATTTTCTATGTTAGCCTCTGGATAATTGAGGTCATAGGTGGTTACTTGCCAATGCCAACCTAAATAAGTATAAGTCCCAGGCTGCAAGATTTTTTTAAAATCACTACGATAATATAAAATACCGATTTCATTAGGTTTAATGTAAAAGTTTTTCCACATTTTTTTATATATTTAATGGTTAAATCAATCAAAATATCTCTGATCTAGGACTTTTGTTTTGTGCTGCTGAATTTACAGTTTGTACAATTCTTTTCATCCTTGTTTCTGGACGCTTAGCACTAGCAATCCAAAAGAGAATATTTTTTTTAGTTGAGTTGCTAAATGCTGCAAAGTATTTATTAGCAGCTTCGTTGACTACTAATGCTTGCTGTAAGTCATCTGGGATAATTAAGGATTCTATTGCATCTAAACTAGTCCATGAACCATCTTGTTTAGCGACTGTAATTTTTGCTAAACCTGCCTCAGTCATTAAACCTTGCTCAATTAGTTCTGTTATATATTGCTTATTTAATTTTGACCAGACGCTTTTCGGTTTACGAGGCGTAAATATTTGCATATAACGCTCTGCATCTAAAGATTTGACTTTGCTGTCAATCCAACCAAAACATAAAGCCTCTTTAACAGCTTCACTATATTTAATACTAGGTTTACCACTTCTTACTTTGTAATAAATTAGCCATATTCCAACATAAGTTTGATGATTATTCTCTAACCACTCCCGCCATTTTTGGCGACTTGCAGCCTGAAATGTTTCCAGTTGATCCTCGAAGTTTGGCATAAATAAACAGGGGTGTGAGGGTATAGGGGAAGAAAAAGTGTTTCTTGCACTCTTTTACTGTCACCTATAACCTATAACTTGTAACCCGTTATTACATATACTACATTATATTTTTAAACTCTGCAAATGCAGGTGTTTACAGTTCGGTTGCGGGCAAATTGCGTCTCCAAAACTGGATTAAGATGACTGTTATTTCCTCTAGATTACCCAAGGGTAATTTTGAGACACACAACAACCGCCAAATATACCGTTCAGTTTGCCAATTCCAGATGGAAACTGAAGGGACATACTCAAGTTAGGGAGAAGACACTCGCGCTGGCTTCTTCACTGCTACTACCGATAATCCAGTAGTAAGCCTGCATCGCAGAGTTGTTAATCAAGTTAAATTTGCTACTGTGACAGAGTAGTGTCTTTTGACCCGGACAGGGTTGGTGGAAAGCACAGGACTCGAACCTGCAACCTATCGATTCTAAGTCGATCGCTCTACCAGTGAGCTAACTTTCAGGACGTTTGATGTAGGAAACCTACAACCAATCAAACGGGGTGAAAGTAGTGACGCATTTGCTTTGCGGTATACGCTCAATCCAGAGGTTGGCGCACCAGCAGGGTATACAAAACCCACACTATAGCTTGGCAGATGTATTACTACCTCGCTACTCAATGTAACATATAAGAAAGTAGGTGTGTAGATCACACAGTTTAGTTACATAGAAATCCGGTTTAATTACTGAAATTACTTGCGTATTTAGTCAAAAGGCAACAGGCAATAGGTAAGACTGGTAGGGGCGGGTTCACTAAAATACTCGTTAATATATCGAAGATATTTGTAAACCCGCCCCTACCGAGTTTTTTTCAAAAATCAAATATGAGTCCTATAGGGAAAAGAGTAAGGATTTAAATTCTCAATCTTGTAACATATTTGTGTGTGGTCTTTTGCCTATTAAACTAGTCCATCTCCTCCTGGTTGACTAATGACTAATCGCAAGACTGATAAGCCTAAAATAATCAAAAATAGCACTAAACCAATTGTGCAAGCATAACTAATTTCCAAATTACTAAAAGCTTGCTCGTAGAGATAATACACAATAGTTTTTGAGCTATTAAGTGGCCCACCCTGCGTCATGATATAAACCTCTTCAAACACTTTTGTGGCAGAAATTGCTGAAATGACTGCGACTAATGCAAGATAAGGCTTCATTAAAGGTACGGTAATATCCCAATGTTTGCGAATACCATCTGAGCCATCGATAGCAGCTGCTTCATATACATCTTCTGGAATTGATTGCAATCCAGCTAAATAAATTACCATGTAATAGCCTAATCCTTTCCAGATGGTGACGGCCATAACGCTGGCTAGAGAAATTGGCACTATCCCCAAAATTTTAGCCGAACTAGTTAACCAAGGAATGCCTTCTGGAAACAGCCCGAACATTTTCAGAAATTGATTTAGTAATCCATTTTCAGCATATAGCCACTTCCACGCTATACCCGCAACTACCATAGAAATCACTACTGGCGTATAATATGCGGCTCGAAACCAAGTGATTCCTCGTAATTTTTGATTAACTAAAATTGCTAATCCTAAGGGAAAAATTACTAAAATTGGCACTACACCGACAAGATAGAGGAAAGTATTTTCTAAAGTTTTCCAAAAAACGTCATCTTTCCACAAACGCAGAAAATTCTTCATCCCTATCCATTGGGCTGGTTGGCTAAGGTCTTCATAGCTAGTGAAGCTGAGGTAAAAGGCCTGTAGTGCAGGCCAAAATACAGTTAAGCCAAGCAGAATTAAAGCCGGTAGTAAAAATAAATAAGGAGTTAGCTGTCGTTGGATTAATATCCAATCTTTAGCTGCTAATTTTTTCATCAACATAGTTTATATTTATTTTCTGCAAATAAGAATTTTAACTTGGTTTAGGGACAAACAGTCGTCAATTTTTCATCACGTTGACACAATCCTGACAAATGTTTCTTGCAAGCTTTTGAAGATAGTTATTAGTCATTAGTTCCATTCACTATGACAATTCATACCCCATACCCTGATTTATTTTAAATAGGCGAAAATTATGATGATTTATAAAATATTTATGCAGATAGCAGTAGTGATCGCAGTTACTACTGCCCCTAGTTTCTAGTATGTATTTATATTAGACTAGCCCAATTGGTTTGGGATGAAATTGCCAATGGGCTAATGTTTGCTCAATCTTAAGATTTGTTAGCACCAAACCACTTATCATATATCGCTTGATAAGTGCCTTTTTCTTTTAAACCCAGCAAAACACTATTGATAGGTTTGCGGTAAGGACTATTATTAGGCAAAACAATGCCATAATTTTCCTCGCGGAAGATACTACCAACTACCTCGACTTTTCCTTTACCTTCATTAGCCGCATAGAAAAGTAGAACAGGTGAATCAAATACAACAGCATCAACTTTTTTGTTTAGCAAAGCATCGTAAGCTTGCTCAATTTTGCCAACTTCCTGCACAGGAATCTTACGTTCTTTGAGGTAGCTTGCAGCTGTGCTACCAGCAGTAGTTGCGACTAGATGTCCGGGTAAATCATCTACACCTCTAATATCTCCCTGTAGCTGTTGTACGGTTAAGGAGGTGGTAGCACTGGCTGTAAAGTAGGCAACAAACAGCACACCGATGAACATCCAGATAATAGCAATAAACCTCCCAATAACGCCTTTGGGCATTTCGTCGGCTTGGGTAGCCAAGGTTGCAGCCGCCCACCAACAGGCTTTGAAAATGCCGGGAAAGTATGATTTAGAAATCATTCCTTCTTCGTGATGGCGTTCAGATAACCAAATCACATGGGCAGCGAAAATAATTAACACCAATGCAATAGCAATGACTTGCAACAGTGAAGCAGAGAAAAACAATTGGAAAATATTCGGGACACCGCTACCACTGGCCTCTGCGTTTCTGACCATGATTTGTAGCCCCCCAGCAAACATGGGTAAAGAAAAGTCAAATTGCTGTTGGCGTTCGGCGGTAATAGAGATAGCTGCAATCCCGACGTTAGCTGTACCATCTTTCACAGCCGAGAGCAAATTGGCAACGGTGGGATACTCAACAAACTCATAATTTAAGCCGATTTCTTTAGTAATGCTTTGCCAAAGGTCAATACTAAATCCTGATAGTTGACCTTTATCTGCAATCACAAAGGGAGGTATAACTCGTGTGGCTACTAGCAATTTTTGTGTAGGTTCTGGTTGTTGAGCCAAACCTGGGTAAATTACCAACCACAAAACTAGAATGATACTCCCTAATCCCAGACAGATATGTGGTAGCAAAGAATGCCTACTTTTGCGTTGAGTGGCGACAATGAATCGCCCACAGTTAGCTAAAAACAGGCGAAATTTTCTGGCGATCGCGGTGATCATAGGCATCTGCTTGCAGTAAAATCCAATACTCCTTTATAGTGCAATGCTTACTGATGAGCAAATAGGCAATAACTAGGGGTGTGGGGGTATAGGGGTATAGGGGTTTAAGGGATAACAACTAATGACTATTGACTAAATTTAAACAACACCTTAGCTCCTGGGTACACTGAATCCCCAGTAAATTAGCTGGGGTCATGATCAGGTTTGGTGCGGATCAAGTAAGCCTCAATTCGCAGCAACTCTTTATCAACATCGTCGAAGCGATCGTTTAAATCCTTAAATTCATTAGCGATACCCTCGCTCATCTGCTTAAAATTATTTTTAATATGATTAAAGTCACGTTCAGCCGCGTATTTCTTTTTTTCAGAATTGGCATACCAAACCACCCCACCAATTAAAGTGGTAACAGTTGCCAAAATTAAACCGCCCAAAGCGATTAAATCACCAGGCGTAAATACTTTCATTAAATTAAACCTTCAATTTTTAGAGTCCATCTAGCAAAAGATGCCAAAGATACCTTGCTAGCTTTTGGGTGAGACATCACACAACCGATATCACGAAGTATTAACCCTCTGTCTTTGAGGTCAGAAAGTATAGGTAGCTCTACAATCCTTGGCTCTGACTCTACCCTGATATAAGTTTTAGCTGTCACATTCCCGCCTACGTAATAAAACCGGACGTAAGCAGCAGACCGTAGTAACTTGTCCCAATCACCAGGGTTAGCAATGGTTGTAGTAATCCTAAACACCTCAGAAATAGTAGGAACTGGGAAAATACGCCACTGATTATCTACCAACACAGTACCCAACTGTTCCCAATTTCCTAAACCATCACTAACGGTAGCCATAAACCATCAATATATTCATCGGTGTTGATCATCTCTACGTCATTGATGCCATCTAGATAATCATCAGCGTCAATCTGGAAATGGAGAAAACTTTTAATCAGGTACTCGACCTGTGACACTTGAGCGATAATCGCCCTACATTCATCTACTGAAGGAGTACGACCCCCAGTAGTGATACCGACTGATAACACATCGTAAGGGTCTAAACTCATGGCAAGAACTCAGGCTTAAAAGTTACGGTTACATCAGCATTTTTAGCTAATGCTTTGCCGAGTAAATCAGCTTTAACTTCTAAATACCTTAAAGTATCAGTTGCAGTATTACCAAAAGGATAGCTATAACTAGAACCACCACGCTTTTTGTATTTTCTGCCTAATGTTTGGCTAGTAACTTCGGTTTCAGTATTAGTAGGATTAAAAATCGTGATAGTAGCAGCCCTGAATTTTCTACCTCTATCAATCGGGTCAATAGTAGAAGAAGTAGCATGATTCAAATCAGCTTCACTACCAATCTGAGCAGTCATTGCACCTTTAGCGCGATTAGAAAATTTAACTAATGTTGGTGTAGGGTCAGTTGCAGGATGATTAACGCTAAAAGGGTAAATCAAGGCTGTTACCAGTTTTCCAGGTGCAGAGCCAGTATTACGAGTGTAATCAAGCTGGCGTTTACCTGTAGCTAGTTCCCAGTATTTATGCAACTGACTACCTGCGGGGGGTTCTACTAAATCTGTTCCAGTTTCAGTAGTAGAACGCAATAAAAGTAACGCATTCTGTAAAGACCTCCGCCCTCTGTATAATCCCATTGGTTTAATACCCTTCAATTTCTGTCTTTAATCAATTTTTGTCATCATATTTAGTTAAAAACAAGGGCATAGAATTTGTGGTAAACCCAAAGGGTTTGTATATTCTTGTATGAGTTATTACTGAATTATTCATATAATTAATTTATTTATTTAACCAGTGAATAATTTATGTTGGCAAGTGTTCCAGAGTTAATTGCTTCTCCTGCATGGAAAACTCCTAAAATCACGTATCAAGTTGATTTACTGCAAGTAATTTCTATCTTAAATACTCAAACAACACCACAAAATAAATATTCAAGGGTAGCTAGTGTAAAAATCGATTTTTCAGCCATCAAAAAAGCATTAATAACCTCTGCTTTAGATAGAACTTTTGCAGCAATAGCAAGCAGCGTCAACCAAGACTTAAACCCTGAAAGTAGAGCTAGTGATTATTTACAAATTGATGTAGCACAAGCACCGACAAACGCACCTTCAGTATTTGTTGATGTGAATACTGACGATACAGGAACAGAAGAAATAGTTAACGTATCAATCCAAATTATCAGCGTAAAAGTTGAGTTTTTAACATCAGCATTTGATAGAATTAAAACCTATGTTACTAACACCCTAACAACTGATTTGAATCCCTAAATTGAGGTAGTAAATTTTAACCTAGATACCATTGTTTAACATCATATGTTCCATCTGGATTAAACTCTATCTCAATATCAGCCTCACTTTCTGAAGTTTTACGCTGATAAATGTAGCTATCAATCGCACCCGCTACAACATACCCAGCCTCTATACAACTACTGCCAAATTCATCATAAGCATTTTCTACAAAGTTTCTAAAAGCTTCATTAGGAATTGCTTCTATACCTTCTTGTATACTCTGAGCAAAAGTGAAAGGTTTATTTCTATTTTCAATTTCTTTATTGATCTGTTCCTCGTTAAAACCTTTAGCTTTTAACCTCTCCTTAAATTCTGCGTCACTCCCACGCCACATTCTACGGACAGCACCATATAACCATAAACCACCTGCCCTTAATGCGATCGCTCCTATTTGTTGAATAGCAGTAGCGTAATTATCTACCAATTCATCTAATAATTCTGGTGCTACTTGTGCGGCTACAGTTCGAGCCATTACGGGATTAATCGCAAACAAAGATGCTGTAGGCAATGCACCACAGACTAAAAAACCTAATGTTCTACCTGTCTCCTGACCCAATATTCCGGCTGCTGTGGTGATAGCGTTATTAATCTCGGCTTGTATCTCTTGTTCTGTAATGTTCCAATTGAAATTCATTAAGAACATTGCAGAAGTAGTTATCAAAGTCCACAACCCTGTTAATGTCCAGCTAAGAGCAGACATCAAACCTTTGAGCAAATCACCTACTACAGACTTAAAGCCACCCCAAATATTAGCTAATATCCCCTTATCTTCATCAGTTGTAGTAGCTCTAACAGTAATCGTTCTTATCCCGTTCTGAACAGTTTTAGAACGGATTACCCTACTAGCTAGATTGATCAGTTTCTGTTGGGTCATATTGATTACCTAAGTCTTCTACAAATTCCTTAACAATGTCAATCATGCCTCCTACTCTCTCGCCTACTAATCCCGTTAAATCCTCTATTAATTGCTGTTTGAGAGTTTCTTTATCATTAGGCGCACGGCGATAAAATACGGCTCTAATAATTGCTGCTGCTTGTAGTAAAGTCTGAATATCTTCAGCCATTGATTTCTTTTCTACGTAGTCAATAACTGAAACATCTACCTGAGTTTCTTTGAGTAATTCCTCAAAAGTTCCCTTTCCTGGTGTGAATGTTAACGGTAACTTTTGAGAAATATTTTTATAAGGAAATCCCATATACTCAGTTATTGCCATTAAAGCATTATGGTTTTTAAAACCCATCTGCTTAATCTGTCCTGCTTCTACCAAATTATTAGTTAACATATGCACTATCAAATCAGTATAGATAGTCTGTTGAAACTGCATAGTAAATAATTCGGCTACAACTTCAGCAAGATTAGGTAATCTAATAGTTTTTCTCTGTTTTCCTTCTTTGCTTAAATCAGCGTCGTCAATCTCAATCTTTATCTCAAACTCCCCTATCACTTCGTCAAATCTCTCAGCAAACCAAGCTGTTAACTCCATTAAAGAATTGATTCGCTTTTCTACTGGTTGCTTATCATCAACAGTTAAATAACTAGCTGGAACACTAACAGGAAAATTACCTATTCTTTTTAAAATCAATCTTAATAACTGGTCATTTTGAGTACAACAAGCCATTTCGCAACAATCCTTTTTTTTGCGTTTCTTGGGTGGTGGAGGAACAGAAAAACTGTCTACGCCTAATTCGTACACATCCCATTGAATGCGAGAACTTACTTCTCTTCCATCGATTAAGCCTATCTCTCTGTCCACGAATTCCGATGATGAACGATTCCTAAAATATGAATTATTTTTTATTGTTTCTAATGCTTCTTCATAACGAAAGAAAATCACCCCAACAATAATCCCAAACATTGCACCAAAAATTTCTGTTAGGAATACTCTTGTAGTGTTCTGTTGCCTTTGTTCAAGAGGAATCGTAAAGTTAAGCAATATATCTTCTACAATACTTTGATATCTTTTATTGCGGTCAAAGTAAGTTGTGTTGCCATTCTCGGTATATTTGTGAAACCCTTCATTTTCAACCCAAAAATCACCCCGAATATTATTAGGATATCTATCACCTATAGGGTAAATGCCATCAGGTTTAGAGTAATTCCACGCTATTTCTAGCTCTATCGGTTGAGCAATTGGGCTTCTATCATGAGTTTTACGGTAATATCTCCCTTTGGATATTAAACAATATATACCGCTTCCTTTCGGGGGTGGAATATGTAAAGGTTCGTCCTCTTTGTAAGTTTTCGTTGGAGGACGAATACATTCACTTTTTCTATACACAAATTGCTGTGTGGGTAGCGCAATGTACCCTAAAATTGGGGTAACTTGAATGCCAATGTTGCATTCATCTAAAACTAACTCAAGTTCATACCCAGCAGGACTTTTTCTCAGGGGATTAGCATCACAATATGGACTGTTTGGATACCTGTTACAATCCCAAGGGTCGGCGGGAGTGTTTGGTGTATGGAAGAAATTAGATGTAGGGGTTAGCCGTTTTAATCCTGACTGTGGTGGCTGTCCAAACATAATTAATCGTACTCTTGGTAATTAAACTCATTGCCGTTGCACATCCAAGTAGTGCCTACCCAAATTAGTTTTCCGCCCATGCCTAGGTAGTTTCTTCCTATATTTGCCCTATTCGCGGTCACGGGACTGCTGTTGTAAAGGACGCGAGTAATAGTGTTGGGTGTGGCGTTAACGGTGATAATGCCGTCAACGCCAGCATAAATTTCTATCTCATCCCCTATAGATGGGGATGCAGGAAGATATAGTTCTATTGCACTAGTACAAAGAATTCTTTCGTTGACACTGGGATTGTAATTGGCATTTTTAATCAGTAACGGCATTTCGTTTATGTCCTCTATTCCATTATTAGTTCCATTGTTTTCATCAATAACTACACCGTTAATGTTGTTGTTAATTTCTACTGGGTTATTAACTGTTACTTCTGGTGTAGTAATATTTATTTGTGGGGATACAAAATAGCTAATCTCCCTCAAGTAATCAACAAGAATCGAAACTTTGTCAAAGCTTGATAACAATCCGTGTCCGACATCTTCAATAGCTATTCCAAAAGAAACGTTAACCCCTAAAGATGCTTGTTCCTTCGCTGCATAAATCTCTAGTAAATCGTAAATACGATAGGGATAACCAGAAGCATTAAGCAAACTCACACTACCGACAATTGACCAATTGTTGGGAGTGCCGATATATAGATTTAATTGAATTCTTGGAGAATTCCACTCAACATCTAGACTTTTGATTAATCTATCTGTCTCGGTATCCTCCAGCGAATAATTAGGCAAGGAAGCAGTAGGAATACTTTTAATATTTGAGTAAACTTTAAAGTTAACTACTTTCCAGCTTTCAGACACCTTAGTCGCATTTTCAGGCATATTTTTAAATGCAGGTGTCGGAATTTGCAGGATGCCATTATTTTGATTAGACGATGTAATTACCAGTGAAGATGTAACTGATTCTGTTGCTTTCATCAAGAAAGCTCCCTAATTTCTATACTGCCACTACCTGATGCAGTTGCTATCCATAAAGCACCTGTGTATATAGGAACTGGCATTTCATAATAGGAATTAGCACCTAATTTAAACTGATAATTGCTGCTAGAAACCGTATCAGTAGCATCAACGAAAACATCTACTGATAATGTATTCCAGATGGTTAAACCCTTTCTATTAGAATTTGCGGCAATTGGATTGCTGGCAGTAGTAGAAAGAGAATTGGTTAACTCTGTGCTATTACTAGCGGTAGTGAAACTAGAGGGCATTTGAATATTAATTGCATTGTTAATTGGCATAAGTTTATTACTTGTAATTTATTCAACCGTTAGATTAATCAATAGTGAACCATCAGCACCAAACCTAAAAGGCATATTGCATTGAGATGCAATTTCATTCCATGATTCTATATTTTCACTTGTCAAAAGCTGCAAGTTCATAGCATCCCAAGTCATTTTTAACACTTCAATGTCTAACTTGGTAATCATGGGTAGATTTTCCAGTCTTAACATTAATGATTCCAGCCTGCTAGCTATTAATAAATTGCTATTAAGTGCAAGATTCATGTATTCAGGACTATTAAAAATAGGCATCATAAAACCCGTAACATTTACAAATGTTGGGCTAACATCTACCTCCTCAATTAGTATTCCTTCCTGATTAAAAACTTGATGCTTCATCACGGTTTCACTCTAAATTTAATGAAAGGTGCAATTCTGTTTTGAGCTAAATCTGATTCAACTACTGATAAAGGAATATCGGTGACATTCGATTGTGTGTACCCACACCAAAATAGAGTAAATGCTTGCTCGTTTGTACCTATTAGGTATTCCATTGACACGGGTAATCCATTATTTCCCCTAAAGCCTATAGCACCGCTATTTGTCCATGTTGCGCCCCAATAATCCCCTTTTTTAAGAAAAGTATCAGCGACTATTCCCGTTTTGATTCCAGTTGTCGAACAATCTAATGAGGCAGTAGAAATTATTCGCTGTCCTGGAATATCTTTAGTTATTAATGAAGGGTAGAAAATCGCTATTTTCATTAATGCGCCACTAGCAGCAGCAGCAATTTCTAAAGATAATCTGTCAATTGTTACATCATCTTTTAAAGTAAATGGCGCATATCTGACCATGTTCGCTAGAGATGTAACGGAAGAAGCACTAGACACAGGACACGCAAAATAGACATTTCCTGGTTTATATCCGCGCTTGTATTCTGCCTCAGTTCCTAAAGATATTGGCATACACTTTAATTCTCATTATTGTTTACCCCTCTTACTCTTAAAGCTTCTGTGATGATTGCCTGTGTATTTGTTGGTGCTTTATCCACCCATAATGGTATTTTTTCAGTTCTAATTCTTCTGAAATTACCCGATAAAGTTGATGTTAAGCCGCTAAATTCTCGCTCATCTTCTACCTCAATCTTTTCATAGTTCATCACCGAAAAATAAGCAGGATAAATTCTAGTTGTTTCTTTATACATTCGTTTGTTTGTATTCCTTCTACCTTCTTTCTTCTCCTCTGCTATTGTTAAAGTCGTAATAGTAGCATCTGATAATTGCATTAAGGCTTTTAACCGTTCGTCTGCTTCACTTTCTGACCCTCCGTAAATTTGCACTTGACGACCATTCGATAAATTAGCGGTAGCTCTAAACCTACCCCATAAATAACCATTTGCACCCCCACAAGCTGTTTTGATGGTTAACCAATCAAGTTTAATTCTCTTGATATCTGGAATGTTATATGTGGCTCTGACAAACCTCTGTCCTGTTCTAGCTGTGTAAGGTGGAGTTGTGTAGTTAAAAAACATCACCGAAAGCTTAATAGTGTGGGGTTTACCTCTGACATAATCCTCAGCCGGAATACCTACAATGTCCCCAATGTCTCTATGCTCAATGATTTTTCGGTTAGCCACTACTTGAGAAATCACTTGTTTATAGTTTTGTCTGTTAACAGACACTATGATTTTTTCGCTTTTACTAGGGACTATTGCATCGGTCATTTTTACAAAGATTTTTTCTGTATAAATCCGTTGTAAGCCTGATTTAATTAGGCGTAAATCTTCCAGTTTTATGTAAAAGCGGTAGTTGCGCTGAGGCGACGAAACTATTGATATAGCTAGTATTGATGCACTTTTAGCTAACAGCTAAAAACAAAAATGTTCCGGTTTAACCAAGCTGATAAGTTAAACCGGAATATCAAAGAGGAGAAATTTTACAGTGAAAAATCATGGATGTGGTCAAGCATCTATTCTCACTGATGCTGAATATTCTAGGTTGCGCCGACAACTCAAAACTCAAAAGTATAAGTTGCTTCTAGATTTGGCTTGGTACACAGGAGAACGCTGGGGAGCTATTGTTCAACTTCAGGTGAGTGATGCTTACAACAGCGACGGCTCACCACGAGACACTATTACTTTTAGATCCTCAACTCGCAAGCGGCGGCCAGATGGTAGTCGGGAAACTCGCCAAGTTCCTGTTCATTCGGTTTTAAGTGAGTCTTTGGCTTCTTACACCCCACCAGGGGATAGTGTCTGGTTGTTTCCCAGCCGGGACGGTGAAAAGTCGATGACTTGGCGTAATGCCTATGACATTTTACAGCGTGCCTGTGAAAAAGCTGGTTTTGCGGCTAAGGGTATCAGCACTCATTCCACTCGCCGGAGTTTCATCACGAAGCTACATCGCAACGGGACTAGTGTTTACACAATTAAGAAAATCACGGGACACCGCGATTTTAAGGCTTTGGAAAGATACATAGATGTTGATGTTGACCAAATCAAGGGAGCGATCGCCACTTTATGAAAAATGAACTATTCGCCAAAATTGAAGAATTCTACGTACAAGTGCAGCTTGGCAAATATGACCATCCTTGTGATTTGGCCATCATCTTGCAATCTTTAAGTGATGCGGCCTGGGATGAAGTTGATGAACTTTACCCGCAATCAATGATTCCCTGAGTATATTAGCAATTCATTGATGCTTCTAATGCGATCGCCCAATGGAAGGTTTTTGCGATCGCATTTTTCATATCTAACTGGTACAACATAAATGGCATATTCGCGATCGCGTTGGGTGATACTCGCGATCGCTTTTTATTGGGGACTAACTCCGATGATTAGCTCTGATGATTTTCTGAATTTCCTGTGGTGATTCCCCATCAGCGATCGCAATTTCTACAAGCTCCTTTTTCGCCTGTGCCTTTGGAGAATGCACACTCCCAATGTAGATCCGGTGTTTCTTTCTCCCAATCATCCAGCAATAACGGTAATACCAATATTTATTCTCTGACCTTTCTACCCAATAACGCTCTATCCAATGGGTATCGTGTTGGGGCGCAGTTTTTTGAGTATCACTGATAACTTGCGCCCCAACAAGCGGTTTTACTGGAGGCGGAATTGTTGCAAGTGCTACTGGATTAACAATCTCGTCCCAGTACGGATCATGAACTGTTTTAATAACTTGCGTTGGAGCAAGATTAAACAATGTTAATTGTTCAGTCATAATTAATCTGTGTTTATTGATTCCTGCCAATTTGGCAGGTTTTTTTATAGGTGGAAATTATCAGATGGGAATAATTCATCCCATACTGTAGAGTTCCCAAACTTCTTAAGTAAAAGATTGTAATTTCTTGGAGCTTCCCACCAATAGCCACGTAAGCAGTCACGAATAAAGCCTTCAGGGTTTTCTATTTTCTCGAAACCACCACGAAGATTAAACATTAAAATCGCCAGCTTTATTTCGTGTTTAGGACGCTCTAGAACCTCTTTAATACCATCGTCAAAATTGATACCGTTTTCAGCAAGAGTAGCCAAGTTGTCGTCAATATTAGAAGGCTGCTGCTGAGTATTACTCGGAACGGAAGATTGTTGGTTAGAGGTGTCTGAATCGTAACTATAATTATGGTTGTGTAACTTTTTTTCTCGCGGCTTTTTAGGTGGCTTCAACCATTCTAAAGGTCGCACAAGTAACTTAAATATCTTCCATGAATACTGTTTAACTACTTGTATGACTCTATGTTCTACTAGCTGGTCAAAGATTTTTTTAAGGTAATTATGAGCGTATCCTTTGCCCCTAACTTTCTCTACCCAGTTGTTAAATGCTGACAAATCAGGTTCAATTTCTTCTGATATTTGACCCTCTAGCATTAACCACTGCCATAGAGATTTCGCAGCCGGGCTAATACGATGTTTATAACAGTATGCTTCGTGTTCTTGTGTCCAGGGGATATTGATTTTATTTCTATTTTCTGACATAATGACATTATCCTATTTGGTAATTTAGCCACCGCGAAGTGATGTTTTAGGTGGCTATTTGCATTTTTTAAGGCTTGGCGATCACGTTTGTAGTGAGTGCGATCGCAAAAAATAAACCGTCCTGCCTGTATGGGCAAGGACGGTTTAATCTTTTTCCGGTATATCGTCTAAAGTTTCGGCTAAGAGTATCTCTAAATCATTTAACTCTTCAGTTAGTTTTTTACTTTCATGTAGGCTGTTCTCAAGCTGCTTGTGATTAGAGTCAATGAGATTTAAACAAGCTGCGTGTAATTGTTTCAGCCTACGATAAATTCCCCCAGTAGTTTCTTGTCCTCCATCAGCAGCCCATGCTCTAGCCTGATTTCGCCTCTGGCTATCTGGGTAAAGAACTCTGTCCGAGTCATTCCCAGTTGAGATGCTTTGTTTTTCAGTGCTTCCCAATCTTGATGAGACATTCTCAGCGTCGCGTTTACCGTCTTCTTCTCTGTTGTATTTTTTTCTATCATTCTTGATGGCCATAGCAACCCCTAAATTATTGCACGTGCTAACTAGATGATTTTGCACGTGCTTTATAAAAATATGCTTGACTTCTATTATTGCACGTGCAATAAGTATAGAGAGATGATAGCACGTGCAGTTGAATTTGCAACACTCATTAGCTCCCCAACGCCTAACCCTTTGCGTTGCACCTGGAGCAAGCACCCGCACACTTGGCTTAGTTCCCCGTGCGGACACACCCTAAAAGCTCAAAGCCTTATGTAGCAAGGTTTTCATGAATTAAACACTACTCGATAGTGGCACTAAAACGGTGCATAGTGGCATTTAAAGCCCCCTATGCTCACAGTTAAAACGCACTATGCACGGACTATAGACCGTGCATCATACCCTTATGCCCCAACTATGGAAACACTAGAAGTCAGTCATAACGGCACTAAAGCCACATCTAACACCGACAAAAGAACCACAACCAAAGAAAAGGAGAAGCCAAAACGACACTTACCAGCTTTGCCTAGTGCAGTTTCGGCCGCAGATATGAACACGGTTGATTATTCAGGACTCACTGATAAAACAGCTGTGGAATGGAGTTCTTTAAAAAATTACGAGATGTTTAGCCTGTCGCCTGACGGGTCGTTCCCCATGATGAAAGTCTCACGCTCCAAGGCTGTTCGCCTCGCTGATCGTGAGGTGATGATGGTCGGTTCTGGGAGATGCTTTCGAGTTTCTTTGTCTAACCATCCAAACCAAAGCAAGCCCTAGCTCTCACACCAAGGCTTGCTTGAATTATTCAACATCCATCAAAAATTTACCATGAACAGAGAATTAACAACCAAAGAACAGAAAGTAATTGATGAATTTGAAGCAGCGCGTCCTGGACTTGGCGCGATCGCAGAAACTAACATCCGCAACAATCATCTAACCGGCTGGGCTGACATCATTGCAGATACCCCAGAAGATGAACTAGTAGCGGGTGAAGGTTTCGCCTCTAATTCCTTCATGTATCGGAGTTTGGGATGAAACTAATAGACCTAATCGCCAATGCACAATCTCTAATTGAACAAATCAGCGAACACCCAGACTATAAAACCTTGCTGGCTAAAGGCTTTTCCCCGGATGCCACCTTGGGAGATGCCCAAACCGCATTAACTAGCTTGGCGTTGGAGGTTCATGATCATGAAAAATGAACGAATTTATAAAGTGTCGCTGGATGTTCTAACCTCCAACGGTGTACCGCAGGAGTTAGCCGTTAAAGCATCAGTTGTAGTAGCGAACGACGACCCAACAAAACCTAACTTGGGGCGAACTGATGAAGATCAGGAGATTGCGCGTGAGGCACTGTCTTACATGACTGAGTTTTGGGCCAACCAAAAGGAGGTGAAACAGTGAACCAAGCCACAGCGATAATTTTGACCTTAACCTCACTAACATTTTCCTTATTAGCCCTCAGCACCCAGCCCAAAGATACCCAGTGGCATCTGAAAATAGAGGTGCAGTATGGCAAGTGAAGTGATTGAGGTAAAATCCCCAGTTACCCCAAAGACGGCTACAGCTGGTGTGTGGGTAGAGTTGCGATTACCGGATAGTAAAACTCTGTTACGTTACTGCGCCTGGGGACTAGGGAGGGTAATTTTCTCGACATCTCTATTCAGTGTCAATATTACCCGAAATGCTTTTAAATTAAGCATTTGGTTTTGTGACGGGTTAGAGAATTGCATCAAAAACTTACTCAAAGTTTACGATGCCCTACCATACGCCGGCACACCCATGACTCAGGTAATTGAAGCCGCAGCCGTCACCAATGAGCCTCTAGAAGTCATCACAGACATCATTGCAGCCATTGAAGGTAAACAAGTCATGATCATCGGGGAGATGGGGACGGGGAAAAGTACCCTTGCTCAATACCTTGCTTATACCGTTGGTGGCGTTGTTCGCGTCTACGAGTGCGAAGGCACACCAACAGACTGGCAAGGATTAGAAGTCATCGGTAAGGGTGAGGACTGGGGAGCTATCGAGCTTGGAATGCTTGAGGATTTGGAGGACTTGAGCAATCAACTCAAGCTGAGAACCGAACGTGGTGATGGTGCATTATCCGGTACTGAACGGGTAATCATTGCTGAGGAGTATCCTGAACTGGTTTCAAAAGTCCCCAGTTCCGGCGAATGGTTAGAACGTCACGCCCGACGCGGGAGAAAAGCGCGACGTTTCACCATTCTGTTATCCCAGTATGACCGCGTTGCAGCCTGGGGACTAGAGGGTAAAAGCGATTTAGCTGATGCTTTCTTCCGTATCCGCTTGGGTAAAAAAGCACAAGCTCACGCCAAAAGCTTGAAAAATCAACAGCTGATCGACTGGTTAAAACTCGACCAGAGTCACTGTCTACTTGATGATCAGCCTTGCAAGCTCCCACCATACCGCGAGATGAAAGCCGTAACACTGCGCGGTGGTTCAACCATAGTACAACCATACTATGACAATGCAAATTACCCCAAAAAATCGGCTGAAAATGACCTGAAAAGCAGTCAGGAAGCGGGTTTTGGAGATTCTTTTTCGGAAAATGATCGGGTAATTTGGCGGCTAATTCAGCGATTTGGGGAGGGTAAAAGTGACAGCGCGATCGTGACTGAGGTGCTGGGCTTCACTGGCCAACGCTATGGCGAGGGTAAAGACCTTTTGGAACGCTTAAGGAGGCAATTCGGTGGAAATTGATAATCCAGATTTTTGGAGACAGTTCGGCATTGAACCGATCATCATCAACCCTGACAACGATGAAAGTATTGCTGAGGGTCTAAAGAAAGTCACACAGGAAATTCAAGAGGTAACAGAAGAAGAGGAGTAATCAAAAGCGATCGCACTTCAGGAGCTTGGAGAGCGATCGCCCTTAACTTGAAACCATTTATTAACGTCAAAAATATCACAATTACTGATGACTGATAAAGACTTAACTAACACCATTCCCAAACCTGATCCAAGTTGGGATTATTACGAACTCTGGCAATCATTACACATTGCCCAATACAAAATTCAAAGCGCATTGAAACTTGCTCTCGGTCAAGAACAAGCGAACCATGAGACTGATCAAAAGGTCAAAGAAATACTAGAAACCGTTGTAGAAGAACTAGAACAAGTCATAGACAACGATTTGACAGCTTATTCCAACGACGAAGTTTATTAGCCTGATGAGCCGGACTGACTCACCGGCGAAACGGTGGCCACTGCCACCGTCGCGGTCTGAGTCCAAACCAGACGCACAGCACAACAGCCAGTAACTTAGGGCTTTTACACTGAATCAAGCTTAAGGCTTTCTTGTTTTCGTAAGCTCGGTTACTGGTCTGTGTACTGTCTTATCCTTAGTGTCGCCGCAGTTCGCGCTGCGGCATTGCCTTGAGAGTGAAGCAAGCTGTTAGGGCTTACGGGTGATTCATAGGCTTCGACACCAGGGGATTGCAAAACGAACCACCCAGAGGAAACCGAATGACCAGAATTTTAGGGCTTGATATCAGCAAGTCCTCAGTTTCGGCTTGTCTACTGTTAGAAAAGCCAAATTCACCACGTCAATTTTATTACGAATGTCAGTTTCATCGGTTCAGTGCCAACAGCCAAGGAATTAAGGAGCTATTGGCACTAAACCCGGACATCGCAATTATTGAACCTACCGGCACAAATTACAGCAAACTTTGGGGAACACATTTAGCCCGTGCTGGGGTTGAAGTCCGGTTAGTTGGGCATAAAGAATTAAGGAGCTATCGCCAGCATCATCTGGCATTGCCCGACAAAGATGATGATGCCGATTCTTTAGCACTTGCCTGTTACTACTTCGACTATCACCAGGATCTGCGGCGTTTTGTGCAAGTTCGTGATCTAACTATTGTTCGGATTCGCGAACTAGTGCTGAGACTGTCCCATTTGAACCGTGTGCAATCCCCAATCATTAATCGTATCCGTCAGGATTTAGCTTGGCAGTTCCCAGAAGTTGCCCTGGTGCGATCGCGCCGCAATGATTCTGATTTAGTCCCCTTACTGTGGGGATGGTTAGCACAGGAACGAAAAAGTAAAAAATATGACCTACTTTATCAAAACACCGCAGGATTGGGAATTAGTGATACAGTTCGCTACCATGCGGCGCGACTGTGCAACCTCCAGCGCGAGGAATCAGCAATTGAGCATGAGTTACATGAATTGCTTACTGATGCTAGGTTTCAACCATACCTGGAAGTTTTCCACAGGTTCGGGTTTGGTAAACGATTAGTTGCGATCGTCATTTCCCAAATCTACCCGTTATCAGGTTTCATGGGTGAAGACGGTAAGCCGGAAGTGAAGATACGCCAGGGGCGAAACTCCAAAAAGCCCACCAAACGCCACTTATCACTGAGGAGATTTCAAAAAGCCTTGGGTGTGGCCCCATCGTTGGAAGCTTCCGGCGATATTCGCAAAGCTAAAGTAGTTGGTGGGTCTGATTTATGTAGAAAATCACTCTGGCAGTGGGTGTTTACCAGGATTGAACCCAAGCGATCGCGATTAAAAAATGAAATTGGTAAAAGTTTGGGGGAGAAGCTGGACACTGAGAAGGAAGCTGGCCGCCCGGTCAAACTGGTGAGAATGAAAATTGCTGCGATCGCAATTCGGTTGTTATTCCGCGAACTGGTTAAAGCTTTGATTTAAGGTGGTGGCGACACAGCCGGAACTTTTTGCAATTGCCGCAACCGGAATCGGTAAGAACGCTGGGGTTACAATTGCTTTCCCCTCGTGGTACTTTCTTTAATCAGAAAATCACGCGCTTTCTATTGTTGCAGGCACGCCACCAGTAATATTTTACCAGAATGACAAAGGTGGGACTTGCACCCACATTAGAGGTATCCGATATTTTCTTGCGTACTATCATTTCAGCCGTCGGATCGCACATTACGCCCTCTGGTCGCAACCCGCATTTCTATTTCTGCCACTTTGCCGGGTCTATTCTAATTCATTAAATTACTAGAGTGAAAAGAAAGCGTCTGATCAAGCTAACTACTGTTTCACATCATTCCGAGGGTTGAAAACATGATCAAAACAAGTTACGCATTTGACCCAGCTATATTAACTGTCGGCTCCTCATTAAAGAGCAATATGTTGCTCCGCTTTCGTGCTGATATACCTGAGTCTCCGCGACGCGACCTTAACTTGTCTCTCGTGATTGACCGTTCCGGCTCTATGGCAGGTGGGCCTTTGTATCACGCGCTCAAAGCAGCTGAATCTGTAGTGGATCAACTTGAGGCTAATGATATTCTGTCAGTGGTTGTTTACGATGATGCGGTAGATACTGTTGTTCCACCCCAGCCTGTCACCAACAAATCTGCGTTGAAAGATGCTCTACGTAAAGTTTACGCAGGAGGTATTACCAATTTATCTGGGGGATGGCTCAAGGGTTGCGAATATGTGAAACAGAAATTTGATCCCCAAAAAATCAACCGTGTGTTGCTGCTGACAGATGGTCACGCCAACATGGGAATTCAAGATCCGAAAGTCCTCACAGCCACGGCCGGTCAGAAAGCTGAAGAAGGCGTTATTACTACTACACTAGGCTTTGCTCAAGGTTTTAATGAGGATCTGCTAATTGGGATGGCAAGAGCTGCTAGTGGTAACTTCTACTTCATTCAAAGCATTGATGAAGCTAGTGAAGTGTTTAGCATTGAATTAGATAGTCTCAGAGCAGTAGTAGGGCAAAATCTGAAAGTCACCCTTGATTTAGCTGATGGTGTGAATTTGGTTGATATTTTAAGTCTGGCGAAAGTCAACCAGAATCAAACAGATCAATCGGTGATTACTTTAGGAGAACTTTACGAAGGTGAAGACAAACTTTTAGGGTTAAGTCTGGAAGTTTCTGCGGCTCAAGTTGGTGAATTACCTGTGATGAAGCTGCATTATAGTGCTGATGTTGTGCAGAATAACGTCATTCAAAACGTTTCAGGAACAACAGATGTCATCGCCAAAGTTGGCACAGTTGAGGAATCCGCTTTTGCTGCTTCTAGTAATATCATCCTTGACTTGAGCCGTCTAACTATTGCGAAGGCAAAGGAAACTGCCCTTGATCTAGCGGAACGCGGTAAACATCAAGAAGCTGAACAAATCTTACGTTCTCTGGTGCAGGATTTGCGAAATAAAGGCTTGAATGAGAATTTTGAAATTGCTGAGGAAATAGATCAGCTGGAATATTTCGCGGGTCGAATTGCACAAAAAGCTCTGGGTAATGCAGGACGTAAAGAACTGTTGGATCAAACCTATCAGGCGATGACGCGCACTCGCAATGATTTGGTGGGTCGTGGTGTGACTGTGGGTGATGAAATATACGCCATGCCCACAGTCAATGATATCGGTTCAGGCGTTGAATTATACTGTGTGCGTGAAGGGGGTAAGCTGCGGGTAAAAGTCTTGTCTGATGGTTATGATGCCGATAAAAACGTCCAGTTTCCCCGCGCCATTCGTGCAGAGGGGGCGCGCTATGTGGTTGAAGGTGTGGAACTTTCAACTGATGGCACTTTCTATCGTGTAACTGGCCAAATTAACCGTTTGACTAAACCCGGTGAAGCTGACATTTTTGTTGCTCCCAGACAATCAAGACCTGCTAGCACAGGCAAAGCTTCTAAAGGGCCTGCTAGTTCGGCGGATCTGCCTACCACTGACACGGTAAATGATGGCATTCTCGTGCAATGTGTCAAAGATGGCAGTAAATTGCGGGCTAGGGTAGTTTCCGACGGGTATGAACCCGATTGGAATATGCGTTTTCCGCGTTCAGTGCGTGAGGAAGGAATGCTGTACGTTGTTGATGAAGTCAAAACTGCCCCTGATGGCAAATCTTATATCGCCTGCGGTGAAATTAAGCGGTTTGTACAGCCCAATACTACTAATTGAAGACCAACAATTGTCCCCCTGCAATTTACCTACGCAGGGTGGTTTCATACAAAAAGAAAAATCTATAAGTTTTGATTTTTCTTTTTGTAACCGAGATTTTGACCCCTCTCCAAACCTCTCCCCCACGGGGAGAGAGGCTTTGAAAGCTAGGTTTATTTTTTTCTCTGGTTGTATGAAACCACCCTGTTCAAAAGGGGGACTTTGATTCTTGTTCCCCCTTTGTTAAGGGGGGGTTAGGGTAGGGCTGATTCTTTGTAGCCAGAGAAAATTTAGGAATCCAATACTTTTGTTCCTTGATTATTTTGTTTCGCTAAGTAGGCTACGCAGAAATTAAGAGTCTGATTTTTCTCTGTAGAACATGAATTAGCCC
>DVDT01000034.1 GCA_015296085.1 Trichormus sp. M33_DOE_039 | reverse complement strand
TATACCCCTAGGGCTGATTCTTTGTAGCCAGAGAAAATTTAGGAATCCAATACTTTTGTTCCTTGATTATTTTGTTTCGCTAAGTAGGCTACGCAGAAATTAAGAGTCTGATTTTTCTCTGTAGAACATGAATTAGCCCTAGGGGGTTAGGGGGGATCAAAACGTTGTCGGGCTAGGTTATTAGACTTGTGTGTACACCGTAGCTGCAATTTACAGAGGGCTATTTCCAATCGAAAATCCAAAATTGTGATCAGGCTTCAATTATGGGGTGATAATCATCTGGGTTGTCAAACCCAGCGATCCAAGCTGCTGCTTGATGGCAAGTCTGCATATAGGGGGGAACGCGTAGTATATGAGTGTGTCCTGTGGATGGGCAAATCACTTTTAAGACCATCAGGGGTTCATCATCCTCGAAAGGAATATAGATCAACTGACGTTCTCCTCCTACATCGCGATCGCGGTGGCGGATCAATCCTCCCACTTGCTGGATAAATTTTTCGTATCCTACCCGCTCAATCAATACACGGCGTAACTCAACGTTCTCTGTGTTGAGGATATCTTGTCCGGTAATGGAATCACCTGCAAAGGCAATCTTGTCGCTAACTCTTACACCCCGCCACCGCAAAACGAAACCATGTCCTGTTTCTAAATTAGTAATCCCACTTCCAGCTAATTCAATCCAATGGGTAACATGAAGACCTTTAGAAAGCTGAGTTAGATTTACACAGTCGCTAATATCCAAACTTTCACAGGTAAGATTTTCTGGTAATTGGTAAAGCTGTGACGCACCGCTTAAATCCAAGTGACCCAAAACACGCATTCCATGCCAGGCGCGATGCTCAAGTATGAGTCGGCGTGCAAGTTCCGCCGATACTGGCTCATCACTTGCTGGTGGGTGTTGTTTTGCTAGTTTCTTCGGCACACGCCCGTTTGACATTAAACTGAGCATTAATCTTCCACCTCTACGTAAGCATCAGGGCGGTATTCCCGTTGTCGCCAAACACGGTAAATCCCTTGAGGCAATTCAATGGCTTGATGTTCCTCATGAACTAAAGTTGCTCCCGTTTGTTTCACCTCTAAAAACACGTCATGACCATGCACCCATAACTGCACAGCATGAGGCTGCTGGATGCGATGGCTGTGTCCTGTGACTTCGCCGTGAGCCAAAGTCGCACCTGTGCGTTTTTGAGCATGATTAGGTATGTTCGCAACCCGTCTCAGCAAAACATCACCGTGTCTGTATAGAACATTAGCTGAATTAACTGGAGAGTTCTGACTATGATTCAGCATATTTACGTATGATTGCTTAGGAATTTAAATTCGGAAGATTTATATATTGTAGTGCATTAGTACTAAGCATTCCAAATAGTTTCTTTATTATTTTTGTGAAGAAGCCAGTCCCAATAAAAATCTCCCCCTGCCCCCTGACTTGAAAGAGTAGGGGTAGCAGGGGAGGCAGGGGTAGCAGGGGGAGAAAGACGTTTTTCATGTTTGACTGTGAAACTTGCTTCATCGGAACTGCCTATAAAAAAGGGAGGCAGTAATAAGCCGCCCCCTATCTGATTACAGTTTGGATGAGTTAGAAACTCTTGAGCCAACGGGCAAGAGCCGATTTGCTCAAGAGTCCGAATATATCCAATCTACAACTTGATGGTAACAGTCTTAACTTCGGTGTACTGTTGTAGGCCATATTCACCAAGTTCACGACCGATACCTGATTGCTTAAACCCACCAAATGGTGCGGCTGCATCAAATACGTCGTAGCAATTTACCCATACTGTACCAGCACGGACATTGTTAGCGATCGCATGAGCCTTGGTAATATCTTTTGTCCAAACAGCGGCAGCGAGTCCGTACATGGAGTTATTAGCCCGTTGAATTGCTTCGTCAATATCTTTGAATTTGATAATACTCATTACCGGGCCAAAGATTTCCTCTTGGGCAATCTGCATCTCATCACGGACATCAGCAAACACGGTGGGGGCTATAAAGAAACCTCTGTCTCCGACGCGGTTTCCACCGCATAACATTTGCGCCCCTTGTCGCATTCCTGACTCGATGTAACTCATGACTTTATCGAATTGGTCTTTGTCTACCTGTGGCCCTTGTTCTGTATTGCTATCAAAGGGATCGCCGACAATTCTGTTTCTGGCTTTTTCTACAGTCCTGGCGACAAACTCGTCATAGCATTTTTCTTCTACAAATAGCCGTGAACCAGCACAGCAACATTGACCTTGGTTAAAGAATAAAGCATCGTGCGCGCCCTCGATAGCGGCATCCAAATCAGCATCAGCAAACACGATGTTGGGACTCTTTCCGCCTAGTTCTAAAGTGACACGCTTCAGGTTACTTTTAGCAGCAGCTTCCATAATCAAATGGCCTACCTCAGTCGAACCTGTAAACGCCACTTTATCCACATCCATGTGATGAGCGATCGCAGCTCCGGCTGTCGGGCCATATCCTGATAATATGTTCACCACTCCAGGGGGAAATCCAGCTTCTACGATTAATTCACCCACTCGCAACGCTGACAGCGGTGTTTGTTCAGCTGTCTTCATGACAACAGTGTTGCCTGTCGCCAAAGCTGGGGCTAATTTCCACGCCTGCATTAATAGGGGGAAATTCCAGGGGATAATTTGACCAACTACACCCACAGGCTCATGGCGAGTGTAGCAGAGGTATGGCCCACTAATCGGAATGGTTTTACCTTGTACCTTATCTGCCCAACCTGCATAATAACGATAGCAGGCGATCACTAATTCTAAGTCACCCAAGGAATCATGCAGTGGTTTACCGTTATCTAAGGTTTCTAATCGTGCCAACTCATCAATATTTTGCTCAATTAAATTGGCTAACCTATATAGCAACTCACCACGACGAGTCGCTGATATTTTTGGCCATTCCCCACTAGCGAAAGCTTTACGGGCTGCTTGCACTGCTTTGTCTACATCTAGCGCATCGGCTTCTGCTACTTCACAGATGACCTCACCTGTAGCTGGGTTAATTGTCTCAAATCTGCGATCGCTAACACTGTCTACCCACTCATTATTAATCAGTAGTCGAGTTGGGCCAATCTTTACCTGTTGTTGTGGTTCTCTCGCTGTCACCATCAGGCCGCCCTCCGGTAGCTATGCAAAAATTTGTTTAAATCTACTATTTATGTTTCTATCTATACAGTAATTTACTAAATTTCTTTAGCTATTTTTAGGTTTTACTTAACATAAATACTTAAAGCCTATACCTATAGTTATAAAAATAGTTATAAAAAAGGATGACTTCGGCTTATTGACAAGGTGTGTAAGCTGCTAGCAGAAAAATGCTCAACCACTTTTAGGGTAAAAATAGCTTCATTGTCGCGCCAGTGACAAAACCTGCTCAGATTGACTCAAATGTTTAATCGGAATTTTAATGACAAACTCTGCTCCCTTACCTGGATTAGATATACACAATAGTGATCCTCCATGTTGCTCCTTAACAATTTGATAGCTGATTGATAGCCCTAATCCTGTACCTTTACCTGCGGGTTTTGTGGTGAAGAAAGGATCAAATAATCGTTGTTGAACATCCTGTGGTATTCCTAAGCCATTATCGATGATCCGAATGACAACATATTCTGCTTCCACATCAGTGTGAATCAAAATAGTAGGTTCAATCAACCGTTCTCCGTTGCTGCTTGCCTCTTCTAAAGCATCAATTGCATTACTGATAATGTTCATAAATACCTGGTTCATTTTTCCAGCACAGCATTCAACCATAGGTAGGTTGCCATATTTCTTCAGAAGACGAATTGCCGGAGCATCAACTTTTTTCTTCAGACGATGCTCAAGAATCTTTAGTGTATTATCAATACCTTCATGTAGGTCTACTATTTTAATATCAGCTTCATCATGACGAGAAAAATTACGGAAAGATTTGACAATTTCACTAATTCTTGCTGCTCCCATTTCCATTGAAGAAAGTAGCTTTGGTAAATCTTCAATCAGAAACTCTAAGTCTACATCTTTAATTGTTTTTTCAATATCGTCAGCAGGATGGGGATACCGCTCTAAATAAAGCTGGATAAGTACTAGTAAGTCATGAATATATTTATTAGCGTGATGAATATTGGCGTAGATAAAGTTAACTGGATTGTTAATTTCGTGAGCAATACCAGCTACTAACTGCCCTAAAGTAGCTAATTTTTCTGACTGTACAAGCTGAACTTGTGCATTTTGTAAAGTATGGAGAGCTTGAGAAAGTTCTTCGGTTCTTGCTGCTACACGCTGTTCTAAATCTTGAGTTAGCTGCTGTAAGGCAGCTTCTGCTGCAATACGCTGCTCAATTTCTTGTTTTAAATGAATATTCTGCTTTTCCAGTGCTACACCGATATTTCGCAGTTGCACATGAACTTGAACACGCGCTAAAACTTCTGCTTGTTGAAATGGCTTAGTGATATAGTCTACAGCACCTAGCGATAAGCCTTTGACTTTATCTACAGAGTCACTCAAAGCAGTCATAAAAATAATGGGTATATCTTTTGTCTTGGGATTAGCTTTTAATTGACGGCAAGTTTCAAATCCGCCAATTCCTGGCATCATCACATCTAACAAAATTAATGTTGGTAGATCGTATTCAACTTGCTTGAGCGCGCTTTCTCCACTAGTTGCTACTGCAACTTCAAATCCAGCATCTATTAGAGCTTCTGAGAGGACTTCTAAATTAGTAGGAATATCATCAACAATTAAAATGACATTTGTATCTTGGATGTGCATTATTATCCCTGCCTATCAACCATTGATCTACATAAAATTTTATTTAAAATAGCAATTGCCTAATTTTTTGATTGCTCTACTTCAATAAAATTACGAATAAATTTTTGAATTTTTTCAATCTGAAATTTTTGAGACAATTGATTAATCTCTTTAGAGAATGCAGTTAGTTCTGGATTTTTTTGAGTTAGCCGTTCTAATTCTTGTTTGATAGCTTGTACCCGCCCTTTTAAAGCAAGTTCATATAATTTCAGCAGCGTATCTGCCGAGGGAGGCACTATCTTAGATGCACAAGATAATGAATTTTTTGATCCGATATCTAATGCACATGTATCTGCTGTTTTATTTTCTCCTTTCTGCTCATAAATCCATTGCAAATTTAAATGCTTTTGCAACTTTTCTAGCAAATCAGATGCTTGTATAGGTTTAGCCAGAAAGTCATTCGCACCAGCATCTAAGCTTTTTTGGATGTCAGTCTTGTAAACGTTGGCTGATGAAACTATAATTTTCACATCTTTTAAATCAGGTGAATTGCGTAAGTAATGTATTAATTCCTGACCATCTAAGACAGGCATAGGAATATCAGTAATAATTAGGTCGGGGCAAAAATCTAATGCTGTTGCCAAACCTTCTTGACCATCACTGCATTCTCTAACATTAAATCCCAGAGGTTCTATTAAATTAACGATGACTGAGCGATTTTCCCAACGGTCATCAATGATTAAAATTTTGCGGTTTTCTCCTTGGCAACCAACAATACTTGCCGGGGAAAAAACTTGATATTTTTCTGCCCATTCCCTTGCTTCTTGTACCTCCACATCAAACCAAAAAACGCTGCCTGTATTTAACTGAGTTTTTAATTCTAAATTGCCACCCATCATAGCAACTATTTTCTGACTAATAGTTAATCCTAAACCTGTTCCTTCTGATTGCTTTTTAATGTCACCAACCTGCTCAAATGGTAAAAATATTTTTTCTATTTCTTCACCGGTCATACCTACACCAGTATCTTCAACTTGGAATCGCAGACGATAGATTGATGCTTCTCCCCGGTTCTTACTTCCTAAATTTTCTTGTTTAACTACAAATTTGACTACTCCTTTATCAGTAAACTTAATGGCATTACCTAATAGGTTAATTAATACCTGACGCAATCTTTTTTCATCTGCCTGGATACCTATAGGTAGATGATCATCAGCTTCATATAAAAATTCAATATTTTTTTGTTCGGCTTTGATACGAAAAATTTCAGTAATACCTTGCAAAAATGCAGGGAAGTGAAAGTTAGTGGGATACAGTTCTATCTTCTGAGCTTCGATTTTGGCAATATCCAGAATATCGTTAATTAAAGTTAATAAATGTGCAGCACATTGGCTAATAACACTAATACCTTTTTGCTGCTTATCAGTGAAATTTTTTGCCCCTTGTAGAATTTGAGCATAGCCTAAGATACCGTTAAGGGGTGTACGCAATTCATGACTCATGTTCGCTAGAAATTCGCTCTTGGCTTTGCTGGCACTATCAGCAGCTTCTTTAGCTGCCTGTAGTTCAGAGGTGCGTTTTTTTACTCTTAGTTCTAACTCCTCATTAGTATTGGCAAAAGTAGTGAAAGATTCTCGTAACTCCTGAGCCATTTTATTAAATAAATACGCAAGACGACCTAACTCATCTTGGCGTGTTACATCAAGTTCAATATTTAAATTACCGGCAGCAATCGTTTCAGTTGCTGCCATTAACTTAGTTAAAGGAGCAGAAATTTGGTAACGTAAAATCAAAAATATGAGAATAATTTCAATTAATAGTGATGTCAGTCCAGCAAATATGATGAGTCGTACCGTGACAAAGGCTTTTTTCCCTAATAGTGATTTAGGGTAGACTGTGACTAGGTACCAATCTGGCCCGTCAATCATTGTTACTGCTAGATACTCATCATCTTTAGGATTATCAATAATAATTTGATGAGGATGTTTGCTTTTAACGAGTTGAAAAATGTTATTGAGATGCTCATCTTGGGAATCTAATATATTAAATTTCCCTTTTTCGTTTTCAATCTTTTGCATCAGACCAGGATGAGCTAGCAATCGCCCATCTTGTCGAAAGATCATGTTGTAAGTACCTTCAAAAGCATCATTAACTGTGCGTTCTTGCAACTCACCAATTAGAATATCGTGTCCAATAGTAGCAATGTGTCTGCCATCTAGATCAACTGGTGTAACGCAAGAAGTCATCCAAGCTTTGGCGACTTGATCGTAATAAATTCCTGTCCAAACAGTTTTTCGCTGAGGATTATGGGTTTTATTGGTAATGTAAAAAGATTCATCGTCTGTGACTCTGAAAGATTCATCATGGGGGGCATTTTGTACCCAAGGATAGCTAGGCATATAAATAGCAATCCCATTTTCTGGAATTTGCATATACGTGTTGACAAAGCGATTACGCCATGCTGGTCCGTAGGCACTAAGTTCATGAAAATAGGCGATCGCACGTTTGCGGATATCAGAATTGATCTTGACGTTTTTACCAAGGAATAATCCTGGTGATTGTTGCAGATCAAATTTATGAGGACGATTGCGAATAGTACCGTCTGCCATCCTCACAAATAATTGATTAAATTCATCTTGAGGATCTTGGTTACTCTTTGCTGTTAGCCTTTTTAACAGAGCCTGCTTGAGTAGAGCATGATTTTCTTCTGCCAGAATAAAAATTCCTTTTTCGCGTTGCGCTCGCAGTTGGACATATTTCTCGACTTCGGTGAGAGACTCAGCGGTAATTCTAGAAATCATTTGAAAATAGGCAATCCCAGTAGACACAACGATCACTCCACCAATGCTGATGGCAGTTTTGATGAGTGTTTGTTGTGTGAGGGAAGCTGTGTACTTACCTTGAGCATGACCACTGAAATTAGGTAAGTAGATGCGCCTTTTTAACCAATTGCTCCAAGTTTTGCTCATATTCACAGCTTCACATCCTAATGTTAAATGTTGTGTAGGTTGGCAATTTTGGCGATCGCACCACGTTGAGAAGTTTTGGAGACACCCGAATTTTCTGGGTTTTCAGAAAACACTAAACCTCTGCATTCACTACTTGATGTAGGAGGTTGTAAGTAGCCTGTTTGGATGAAATAAGAAAAATAAGTCTGTAGTAATTCGTCGTTGACAGGGGGACAACAAATAGAATGGCGATTCAATTCGTTGAGAGTGTTTTCAGAGTTAAACCGAAATGTTCCTAGTAATTTCTGTACAAAACTAGGCGTTAAGACGCTGATTAAAGGAAAGAGCGAATTCTCTGAATTGTATTTTACGAGTTGGGATAATCTGTCATACCAGACTTCAAAAGCAACCCTCTGTAGTGGATAGCCTATACTCTCCATCCAATCCAGTAAATGTCTCCAAGCGATAGGTTGAGGATTGACAATATAAACAGTTTGGCCGCGTATCTGCTGTTGCAGTGAAAGATGAGCGATCGCTTGACTGACATAATCTACAGGTACAATGTTTAAAAGTGCCTCTAGCTCAGGAGCAATACCCATTTCAATGCAACTATTGATCATCCTGGCTAAGAAGCTGGTTGTTGAGCAAATGCCTGTCTTACTGTGTCCCATAATGTTACTAGGACGGTAGATGGAAACTGGTAGTCCTCTCAAAGAGGCGATGTGGACTAACTGTTCAGCAATATATTTGCTTTGTGCATAACCACTGTGGAGGTGCATATCGCCAGCAGTGTTGTTATCTCCTTCTTGAACTATCTCAATACCATTTTTTGATGACAACACATCAACTGTAGAGATGAAATGCACAGGCTTAATTTTGTGCTGACTGGCTAGACGCAAAACCTCTTGCGTCCCCAAAACATTCATACTTTCTAGGGCTGAATATGGATACACCATATTTACAGATGCGCCACAGTGATAGATGATGTCTATTTTTTCTGCCAATCTAGAAAACTGTTGTGCTTCTAGTCCTAAAAACGGTTGGCTTAAGTCTCCTACAACGGGAATAATTCTGTCATTAAAGTCTTCGTGCCAGATTTGATAAGTTTTCAGGCGACTGACAATTCTGACTCGTGCTTCTTCAAGACTGCTAGCACGCACCAGACAATAGATATCAGCTCTAGTTTTTTGTAGCAGTTCGTAGAGTAAAAAAGCACCTAAAAACCCAGTAGCACCAGTTAAGAAAAAATCCAGTACAGGTGCGGTCTGAGTGTTTTGGGGTTGAATGGAAGAGTCTAATAAGATTTCTGTTTCTAAAGGGTTATTTGATTGAGTGACAATCCCAACTTGAGTAAGAGCGGTAATAGTTTGTGCTAAACCTGAAACCGTTGGTAGCCGGAGAAAATTTTCTAAGGTGATATCTAATTGAAATGCTTCTCTGAGTTCAGCAATGAGTTGAATAGTTAATAAAGAAGTTCCTCCTAGCTCACAAAAATTGTCGTCAATTGAAATAGTCTCTATTCCTAGCAAATGACTCCAAATATCTGCTAGTTGTTTTTCCAATGGAGTACGGGGTGCGATGTAATGTTCTTGCTCTCTTTGAAAACTTTTAGGTACAGGTAAGGCACGGCGATCTATCTTGCCGTTGGGAGTTAGGGGTAATTCATCCAACAGAAAAAAGGCTGAAGGGATCATGTAGTTAGGTAATTTCTGACGGAGAAAACTCCGCAAAATTTTGGGGGTGATTTCTTGTAGTGGTTGATCTGCGGCAGAAATTGGGACTACATAGGTAATTAATCGTTGATTACCAAGTACATCTTCACGAGCAACTACGATCGCTTGACGGACTGCTGGATGTTCATTCAAACGTGCCTCGATTTCTCCTAGTTCAATGCGAAAGCCACGAATTTTGACTTGATGATCGATGCGACCTAAAAACTTGAGATTACCATCAGGTAAATAAACAGCGAGGTCTCCTGTCTTATAAAGTCGTGACCCTGATTGATTGCTGAAAGGATTGGCGACAAATTTCTCTTTTGTAAGCTCTGGAGAGTTCAGATAACCACGGGCTAAACCTGCGCCAGCAATATAAATTTCACCTTCCGACCCATCTGGTACAGGGTTCATTAGGGAGTCGAGTAGATAGATTTCGGTGTTGTCAATTGGTTTTCCAATTGATGGTATTTGGGTTGCTCCTTTCTCTATTAAGGCCACAGTAGAATAAGTGGTATCTTCTGTAGGCCCATAGAGATTGAAGACTTGTTGAATGTGGTCTAGCTGATAAAGTTGTTGTACAAGAGCATTTTGCAGCGGTTCACCTGCTAGGTTAACGGTGTTTACCGACGCAGGAATACCATTCATACGGAGTAATGCGGAAATTGCCGAAGGTACAGTATTGATCAATGTGACTTGCGATGCTGCGGGCAAATAGGGCAACTGTAGAGCATCTTGAGCCAGAATGACTTTACCACCGCAACTGAGAGTAACAAATAATTCAAAAATTGATAGATCAAAACATAATGATGTTGAGCATAGTACTCCTTGTA
The DNA here is from genome assembly GCA_015296085.1 of Trichormus sp. M33_DOE_039. Taxonomy (GTDB): domain Bacteria; phylum Cyanobacteriota; class Cyanobacteriia; order Cyanobacteriales; family Nostocaceae; genus Trichormus. Next base: position 3,525 of record DVDT01000034.1, on the reverse strand, counting down.
ATTGTGCAGGAGTAAAAAATTTCTTGGCCCAATCAATGAGGGCTATTGTATTGCGATGCTCGATCGCTACACCTTTAGGTTTACCTGTAGAACCGGATGTATAAATTACATAAGCAAGATGGTGAGGTCGGGTTTCACAGATAGGGTTATCTACGGAATGTTGAGCAATCGTTTGCCAATCATTATCTATACAGATGGTTTGTGCTTGATGTTGAGGAATCGCCTCTAGTAAATGCTGTTGGGTCAATAAGATGGGAAGTTGAGTATCTTCGATGACAAACCCTAAACGCTCTTGGGGATAAGTAGGATCAAGGGGGACATACGCTCCCCCGGCTTTGAGAATACCTAGAAGTGCAATCACCATATCTAGCGATCGCTCTATGCACACTCCCACTAAGACCTCTGGTTTAACTCCTAAATGCCGCAAATAGTGCGCAACTTGGTTGGCTCTTTGGTTTATTTCTTGATAGCTTAATTGCTGATTTTGCCAAATGATTGCTACATCATGAGGATGATGATCAACTTGCAATTCTATCAATTTATGAATCACACAAGCATCAATTCTTTCCATCATATGATTTCAACCTATTCATATACAGTCAATATTGTGATTAGAAAACACTAATGTTTTGCAACTCTATTTTTTATTGGCAAGCAGGTATATATTGATCTCATTTCTCTGGCTATACATTAATGAAAAATTGATGATGTTTAATGATTGTTGGTGATGAGTTTATTTCAGTCATGCCATATATTCGATTAATAAATCTTTAAAAAACCACATTGTGCAGAAGATGAATTCAGCAAGTGAGGAGATTCAGGGTTGGGGATTGCAGATCATATTACGTAAAAGCACATCTATCTAAAATGGTAATATTGCTATGTTTTCTAAAAAAAAATCATAGCCGTTGAAACCGAATAAAAATATTATTTCTAAGTGATTTCTATGATTGATTTAAAGATGTTTGTAAAGTTAAGATAAAATTAAACAGACCATTTGCAAAAAAACAGTAAATAGGAAGTAAATGGTTGATAATCCATAATGTTTTGATGAAATCGTATTTAATTACATAAAAGGCGGATAAACGGGTAATAAATTCTTTCGTGTAGCTACATCAAACTATGAATTAGTGAACCCTTACAGCTTCTAGATGCGTAATAACTACATGGGAAACTGAATGTAATTTAAAGGATAAATTTGCTCAAAAAGAACCTCTGGTGTAAGCATATTTGAGAGGATGTCTTCCCAGTGGTGATTTATTGTCACAAAGCTCACAAGGCGTGACTGTATAGCAGACACCAGCTTTGTTAATATAAACTCAGTGATATGTTGTGATTATTAACACTGATTTTACTTAGATTATCCCTCTTTTGCTGGGTCAAACAACTGATAGCAGATAGGGGCAGAAAAAGTCAGCGTTTCGCGGACTCGATCCATTTAATGTTGATAGGATGGGAAAAAGCTAAAGTTTTGTGCTACCAATCACAGTTCTGTTTAATCATGACTACTCTGCAAGTTGCTTCTTCCCTGACTACCATTGCCCAACAAACCCGCCAAGCTGCTAGTAAACTAGCGATTCTGGCGACGGAGGCAAAAAATCAAGCGATCGCCTCTGTTGCTCAAGCGTTAGAATCAGCCAAAGATGAGATTGTGTCAGCGAATATTGCTGATTGTGAAGCGGCGACGGCGGCGGGTATTGCTAAACCTCTATATAAAAGATTGCAGTTGGATGAACATAAGTTAAGAGATGCGATCGCTGGGGTGCGGGATGTTGGTAAGCTAGCTGATCCTGTGGGACAGGTGCAGATACACCGAGAACTAGATACTGGTTTGGTGCTGAAGCGTGTAACTTGTCCTTTGGGAGTGTTGGGGATTATTTTTGAAGCACGCCCAGAGGCGGCGATTCAAATTGTCTCTTTGGCGATTAAATCAGGTAATGGTGTCATTCTTAAATGTGGTAAAGAAGCTGTACGTTCTTGTGAGGCGATAGTCAAGGCGATTAAACAAGGTTTATCGCTAACAGATGTGAGTCCTGATGTGGTGCAATTACTGACAACTAGAGAAGAAACTTTAGAACTTTTAAAGTTAGATAAATATGTAGATTTAATTATTCCTAGAGGTTCTAATTCGTTTGTCAGGTTTGTGCAAGAAAATACACGCATTCCTGTACTGGGTCATGCTGATGGTATTTGTCATTTATATGTAGATGAAGCGGCTGATATTGATAAGGCTGTGCAGATTGCTGTTGATGCTAAAATCCAATATGCTGCCGCTTGTAATGCCATTGAAACAATGTTAGTACATCAAGCGATCGCAGCGGAATTTCTACCCAAAGTTGCCGCAGCTTTGCAAGCAGTTGATGTAGAATTACGCGGGGATGAACGGACTTTAAGGATATTACCTAATATCGCACCTGCCGTTGATGCTGATTGGGAAACAGAGTACAGTGATTTGATTTTGGCGGTGAAGATTGTAGACTCTTTAGAAACTGCGATCGCTCACATTAATGAATATGGTTCTCGTCATACTGATGCGATCGTCACGGAAGATTTAGCGACAGTAGAAACATTCTTTGGGTTAGTCAATTCCGCCGGAGTTTTTCACAATTGTTCTACCCGATTTGCTGATGGTTTTCGCTATGGTTTCGGCGCAGAAGTGGGGATTAGTACACAACAAATGCCTCCCCGTGGCCCTGTCGGGTTGGAAGGTTTAGTCACATATAAGTATCAAGTGACTGGTAATGGACATATTGTTGCTACCTACACGGGGGCAAATGCTAAAGCTTTTACTCATCGGGATTTAGAAGGAATCTAAGCAATTGCAAATTCGGTAGACTGTCTCACGTTAACTGGTTGGAACGCTAAAACGATTTTATTTTTAGGAATACCGGCACTGACAAGTTCATTCGCAATTCCTCTTTCAGTGCCGTCTCTTTGAATCCACACTTTATCGTTGATAATATCAATGTGAATCAGACAACCATGTACACGCTGTTTATTTTCCCAACCAAGTGTGACTAGTAGATAATGGTTGGCACTTTCATCAATAATTAGCTGTCTTTCTAATTCTCCGTAAGCGTAGGGAAGTTGAGAGTATTCGGTTAATATTGTGCGGATAATTTGGAGATAATTATCTAAGAGGATGTTTGAAAAGTTCTTAACGATGTATTAAATCAGTTGAGATCCCCCTAAATCCCCCTTAAAAAGGGGGACTTTGATTCTTATTCCCCCCTTTTTTAGGGGGGTTAGGGTAGGGCTGATTCTTTGTAGCCAGAGAAAATTTAGGAATCCAATACTTTTGTTCCTTGATTATTTTGTTTCGCTAAGTAGGCTACGCAGAAATTAGGAGTCTGATTTTTCTCTGTAGAACATGAATTAGCCCTAGGGGTTAGGGTAGGGCTGATTCTTTGTAGCCAGAGAAAATTTAGGAATCCAATACTTTTGTTCCTTGATTATTTTGTTTCGCTAAGTAGGCTACGCAGAAATTAAGAGTCTGATTTTTCTCTGTAGAACATGAATTAGCCC